>JARIDJ010000026.1 GCA_029267175.1 Psychrobacter sp. | reverse complement strand
TCAAAAATCAGATGCAGCTAGTAATACAAAAACAAGCAAGCGAGCTTGAGCAGCAAGCTACGCAAGGAGTAGATAGCGACAAGCCAGAGCTTCGCTACTGCGGTATCAACTGCTTTACTATTAGCGGTCAAGTCAAAGGCTATCCCTTAACGATTGAGATGCAGCGTCAAGGATTTATCAATTGGCAAATCGTCGATGTGGTGTTGCCTTAATTAAAGGTTTATTTACCTAAAATGCATCTATTTATCTAAAATTCAAAATCCAAAAAAGCGCGCTATAAAAGAGATAATTTATAGCGCGCCCTTGTATCTTGACTAGATGCTAAAACACATCAACTCTTGATATACTTTATCATCTAATCCGAGCATTGTGAGCGTGAGCGCACCCTTAGTGCCTAGACACTGTGACGTAGATTACGCCCAATGCTCATCCTTTCATCTTCATACTCTGAATGGTATCCAAGTGCCTCAATATGAGTGACACTGCATGAACAAGGGAAGATAATAAGATGACTCATTATATTGGTATTGATGTTAGTAAAGCCAAACTGGATTTAGCTTGGCTTAAAGACATCGACAAGAACAAAGTTAAAACCAAAGTGTTTAAAAATGAACACGCTGACTATCCCAACCTTATTAATTGGCTCAAAGCGAACGTAACTGAAGACTTAAGCGACCTTCACATTACGGTTGAAGCTACTGGCGTTTATCACGAAAACCTTGCCTACTACCTGCATGACCAAGGTCTTAGGGTGAGTATCGTCAATCCTGCATTTGTGAGAAGCTATGCGGACAGCTTAGGCTCGCGTCATAAGACCGACAAGAAAGACAGCATACTATTAGCTTGCTATACCGCGACTACGAAACCGGACTTATGGACACCGCCGCCCGCTGAGGCGCGTCATCTAAAGTCATTGCTGTCGCGCTTAGATGCTCTGCAACATGACTTACAGCGAGAGCAGAATCGCCAAGAAAAAGCTGAGTCGACCGACACTGCGCCCATCGTTACTGCCTCCATTGAGCAGATGATAGCTGCTCTACAAGAAGCCATTGCTAAGCTAAACGGTGATATTGACGATCATATCAATAATCATCCGAACCTTAAGCAAGACCAAGAGCTACTTAAGAGTATTAAAGGCGTCGGTCCTGCCACTTCAAGACAGATGCTAACGCTTATGCACAATAAAAGCTTTACCCAAGCCTCACAAGCGGCTGCTTTCTTAGGACTGATACCCAAACAAGTACAGTCTGGACAGTTTAGAGGCAAGACTCGCTTAGCTAAGAACGGTTCTAGTCATATCAGAGCTAAGCTCTACATGGCAGCGGTGGTCTCAACCAGACACAACCCTGATATTAAAGCACAGTACGAACGTCTGCTAGCTAATGGTAAATGCAAAATGCAGGCGATCTGTGCGGCTATGCGTAAACTGGTACATATCTGCTTTGGTGTTCTAAAACATCAAATGCCTTATCAGTCTCAAACCGCAAAAATTGCTGCTTGATTCTGGTTCGGCAAGATGGTATCTACAAAAGCCAAACGAATCAAACACCACTAATTGTATTTTTGAGTTAGGTATAAGCTTTTTTTACTGTACTCTTCCAATAAGTAAAAAGGATAAATTATGAGTTATGCCCACACCGAAGTGGCCCAAATCGCCGCGATCAGTAGCAATCGTTGTATCGGTAAAGACAATAAGCTACCGTGGCATATCTCGGAGGATTTACAACATTTTAAGAGTATGACCACCGCCGCCAATGATAGCGCTATAAAAGGCATTGTCATTATGGGTCGTAAGACTTTTGAGTCGATGGGTAGCAAGCCGCTACCGAAGCGCGTCAGCTTTATCATTACTAGCCAATTAGACTACGCAGAGCAAAAAGGGCTTGTAGGCAAAGACAATGCCCATGTCATGCATAACTTAGATGATGCGCTGACACAAGCGGCAAGCCTCGCGCACGGTGCACATTTAGAGACTATCTGGATCATCGGCGGTGAAAAGGTGTTTAAAGATGCGATGATGTACACCGATCGTATTGAGCTGACCCATGTCGATACTGAGATTAGCGATGGCGATGCTTTTTTCCCAGAGTTGCCAAGCGACTTTGTGGCGACAGAAACATCCGAGAAGAAACACGATGAAAAAAGCGGCTTAGACTTTGAGTTTGTCAGTTATCGTAGAGAAGGCTAGTTAGCAAAAAAGGCTGTGTTAAAAGCACAGCCTTTAATTATTAAAGTAAACTATTCAGATAGTTATAAGTTTAGAAAAACCTTACTCATGCAAAACCTTATAAATAGTCTTGGCAAGCACTGGCCCAATACCGGTTACCCCTGCCAACTCCTGTTGAGAAGCCCCTAATAACTGCTGCATACCACCAAAATGATTGAGCAAGTCACGGCGACGCTTCTCGCCAAGCCCTGGTATCACCTCTAGCACCGAAGATGAACGACGCTTATCACGCTTTTTACGATGGGCGGTAATGGCAAAACGGTGCGCCTCGTCGCGAATATGCATCAGTAAATGCAAAGCCTTGCTATCCATCGGTAAATCAAGCGGCTCGTGATCTAAGAAATGCAGCACCTCTAACCCGGCTTTACGTCCCTCGCCTTTTGCCACCCCAATCAATAACGTATCGTTCAAAATACTCAATTCTGTCAGTACCTCTTTGGCCATACTCATCTGCCCTTTACCGCCATCTATCAGCAATAAATCCGGCAATGGCTGCTTTTTGTAGCGCCGCGTCAGTACTTGCTTCATCGCTGCATAATCGTCACCGCCGACAATATCATGAATAGCATACTGACGATAGTCGCGCCGGCGCGAACCGCCTTGATCGAAGACCACGCAGCTGCCTATCGTTGCCTCGCCCATTGTGTGCGAGATATCGAAACACTCGATACGATCAATAGTACGATCGGTGACATCCGCCAGCACCTCTTTGAGTGCATTAAAGCGCGCATGTAGCTCAAGATAATCGCCAAGCTTAGTTTTTAACGCATTACTAGCGTTAAGATTGGCCAAGTCCAACCATTCAGCGCGGTGCTCACGCACATTAGTTTTTATAGTGACTTTACTACCGAAATGGGTCGCAAGTGCTTCTGCGACCGCTTGCTGATCAGGTAGCTCGTGACTGAGGATAATCTCACTTGGTAAGTCATCAGTTACTTGAAAATAAAACGACATAATAAAGGCGGAGAGATTATCAGCGATAGGCTCGCTACTATCGACATCAGGAAAGTAGTTTTTGCCGCCAAGCACACGACCGCCGCGCACCGTGAGCACATTGACCGCGCTCATACCCGCTTGACTAGAGATAGCGATGACATCAGCTTCACCTTGCACGGTATAAACTGCTTGCCGCGCTTGCACTTCGCGTAGCATCGATAACTGATCGCGGTAAAACACTGCTTTTTCAAAATCCAGCTCTTCGGCCGCGCCTTCCATCTTCTCAATCAAAGCGTTATGAATATCGCCTGAGTCGCCCTTTAAAAAGCGAATGGTATTATTCACATCCTCATTATACTCTTCCGGCGTTATTAGTCCCACGCAAGGCGCACGGCAGCGCTTAATCTGATACTCCAAACAAGGACGCTTACGCTGTTTAAAAAAGGTATTGGTGCATTGACGCATTTGAAACATTTTTTGCATCAGCACCAAGGTTTCTTTGGCCGCATGCGCTGAGGGGAAAGGTCCAAAAAAGCGTCCCTTTTGATGATTGCCTTTGCCGCGCCCATAAGCCAAACGCGGATAAGGTTTGTCCGCTGAGATAAACACATAAAGATAAGATTTATCATCGCGTAGTAGCACGTTATAAGGCGGACGATATTCTTTGATAAGGTTTTGTTCGAGCAGCAGCGCTTCGGTTTCGCTACGAGTAATAATGGTCTCGATGTTATGGATACGCGCGACTAAAGCGCGAGTTTTTGGATGATCGATAGTCTTGGCAAAGTAGCTATTGACTCGGCTTTTTAATGATTTGGCCTTACCCACATAGAGAATATCGCCGTTTTTGCCAAGCATCTTATAGACCCCTGGCAAATTGGGCAGGCGTTTAATCAGGTGCTTAAGACGAATTTTTCTGTCGTCTTTATCCTCAATCTTATTTTCACTATTATCATTAGCGCTCGCTGCTGAAACTTTAACCATAACAACTAAAACTCATAAAGGTAATGGAATACCATTATTTATGGGGAGACGCTGACAGTATTGCAAGATGAATAGCCACAAAAAAGCCAGCTCAGGGCTGACTCTACAAGGTCTATATTTTTTGTCCGAATTAAGCTACTTTAGCTGCGTCAAAATAGCCACTTCACGAATATAGCTCGCTAAGTCTTGCTCTGACTCCATCATTAGCTCATCGTCTTGAGTGTGTTTGGCATATTCAATCCAAAGCAATAACTGATATAAGCTATTATGTTCAGCAGCTTTATATTGCTTTACAAACTGCTTCATTGTGCCTTCGTCATTGATATTGAGTCTACCGCGCCAGCTCTCGATTTTGGAGACTTGCTCTTTAGGGAAAAAAGCTTCAAATAGCGCTTTGACCAACTCGTGACGGTTCTCTTCACTGATCAGCTTACCTACACGTTTGGTCTGACGATTACGCGCATTAGCGCTAGTAATATCTGCCAAAGCCATTAATTCTGCCATAAAATAGTCACTAGCTGGCAGCTTCTTTAACTGTTTTTTGGATAAGTTCGCCAGCGGTATCGATAAAGCTTGCAAGCGCTCATGAGATTTTTTGAGTTCGGTACGCGAGACGCGCATGTCTTGTTCTGACCAATCAATCATAAAAACTCTCTGATAATAGGGATAATAAAATAAATAATAGGGCGACTAATAGAGTAATAATAACTCAAAAGTATTTTTATAAAATGGTAAGTCAGCCGCTATTTTTCACTGCCAGCTGCTAACTACCACCGACTTTTTTCACGGTGTTTAGCTACCACGGTTAAGGCTTCTGGCAAGTGCTCAGTAAGATGCTGTTGCAGTTTTTCAGTAATAAAAACCGAGCGATGCTTGCCACCGGTACAGCCAATAGCCACGGTAACCGTATGGCGATTATTATGCAAAAAATCTGGTAACCAGCGCGTCAAAAAGGTAGCAATATCATTGCTCATCTCCCTAACTTCTGGATAATCAGCAAAAAACTCCTCCACCTCGCTATCTAATCCTGTGGCACTACGCAAATCTGCATTCCAATGCGGATTTGGCAGGATTCTGACATCAAATACAAAGTCAGCATCAATAGGACTGCCATACTTAAAACCAAACGATAATAAATTAATCACAATCTTATTATCAGCTCCTACTTGATCGCGCAAACGCTCTTTTAGCTGGTGAATATTGAGCTTACTAGTATCAATAGTAATATCAGCACAGCTAGCTATAGGCTCTAATAATTCGATTTCTCTTTTTATCGCCGCAGGCAGGTTATATCTAGTGTTATTAATACCTTCAGCGTCTTGAGCCATTAGCGGATGCACGCGGCGGGTAGCATTAAAGCGGGCAACTAAGGTATCTTCTTGCGCGGTAACATAAATAACCTGTACCTTTAGCTCACCATATCTCTCATGTAGCTGTTTTTGAATCGCCGCAAAATTGGATAAGTCAGCACGCGGTGAGCGAATATCAACGCCCAAAGCTACGCGCTTGATATTACTCTCATTAACCAGCTTATGCGCCGCTTCAGGCACTAGCGCCAGCGGCAGATTATCAATCGAATAGTAACCCAAATCCTCTAAGGTATTGAGCACTGAGGTTTTGCCTGAGCCCGAACGTCCAGAAACAATGAGCACACTCAGCTTGTCATCATCTGAGATTAGAGGTTTAGAATTGATATCGACCTTATCTATGTCCATGATACTACCCTAATCTATTACCTTATTGATTAAACCGCTTACGCTGCTCTAAATTGCCAAACTCTAACTCTTTATATACTACGCTATTTGTTTAAAACCTATGCTGTTATTTGACTATTACTGATTGATTATCTAATAATCTTGCTTTGCCTAGTTTTGCTGCTACTAAAATAATTAACTCTTGTGACGCGCCTTTAATAGTCTGCGCTGTGTAGTCTATAGGCTGTAGATCAGTGGTCTTTACTGCTAAGTAATCTATCTCAAAACCAGCATCAGTAATACGCTGATAAGAGTGCTCTAGTAGTGAGTCCAATGCTAATTTAGTTAGATTATGCTCTTTTAGTTTTTGCGCTAATTGCTCTGCCAAATCCTGCAATACTTGATGTAATACAGGCGCTATTTGTCGTTCATTATCCGTTAGATACTGATTACGCGATGATAAAGCCAAACCATCATTAGCACGGACAATAGGCGCGCCGATAATCTCCACCGGATAGCTTAGATCTCTGACCAATTGTTTGATAATAGCCAATTGCTGATAGTCTTTTTGTCCAAATATAGCGATATTAGGCTGCACAATATTAAATAGTTTGGACACCACAATTCCAACCCCATCAAAATGCGTTGGACGCGATTGACCGCATAATTGCATGGCTATCGCGCCGGCGATGACTTTAGTCGGTGGCGGCAATAGCGGATACATCTCATCAACACTAGGTGCGAACACATAATCGGCATCAACGCCAGCTAATTTGGCAACATCGGCATCAAGGGTGCGCGGGTAGCTCTCAAAGTCCTCGCCAATGCCGAACTGAGTTGGATTGACAAAGATGCTAACCACAACGATATCAGCATGCTGTTTAGCGATTTTGATTAACTCTAAGTGGCCAGCATGTAGATTACCCATAGTCGGCACTAAGGCAAGACGTTGCTGACTACGCAGTGGGGTTAAGGCGTCTTGTAAAGTAGCAATACGATGATGAATATTAGGCATCGAAATCTCTTTTATCTTTATATTAAATAGTATGGAGTAGTCAAATCATGACGCTAATCAAATTGATGCTGCGCCTGAGGAAAGCTGCCCTCACGTACTGACTGCTGATAAAGGGCAAATGCGCCTTCGATACTATGCTCCTTATTGCGCTCATCAGTTAAGAAGTCATGTACAAACCGCGGAGCGCGGCCATGAACCATACCTAACATGTCATGCATCACTAATACTTGACCGTCCGTATCGGCCCCTGCTCCAATACCGATGACGGGCACTTCAACCGCTTGGGTCACTGCTTTGGCAAGCTCAGCTGGGACACATTCTAATACTAATAATGCTGCGCCCGCCTCGACGACCGTGGTGGCATCAGCCAATAATTTATCCGCCGCTTCATCGCTACGGCCTTGGATTTTATAACCGCCAAAGACGTTGACCGATTGCGGCGTTAGACCTAGATGTACGCAAGTTGGTGTACCAGCTTGCGCTAACATAGTCACTAGCTCACAAAGCTCACTACCGCCTTCTATCTTAATCACATGAGCCCCAGCTTGCATGAGCTGACGACTATTAGCAATCGCTTCAGAATGGATGGCATAGCTCATAAAGGGCAAGTCAGCGAGAATTAATGCCTGCTTATTACTACGCGCGACATTGGCGGTATGATATGCCATATCATTTACCGTGACAGGTAAAGTCGAATCATGACCTTGTACCACCATGCCTAAGCTGTCGCCAATCAATATAGTATCTATCTGCGCTTTTTCCATCATTCGCGCAAACATAGCATCATAACAAGTCAAACAACTGAACTTGGTGCCGTCTTTTTTGAATTTTTTAAGCGTAGATAAAGTCGTCATATAGCCCTCAATGACTTAGTAAAAGGTATTTTTATAGGAGTAATTGCAGATAATGAGCACAAGCTTTGATTATTTTAACACTCTAAGACCAGTCCAATCTTCGCTTTGCTGATAAGCGCTAATCGGCTGCGCATTAATTACAATATTAGGCGCCAGTTCTCTTAGTGGCACTAAGACAAAATTACGCTGGGTCAAGCCGACATGCGGTACCGTCAAGGTAGGCTCGTTAATTTGTAACTGACCATATAATAAAATATCGACATCGAGACTGCGCTCGCCCCATCGGCGTAACCGCGCGCGCTGCGCCTGCGTCTCTAACTGCTGGCAAACAGCTAGTAACTGTAAAGGCGACAAAATCGTTTCGATAGCCACCACCGCATTAACAAAATCTGGCTGATCTTGCGGCCCCATTGGCGCAGAAGCGTAGTATGACGATACTTGTACTTGGCGAATAGCTTCATGCTGAGTCAAACTAGTAATAGCTTGCTGCAAATGCTCCATAGGCGAGCCAAGCTCATTGGCTAAGTTACTACCTAAACCCAGATAACAAGTGACCCAAACCTCAGTATTCATACGGCACCTAACTCAATCAGTGCTAGTGTTAAACGACTACTATTCACCTTGAGCATTGTCCGTGCTAGGCTGACGGCGACGACGTTTGGCAGGTATCGCGCCTTTATTAGCCATAGCATTCGCTAGCTTTGGCGACTTAGTGGCTGTCATCTTAGCAGCGCTATTAGCTTGCGGTGATACAGATTTTGGTGCTTTTTTCTCATACGTCTCAGACTTAGCCTGACTAACTGGCTTATCTTCGATTAATGGCGCTGTTACTAAAACAGCTGAAGTAGAGCTACTTGGCAGTTTACGACGACGTTTACTAGGAATCGGCTCGTTATTGAGCGTCACCATTTTGGGTGTCTGCGCTACTGAAGTAGTAACTTCTGTCTTAGTCCTCTTTGACTGTTTTGTTGGCTGTTGCACGTTAGTATCAGCGCTGTCTTTATTTTCTGGTTTAGTTGCTGCTTGATGATCAATAGCTGCTTTGTTATTAGCCGAAACCTTACGACCATTTGACTTAATCACTTTATCAGCAGTCACTTTATTAACAGTCACTTTATCAGCAGTGGTTTTATTGGTAGTAGTTTTATCAGTAGTGGCTTGACCAGTATCGCCATCTAGCTGTCTTTTGAGCGGTGGCACTACTTTTTCATGCTCAATAACAAATAAGGGCTTTGGCGCGGCTGGTTTTTTATGCGAGTGCTTAATAGCCGCTAAAGATAACTGCTGTAATTGCTCAAGCTCCTGACTATCCTGTAGCGATTGCTCAGTACTAGTCGTTTGTTGATGACTAGACGAGCTAGCGGCCTTATCAGAGTTACGACGGCGGCGACGTGAAGGGATATTAGTCGCGTCATTAACCGCTTGATTGGTACTACTTTGACTCACCTTAACTTGGTCAGGTTGACTAGTTTGTTTCTGGTCTTTTGGCTGAGTATTATTAGTCTGGTTTTTTTGACGGTTACGACCACGACCACGCTGACCTTGCTTATAAGCGCCGCGGCGAATATTTTCATCAAAATCAGCTATCGCTTGCTGCTGCTGACTCTCAGATAAAGTCTGATAGGTCTGCCACCATTCGCCCATACCATTGGTTGATTCTGATAATGGATGATCACTATCACCGCATTGCTCGCGCAGTAATAAAAAGTCAAAGCCTGCACGAAAACGCGGATGCTCAGCCAATTGCTCAATCTGCTTATTACGCGGCGCGGATAGTTTGGGCTGCAAAATCCAAATATCTCGAATAAACTGCTCGGCAAACTTAGGAATAGCGGTCTTGATACGTTGGCGATCAATCACTTTGCTCGCGGCATGTAACTGCGCCTCAGCAAAAGGCATATTACGATTTTTGGCCTTTTCTAGCTGATGCAGATAGTTCTCCCACAAGAGTGCCGCGTAGAAAAAGGCAGGATTAATACTCTTGCCCGCCGCGATACGCTTATCGGTATTGATAGCCACTTGCTGCACTAAAGGACTAGGCTCAGAAGGGGGATAAATCATTAGACTATCGATAGCGCCAGACTCAAAAAGTAAGGGCAATAGCGGTACTAAATAACCGCCAGTGAACATCTTTTGCGTCTCATCATACAAGCGATGCGGTGATATTTGATCCAGTAGCGCCCAATTATCATCATGAAACTGTTCTGAGAGCTCTGCATCAAACTCAAAGCCAAGCTTAGCCTTAAAGCGCAGGGCTCGCAGCAGACGTACCGGATCTTCTTCGATACGCACAGGCGCATTGCCTAACAGACGAATGGTCTTATTGCGGATGTCCTCCAAAGCGCCACAAAAGTCATGCACTATTCCTTTGAGCGGCTGATAATAAAGGGCATTGATAGAAAAATCACGACGCACAAAGTCTTGTTTGATATCGCCCCAAACGTTGTCGCGCAGGATCATCCCGTCCTGATTAGTACTGGCATTATTGTTAGGCGGGCCACGAAAAGTAGCGACTTCGATAAGTTCACGACCAGAGTAGACATGCGCCAATTGAAAACGGCGACCGATAATACGGCAGCGCTTACCAAATACATCCTTAATCTCATGCGGCTTGGCATCAGTGACCGCATCGAAGTCTTTGGGCTGCAAACCCAATAAAGTATCACGCACCCCGCCACCAACGATATAGGCATCAAACCCAGCTCGGGATAAGGTGGCAATAACTTCAGTAATGGAATTGGGTAATTCGGATTTATTTAACTCTAACTGCTTGGCGGCACGCTCGGCCATGCATCTACTCCTCGCCGGTATTCTTAACCACCCCTGATAAACACAGCGTTTTTCAGGCGGATGTATCGGCTAGTTTAACAAATTTTGAGCCTGATTGCTGTATTATGACATCTACTTACCTGCTATTTGTTAAAAAACCTATAACCGATAATAAATGCAATAAACAAGCTATTTTAGGTTGAAGTAAAAACTCAATTCCCTACTCGCATTCTTGCTCTATTTTTCTCAATAGTTTTTGCGCCGATACCCTTTACTTTTACTAATTCATCAACACTTTTAAAGTCGCCAAACATTTCACGGTAAAGAATAATCTCTTGCGCTTTACTACTGCCAATGCCATTTAGTGATACCAGCTCGCCCTCAGTGGCGCGATTGATATTTACCGTGGCCTGCACGCGCGCTTGGGTCTCGGATTTTTCTTGTGCTAATAGGTATTTATAAGCACTTTTTGGATTATCAAAACAAGGCGCAGCTTGCGCGCTGGACGCTATAACGGATATAAAAACAATTAGGCATGATAAAAGCCCTAAGTGTTTCTTAGCAAGTAACCCACGATAATGATTAATAAAGTTATAAGGAGCGCTCATGCAGTTTGGCGGCCTCCCACAATGCGTCCATTTGGGCAATATCACTATCCTCTAATGGCTTGCCAATAGCTTGCAGTTGATCTTCAATATAAGCAAAACGCGATTTAAATTTGTGTACACAAGTTAGCGCTACTGTTTCGGCATCAAGATTGAGCTTACGCGCGACATTAACTAAAGCAAATAAGCAATCGCCAAGCTCCTTTTCAATATCGCTGATATTAGCCTTTATCTCAGCTTTTGATTTATCGACAATCTCAGTTTTTAACTCCTCAATCTCCTCTTCTAACTTCTCAAAAGCGCCTGCTACGCCTTGCCAATCAAAACCTAATTTTGAGGCTTGCTTTTGTACCGACTGCGCTTGCATCAGCGCGCTACCGGCCCTGCATGCGTCCAAGCGACGACGCGGTTTGCCGCGAGCCTCATCGGCTTGACGCTCCTCAGCCTTTATCTCATCCCAGCGCGCTTTTACCGACGCCTCATCTTTGAGATGTTCAGTTTCGAATACATGCGGATGGCGACGAATCAGCTTTTGTTGCAACGTAGTTATCACATCGCTCAGATCAAAACGCCCTTGCTCAGCGTAGAGCTGACAATGAAAAATCACTTGCAATAATACATCGCCAAGCTCGCCTTTGATATCCTCCTCATCATCCGTCTGTACCGCTTCCGCTAACTCATAAGCTTCTTCGATAGCATAAGGAATTAAGCTATGATTGCTCTGCTTTTGATCCCAAGGACAGTCCGCCCGCAGGCGCGCCATTAGTGCTAATAAATCGCTTAATTCGCCAGTGGCTTTAGGTGTACCTGATACCGGCTCAGGTGGCAAAACTTGGGTTCGATCTTGTAAATTATTATCGTCGGTAGTCATAAAAATAGTTACTCTTATTTTTGCTCATTTAGCGCTAATAGCTGATAGCCGTTTATGAGTTAGTGTATCATTGAATAGTTATTTAATAATAATGCTCTCTACCTTTAAGCTTAGGAATATCTATTTTATGTCTATTGTGAATAATACCAGCTATCAGCCTGCCGATTCGTTCAGCCCTATCACTATAAACTCCTTTAAAGCCTACGATATTCGCGGTGAGCTTGGGGTTAATTTAGATGAAGCGATAGCTTACCGAATTGGTCGCGCCTTTGCTGAGATTCTTTATAAAAGATACCACGCCGCCGCTGACTCTAGCGATTTGAAAAAACTAAAATCGGCTATTGCCATTGGTTGCGACATTCGTCATTCAAGCGAGCAGCTCAAACAAGCGGCGATGGCAGGTATTTTAGATGCTGGCGTTAATGTTATTGATTTGGGCATGACTGGCACCGAAGAGGTATATTTTGCCACTAGCCACTATCAAGTATTAGGCGGCATTGAGGTCACTGCTAGTCATAACCCAATCAATTATAACGGCTTAAAGCTGGTCAAAGAGCACTCAAAGCCGATAAGCGCAGATGACGGTTTGGCTGAGATTCGAGCATTAGCTGAGTCAGGAGACTTCGCTGATGCTGAGCAAAAAGGCGAGCTACGATCATTAGCTGATAAGAGCGCTTACATCAACCATATTATCGATTTTATTGATATAAAAAAGCTCAAACCTTTAACTATTGTCATTAATTCTGGTAATGGTAGCGCCGGTCCCGTGGTTGATTTACTAATCGATAAACTAGTACAAGCTAACGCGCCCATTGAAGTCATTCGTCTGCATCATGACCCTGATGGTAGCTTTCCTAACGGTATTCCTAATCCAATGATTTTAGCAAACCGGGCGTCAACGCGGCAAGCGGTGCTAGATAATCAAGCTGATTTAGGTATTGCCTTTGATGGTGATTTTGATCGCTGTTTTTTATTTGATGAAACGGGCGAGTTTGTTGATGGCAGTTATATTGTCGGTATGCTCGCGCAAGCGTTTCTTAATAAGTATCCAAGCGAATCCATTGTCTACGATCCTCGTGTCATCTATAACACCGAAGCGGTCATCGATGAGCATGGTGGCAAAGCGGTTATTAGTAAGTCAGGACACTCTTTTATCAAGCAAGTGATGCGCGAATCAGGCGCGGTTTATGGTGGCGAGATGTCAGCGCATCATTATTTCCGCGATTTCTTTTATTGTGATAGCGGCATGATTCCGTGGCTTTTGACCATTGAATTAGTATCCATTACTGGCAACCGCTTATCAGAGCTAGTTAATGGTTATATCAGCGCTTATCCGAGCTCAGGTGAGCTCAATTTTCGTTTAACTAGTAGTGATGCAACGACTATCATTAATGATATAGAAAGTAAATTCGCTGACGAACAACCGAGCAAATCTATGCTTGATGGTCTCAGTCTCGATTTTGGCGAGTGGCGATTTAATCTGCGCGCTTCTAATACTGAACCCCTAATTCGACTCAATATTGAGAGTCGCGGAGATAAACAGTTATTGCAGAGTAAAACCATAGAAATTAAAGACTGGCTTGCGACTCAAGGCGCGGTTCCTGCTTAAGCTTAGAAGGTATTATGCTTGTCACTCTAACGACTATTTAGCGCGGCCAATCCCTACATAACTTCCGACTAACGCCTTAATTTGAGCACGGGATAACGCATTTTGCGCATCAAAGATAGGCATAGCTTGCTGGTTGAGCTGTGCTATATCCAACTGATGCTGCGGTGATAAACTAATGATAAATAGTGCTTGCGCGTCATCAAGCTGCTCATAAGGACTATCGAGCAGTTGTAATAACGGCTGCTCACTATAGTGCTTGGCTAGTGAGTTTTTGGCTTTATCGCTATAAACCAGTGTCTTAATATTATAAGACCACAATAACGCTAACAGCGGATGAATAGCAGAACCTGTGGTGCGTCCAGAGCCTGATTTATAACTCCCGCCCCAAATGGTTACCGTTTTATTATCGATAAAGCCATCAAAGTGCTGCCAAAATTTACGGAAGATCAGCTCTTTTTGATCGTTATTGATGTGCAATACCGACTGTAGTAAAGGCATATTGACACTATTTTCTTGCCCAGATTGCTGTAATTTATTCAGCTCAGTGGGCAAAGTATTACCGCCAAACCCCCAACCCGCCTGCAAATAACTACTTCCTACTCTGGCATCAAGTCCCATAATACGGCTGACTTCACCGATATCTACCTGCTGACTATCAGCAAGTCTAGATAGCTCATTCATAAAGCTAACACGCGTGGCCAGCATCGCCATAATACTACTACGCGCAAACTCGATAGTAGCAATATCGGCATGATGATAAGCACGAGCCTGTTGTATTAATGGTTGTAGTACCGCTAAATGATGACTGCTATCAGGGGTTTTTTCGCCCAATAACCACAATGATGGCTTTAGCATCGAGCTATAAGCTTCACCGTCTTGCAAAAACACAAACGGCACGTAATAAACCCAAGCGCGTTGTAAACCCTCTGCTAATTTTGTCACGCGTCCTAGCTTTTCAATCCCGCTCATGACTATTGGAATCGTTTGTTGATGACTGTGATTAAAAGCCACAATCCAATTATCATCCGCCCAAACTTTGCTAATACTATCCAAAAATAGCCAATAACAACTGATATCGACACGCTTATTTTTATTGAGATTTTTATCTTGAGTTTGAGAAAGGCTTGATTCAGCTGTACTCTCGTAATGATTAATTAGCTTATCGGCACTATCTGGTAACGCTGAGCATATTATTTGCTGCTGCTGACAATACATCTGCCATAAAGCCTGCAGGTGATGCTCAAAGCCATATTGCTCAACCTGCTGTTCTAATACCGCTAAATCGGCGTATAGATGCACCGTATGATCTAAGCTTGCTAGCACAACGCTACTAGTGATGGCTTCTATACTGTGACCAATAATGATACAAACCTTAGAGGACTTAGTGCTAAGCGTACTGGTACTGACTGCGGCGTTAGAGCTCATAGCGCTACCTTAATTATAGTTTTATTAAAGACCGTATTATTCAGCTAGCTGCTTGATATGCTCTAGTAGCTGATTGGTAGAAGTATCAAAAGGAGCAGAAGTATTTTGCTGCATAGCTTGATAAACGGTTTCTGCCATTTGCTTACCCATCTCAACGCCCCACTGATCAAAAGGATTCACATCCCAAATGCTTGCCATGACATAGACTTTGTGCTCATATAAAGCAATCAGTTCACCCAAACTATGCGGTGTCAACTCATCGATAAGCAAAGTGGTGGAAGGCTGATTACCGCGATAATGCTTATATTTATCCGCTTCACAAGCCGTAGCATTTACATCGGCGATAGCAGCATTTCCAAAAGCCAACACTCGGCTCTGTGCTAAGCAGTTCGATAGCGATAACTCATGCTGATGCTGTAATGAAGTGTTTTGTTCATTATCGTCATAATGACGGACGCAAGCGATAAAATCACAAGAAACATGCTGCGTGCCTTGATGCAGTAATTGATAAAAAGCGTGCTGCGCGTTTGAGCCAATCTCGCCCCAAAGTATCGGACAGGTATTGTAATCAATATGGCTACCATCATGAGTCACTGACTTGCCATTACTCTCCATCTCAAGCTGAGTTAGATAACTTGGCAAATAAGCCAAACGTCCATCATAAGGCAATACCGTATGCGCATGTATCTGCAAAAAGGTGCTATTCCACACCGCAAGCAGCCCTAATAGTACGGGTAAATTTTCTTTAAAATCTGCAGTAGCAAAATGCTCATCCATAGCATTTGCACCGGCAAGTAGCTCACGAAACTGTGACATACCAATACGAATAGCGATAGCCAAACCGATAGCTGACCATAAAGAAAAGCGCCCACCAACCCAATCCCAAAGCTGCAATTGATGCTCAGGATGGATACCCCAAGCACTCATTTTGCTTCTATTGGCTGAGATACCGATGAAATGTCGACGCAAGACACTTTTTTGTGAGCCTGAATTAAGCACAGCGGTTTCTAATAACCACGACAAAGCCGTCTTAGCATTCGATAAAGTATCAACAGTACCAAAAGACTTAGAGGAGATAATAAATAACGTAGTCTCAGCATTGAGGCGCTTGAGCAAATTATCCAGCTGCGTGCCATCCATATTGGAGACAAAATGCACTACGATGTCGGTATCCGCCCACTCATCGAGCGCAGCCGTTGCCATCAGAGGCCCTAAATCAGAGCCACCGACGCCGATATTGACCACATCAGTAATGGCTTTTCCTGAAAACCCGCGCCAAGTGCCATTACGAATACGGGCCGATAAGCGCTCAACTTGCGTTAGACTATGATGTACATCTTTGACTACATTTTGCTCAGCGACGACTAACTCGGCACTCTCAGGCAAACGAAGAGCGGTGTGCAGCGCAGCACGTTGCTCGCTAGTATTGACCATAGCACCTTGCATCAAATCTTTAATGCGCGCTGATAACTCGCAGCTCTGCGCCAAATTCAATAGCCCCGTTAATACCGTCTCATCGATACACTGCTTGCTATAATCCATATAAATAGCATTGGCTTCTACATAGAAGCGCTGAGCGCGCTTATCATCGTGAGCGAATAAGTGCACAATCGACCACGGCTGCTCAGCGAGCTGCTGTAACTGCGTCCAATACGAGGATTTGCGAGCACTAGGATAGGGATTATTTGCCATAATACGACTCATCGACAGGGGTTTTTATGTGGCGGATCAGGGTCTGTTGAACATTTATAAATGAGCACTGCTGATAGCTAAAATGGTTCTAGTCTAAGTAAAAATTGCAGGTAATGCTCATTGCATTGGCTAGATTTTTACAACGAATAGAGCAATTTTAGCATCAGCCTATAAGGACAGGACTCTTTTTTGCCGATTAGTCATTAAAAAGATCCGCTTAGAGTGACTAAACTAGATAGTTTTAATCTAGAATCGCCTAAAAAATAGTCACTGTCAGTGCCATGATCGAATGTTCAACAGACCCTAATTAAATAATTGATTACTCATCAGTAAGCTGTTGCTGAGCGAAATAAATAAAGGCCTGCATATAAGAGCGCATGTCTCCTGCATCATAGCTAGCGCCGCGCATCTTAGTCACATTGACGCCATATTCGCTAATAAGTGCATCAATAGCATCAGTCAACTGAATCTCGCCACCGACTGAGGCGGTAGTATTGGCTAGATAAGCAAATATTTTGTTACTAAAAACATAACGTCCTACCACTGCTAAGCGTGAAGGCGCTTGACTGAGCTTAGGTTTTTCAACGAAGCCTGCTACTCTAAAGCTTTGGTTGCCATTAGCGTCTTCTTTATATCCACTATCGTCATCATTGCTTAGCTTCGCGATACCGTATTTATGCACCTCACTATCAGCCACTTGTTCTACCAATATTTGTGAGTGACCCTCCTTAGCAAATGCATTAATCATAAAAGCTAAGTTATCACGCTGCAAATCAGTCTTGAAAGGATCTAATACCACATCCGGTAGCAATACTGCAAAGTCATTGTCACCGATGATAGGGCGCGCGGCTAAAACTGCATGACCTAACCCTAAAGCCTTACCTTGGCGTATCATCGACACGCTAACATCTTCAGGTAGCCAATTTAGGCTATCGGCAAGCTCATCTTTGCCTTTTTGACGAAGCTGATTATCAAGCTCAGCATTAATATCAAAGTAATTCTCAATTGCACTTTTTTGGCTATGACCTACTAGAACAATGTGCTTGATACCAGCGGCAATTGCTTCTTCGACGACATAATGAATAGCCGGACGATTCCCTAAAGGCAGTAACTCTTTGGGAACTGACTTCGATAACGGTAGCATGCGCGTACCAAAACCGGCTACGGGGATAACAGCATGGGTTATTTTTTTCATAATAGTTTTAGGCAATAAAAAAGACACTCCATTGTAGGAGTGTCTTAGTGTTTTATCAATATGACTTTAGTAGCTATAAGCTAAACTTATGTTGTTTTTAGCTATAAATTATTCCCAACCCGTGATTTCTTTTAACTTTTCACCAATCTTAGAAGGATCACGGGTATAAGCGATTCCTGCATCTTCAAACGCTTTGAATTTCTCTTCAGCAGTACCTTGACCACCAGAGATAATAGCACCAGCATGACCCATGCGCTTACCAGCAGGAGCAGTCACGCCAGCGATATAGCCAACCACTGGCTTGGTGACATGATCTTTGATATAAGCAGCTGCTTCTTCTTCAGCGGTACCACCGATCTCGCCGATCAAGACAATAGCTTCGGTTTGTGGATCGTCTTGGAATAGTTTAAGCGCATCGATCTGATTCATACCAGGGATAGGATCGCCACCGATACCGATACAAGTTGATTGACCAAAGCCAAGCTTGGTGGTTTGGGCGACCGCTTCATAAGTTAGCGTACCAGAGCGTGAGATGATACCTACTTTACCTGGCATATGGATATGACCTGGCATGATACCGATTTTGCACTCGCCTGGAGTGATAACACCTGGACAGTTAGGGCCAACCATACGTACCCCATCCGCCTCTTCGATATAGCGTTTGGCTTTTAGCATATCGATAGTTGGTACGCCTTCGGTGATAACGATGATGAGCTTGACGCCTGCATCTACCGCTTCAACAATGGAGTCTAAAACAAATGGAGCTGGCACATAAATCACAGAAGCATCAGCATGAGTTTGCGCCATCGCCTCGCTCATCGTATCAAATACTGGCAAGCCTAAATGCGTTTGACCGCCTTTACCTGGCGTTACACCGCCGACAATTTTGGTACCATAAGCGATAGCTTGTTCAGAATGGAAGGTACCGTTTTTACCAGTGAACCCTTGCACTAATACTTTAGTGTCTTTATCAATTAATACACTCATTATTTTTTCCTACTTATCAGTATTTATTAGTTAACTATACCAGTGGTAACGGCAGAGACGATCTTCTGCGCAGCATCAGCAAGGCCTTGAGCAGGTGTCAATGTTAGACCAGACTCTGCTAATAGTTTTAGACCCAGCTCAGCGTTATTACCCTCTAGGCGTACGACAACTGGTACTTTAACATCAACTTCTTTTACCGCAGCGATGATAGCTTCAGCGATCATGTCACAGCGTACGATACCGCCGAAGATGTTGATCAATACACCCTCAACACTGCTGTCTTCTAGGATAATTTTGAACGCTTCTACTACGCGATCTTTGGTTGCGCCGCCGCCAACGTCTAGGAAGTTAGCTGGCTTGCCGCCATAGAGTTTGATGATGTCCATCGTTGCCATAGCCAGGCCGGCACCGTTAACCATACAGCCGATGTTACCTTCTAGAGCGACATAGTTTAGATCAAATTCAGCCGCTTTTAGCTCACGCTCGTTTTCTTGGGTTTTGTCCTGTAGCGCGGCAATTTTTGGCAAACGAAATAAAGCGTTTGAATCGATACCTATTTTGCCATCGACACAGACGATCTCGCCGTTTTCGCGTACTGCTAGTGGGTTTACCTCTAACAGCGCAAAATCATTCTCTACAAATGCTTTATAGGCACCTGACATGATTTTTACAAATTGATTGATTTGTTTGCCTTCCAAGCCTAACTTAAATGCTACATCACGCGCTTGGTAAGGCATAAGTCCTACTAGCGGATCAACGCTGACTTTGAAGATTTTCTCTGGTGTCTCGTTAGCGACCTCTTCAATATCAACGCCGCCTTCGGTTGAGGCCATAAAAGTTACGCGGCGCGTAGAGCGATCAACGACGGCGCCTAGATATAGCTCAGTTTGTACCGGATACATATCTTCTGCCACTAAGACGAAGTTTACCGGCTGACCATCAGCATCTGTCTGAAAGGTGACTAGGTTAGTACCGATAAGCTCATCAGCGACTTGCTTAGCTTCTTCGCGAGTCTTAACAAGCTTTACACCGCCCGCTTTACCGCGGCCACCAGCATGAACCTGCGCTTTGATAACGGCGATATCGGTTGGGGTTTTATCAAAAGCGGCGGCCGCTTCAGCACCGCTATGCGCCACGATACCTTCTTGGATAGGTAATCCATAACTTTTTAACAGCTCTTTGGCTTGATACTCATGTAAATTCATTGATTGTATCCTTTATTTTTGTCATTAATAATAATGGTTAACCAGTAATGGTTAATAAGTGGTTATTAATAAATAGTAAGATAGGCACACTATTAACTGTCTGTAGCGTGGTAATAGACTTAGTAGCAGCATTTATTATAATAAACACTGCTATAATTTGAAGTTACCATTTATTGAATGATAGTAGCTGCTATTTAGCTCTGAGTTGCCAAGTTCTTGCGGTAAGTTATGACTGACTAGAGCTAAAGCTATTGCTACTATTTGCGCTTTTTGCGTTGAATGGCATGAATAGCACGGCCATCAGCTGATAACGCCGCTTCATGTACTGCTTCTGAGATAGTTGGATGCGCGAAAGTCATCAACTGTAAATCTTCGATACTAGAGACAAACTCCATGGCGATCATGCCTTGGTGAACGATATCGCCTGCGCCAGCAGAGATAGCATGCATACCTAATAGGCGATCGGTCTTAGCATCGGCAACCACTTTGATTGAACCTTGCGCTTCACTCTGCGCCAAAGCACGACCGTTAGCGGCTAAGTTAAATGAGCCAGTTTTGACTTCATAGCCTGCATCCGTCGCTTCTTGCTCAGTCAGACCGACCCAAGCGATTTCTGGATGAGTATAAATAACATTGATAATAGTGTCATAATTGACCTGAGCTTTTTCGCCATGAATGCGCTCAACCGCCATCATGCCCTCTTCCATAGCTTTATGCGCAAGCATTGGGCCACGAACCAAATCACCGATAGCATAAACGCCATCAAGATTGGTTTTGCACTGATCATCAACGTCGATAAGACCGCGTTCGGTTAACTGAACACCGCTATCATCACCCAGCAGTTTTTCGGCATAAGCACGGCGACCGACACAAACAATCAGTTTATCGAAGCTTTCATCTGAGGCCTCACCCTTGTTTTCGCTAGTGACGACGACTTGACCGTCTTTGACCTCAGCATTGGTCACTTTAGTATCGACGCGGATATCAAGGCCCTGTTTTTTGAACATCTTACGCGCTTCTTTGGCAATATCTTTATCCGCCGCTGCTAAAAACTCAGGAAGGGCTTCATAAACGACCACTTCTGCCCCTAGACGACGCCATACTGAACCAAGCTCTAAACCAATAACGCCTGCACCGATAACCCCTAGACGCTCAGGCGTTTGGGTAAAATCAAGCGCGCCAGTAGAATCAACGATATGCTCATGATCCACTTTAGCGACTGGAATATCGATAGGTACTGAACCTGACGCTAAGATAACATTCTTAGCCGTGATAGTCGTTTCCGCTTCGTCTGCTAGCGCCACAAATTTGACTTTTTTGTCACTACCTTTACCATCAACTAGCGTGCCCCAGCCTTGTAACCAGTCAACGCCGTTACCTTTGAGTAGCGCCGCAACACCGCCGGTTAATTGCTTAACGATGCCTTCTTTACGTTCAATCATTTTTTCGACATTGATCTCGACATCACCGGTGCTGATACCATGCTCATCAAGATCATGCTTAGTCGCCTCATAGCGATGTGAAGTATCAAGTAAAGCTTTTGATGGGATACAGCCAACGTTCAAGCAAGTACCGCCAAGAGCCGGCTCGCCTTTATAAACGCGTTTTTCGATACAAGCCACGCTCATACCCAATTGTCCAGCGCGGATAGCCGCTTCGTAGCCACCAGGTCCGCCGCCGATAACGACTAGATCATAATTGTCTTTCATAGTAGTTCCCTATTATAAATGGAGATAATTTTGGTTTAGGTTTTATGCTTAAGTTTTATATTTGACTCTATTCTTAGCTTGTAAGCTTAAGATTTAGATCAAGGCTCAAATAAATCATAACTGATTTCATGATTCACCTAGCGAGTTAACTAGCTACCAAAGAGACAGTCAATACACTATTTTGATAGGTTGATTATAAAAAATTAAACTAGCGAGAGGCTTTTATCATGAGAGTTTATGATTAAGAGAATATGTTGTAATACTGATACTTAGACATGGTAATAAAAATCACAGACTATTTAACCGCGCTTAAGCATAGAAGTAAAAAGCTTGTACCAGCGGTTGCCGATACAAGCTTAAAAGCTTACAGATCTAGTAGTAACATCGTTGGATCTTCAACAAGATCCTTAAGAGTAACTAAGAACTGTACTGCTTCTTTACCATCAATCATACGGTGATCATATGATAGCGCTAGATACATCATTGGTAGAATCTTGACTTCACCATTGACAGCCATAGGGCGATCATTGATAGCGTGCATACCTAAGATAGCGGTTTGTGGCGGATTTAAGATAGGCGTTGACATGAGTGAGCCAAAAACGCCGCCGTTAGAGATAGTGAAAGTACCACCAGTCATCTCATCTAAACCAAGCTTGCCTTCTTGCGCTTTGCTGCCGTATTCACGAATTTTTGCTTCGACATCCGCCATACTCATCTTATCGGTATCAC
Source organism: Psychrobacter sp. (assembly GCA_029267175.1). GTDB lineage: Bacteria > Pseudomonadota > Gammaproteobacteria > Pseudomonadales > Moraxellaceae > Psychrobacter. The sequence continues at coordinate 23,307 of JARIDJ010000026.1, read as the reverse complement.
GTAGTACCGGGACTACTAAGCCGCGATCGGACGATACCGCTACACCGATATCATAAAAACCATGATAAACGATATCATCGCCGTCAAGTGAGGCGTTAACCGCTGGGAAGCGTTTAAGAGCTTCGGTAGCTGCTTTGACAAATAGCGACATAAAGCCAAGACGCGTGCCATGACGCTTTTCAAACTGATCTTTGTACTTAGCGCGCATATCCATCAGCGGCTTCATGTTCACTTCGTTGAACGTTGTGAGCATGGCTGTTTCTTGGGTAGCTGACAATAGACGCTCAGCGACACGCTTACGCAAACGAGTCATAGGTACGCGTTTTTCGCTACGCTCGCCTACCGCTTCGGCTACCGGCGTGCCTTTATCAGTTTTGATACTGCTATCGGCTTTGAGTTTAGGGCTTGCCATATCTGCTTTGGTCACGCGGCCATCACGGCCACTGCCTTCAACGTTTTTAGGATCAACGCCAGACTCTCTTGCCGCTTTACGTACCGCTGGGCTTTGATCTTTATGATCCGCTTCTTTTTTATCGGTCACTTGTACCGGCTCGCCGCCATCAGCTGCTTGCTTTTTCTGTACCGGCGCTGCTGGCTGATTGGGATCTACTGCAGGAGCATCATTAGCACTCTCAGCGCTATCGGTACCGCTAGCACCAGCTTCAAATTCAGCAATCAGGTCATCTGATTCAACCGTATCATCAACTTGTTTGATAATCTTGGTCACAACGCCATCATCAGGCGCGACGACTTCTAATACCACTTTGTCGGTTTCGATCTCTGCCAAAATATCATCACGGTTAACTTGCTGACCTTCGGTAACGTGCCATTCAACAATCGTGCCATCGGCAACCGATTCTGGAAACACGGGGGCTTTAATCTCAGCCATCGATATACTCCTTAGATTTGGATACTGCTATTTATTATTGAATTGCGATAAACCGCTAGAGTGTTTAATAAATAACAAACTAACGGTTATCACCTGATTATTTAATTAATTAAAGCTCATACTTTTTAGATTAATCGCTTATAACATCGAGTTATTTAAGCTGTGAAACCTCAACACCAAGACCACCTGCGACTAATGCTTGCTGCTGCTGAGCATGTAGCTTGGGTGACCCAGTAGCGGGCGCAGCACTTGCTGGACGCGCGACCGGCTCCATGACTTTGGCTTTAGTGGGATGCGGTACGACGATGCGGAACATATGCGGTGCTAAGTAGTACCAAGCGCCTTGATTCAATGGCTCCTCTTGCGTCCAAACGATCTCTTTTAGATTACTGTATTTCTCCAGCTCAGCAATCAAGCGCTCCTCAGGTAGAGGATAGAGCTGCTCGATACGCACGATAGCCACATGATCTAAACCAAGGGCACGGCGCTGCTCGAGTAAGTCATAATAGACTTTACCACCACAAAGCACTAAACGGGTGATGTTATCAGCGTTTTGCTCATCAATCTCTGGCAATACCGTCTCAAACTTATGACCGGTAGATAACTCTTCTAGATCTGATGTGGCAAGCTTATGGCGTAATAAGCTCTTCGGTGACATTACAATCAATGGCTTACGAATAGGACGTACCGCTTGACGACGCAGCGCATGGAATATCTGAGCTGGAGTCGTTGGCGTAATCACTTGCATATTGTCTTCAGCACATAGCTGCAAGAAGCGCTCAAGACGGGCTGAAGAATGCTCAGGACCTTGACCTTCATAGCCATGCGGTAACAACATAGTCAGACCACAGACGCGCTGCCATTTGGTCTCGCCACTTGCGATAAACTGGTCAATAACCATCTGTGCGCCGTTAACGAAATCACCAAACTGCGCTTCCCAAACGACTAAGGCATTTGGAACAGTAGTAGCATAACCATATTCAAAAGCTAGCACTGCTTCTTCTGATAACAGTGAGTTGAAGGTCATAAAGCGAGCTTGATCTTCACTGATATGAGCGAGTGGCACATACATGCTGCCATCAGTCATATTATAAATCTCACTATGACGATGCGAGAAAGTACCACGGCCGACATCTTCACCAGTAATACGTACAAGCGTTTTGTCATGATCCACTAAGCTTGCATAAGCTAAAGTTTCAGCGGCGCCCCAGTTCAAAGGCTCTTTACCGGTTTGCATCTCTAAACGCTGTTCAACCATTTTTTGTACTTGACGCTGCAGCTTATAGCCTTCAGGCATCTCAGCCATGCGCTTGCCATAACCTTTTAGAATGTCGATATCAACACCAGTATCCCAATCATCTTGAAGCTCATGACCTAGATAAGGCGTCCAATCGACAAATAAAGCTTCGTCAGGCTCACTCACTAAAGAGTTGGCAACATACTCACCGCGGTCCAACGACTCACGGTATTCGTCTTCATACTTAGCCGCTTCTTCTTTACTGATAACCCCAGCTTCGATAAGCTTATTGGTATAAATAGTGCGAGTGGTTGGCAGTTTTTTGATCACCGAGTACATCAATGGCTGAGTGGCTGATGGCTCGTCCGCTTCGTTATGACCATTACGGCGATAGCAGAATAGATCGATAACGATATCTTTATCGAATTCGTGACGATAATCTAGTGCCAGCTGGGCTGCAAAGACGACCGACTCAGGATCATCACCGTTTACGTGAATAATCGGTGCATGTACCATTTTTGCAATATCGGTACAGTATTCAGTCGAACGCGCATCTTCTTGGCGACTGGTGGTAAAGCCCACTTGGTTATTAATGACGATATGTACCGTGCCACCTGTACTATAAGCACGAGTTTGTGACATCTGAAAAGTCTCTTGTACTACGCCTTGCGCGGCAAAAGCGGCATCACCATGCACAACGATTGGTAATACTGAATTACCATCCTTGCCATTATCTTTTGGCTGGTCATTACGGCGTACTTGACGGGCACGTACTGAGCCTTGTAATACTGGACCGACGATCTCTAAATGCGAGGGGTTAAAGGCCAAAGCTAAATGCGCCTCTCCGCCTGGAGTCATAACGTTTGAAGAATAACCATTATGATATTTGACATCACCTGAGCCTTTTTCTGGCTGCACTTTACCATCGAACTCATCAAATAAATCAGCTGGGTTTTTACCCAAAATATTGACTAATAGATTTAGGCGTCCACGATGCGCCATGCCGATCACCATCTCTTTGGTGCCATAGCCGCCCGCACGTTGGATGATCTCATTAACCGCCGGAATAAAGCTCTCGCCACCTTCTAGACCAAAACGTTTAACACCAGTATATTTACGGGCTAAATATTTCTCTAGACCTTCAGCCGCGGTTAAGCGCTCAAGGATAGATAGACGCTTTTCTCTATCAAACTCGATATGACCAAGATTGCTCTCCATATACTGTTCCATCCAGCGCTTTTCAACGCTAGTGGTCACGTGCATATATTCAAGACCAATATAACGGCAATAAACGCGCTCCATGATCTCAATAATCTCACGTAGCGACGCTTCAGACTTGCCGATTTTTAGATCATTAGTTGGAAATACGGTATCCAAATCTGCTTCTGATAAATTGTGATAAGCCAGCGTCAAATCTTCGACTTCATCACGCGGATGTAAGTTCAAGGGATCAAGCTGTGCTCGGCGATGACCGCGACGTCGATAGGCAGATATCAGCTGCTGTACACCCATTTGCTTAGGGTCAGCACAATTAGCTAAATTATCATTGGCAGCGAGCGCGCTACCTTTATTAGCTGTTTGATTGCGCGCTAATAACAAGAATTGATCTTGAATAGCATTGTGCTTGGCATCGTTTGGCGATTGATATTGCTCAAAATATTGCTTCCAATCTTGATCAACACTATCAGGATCAGTCAAGTATTGCTCATAAAGGGCTTCAATATAATTAGCATTGTCAGCGGCAAGTTCTGTATATCCTACATCGGCTGTTCTTTTGGTTGTACTATTCATAATAATCGTCTATTTCATAGATAAATGAATGGAATTTGCTAGTGATACTTATAATTATTTAGGCAGTTAAATGTTTATCAACTATTTGTGAACACTCAGTATTATTATCTTAGTCGTTTGATAACAACAATTTATATATACTGACTTTAGCCATAACCACATCCTTGTCATAAAACTAAATTTGATAACAGTAAAAATACTAATAAGTTAATAAATGATGTCAACGAGTGTTACTTTTTGCTCTCAACATGCATTGCTATCTAGGGTAACATGGCAAAATTACTCACCATAGTTTGTTTGTTCAATACTAGGTATTTAGGTAATGAATATTCACTATTACTAGCTATGCTACTTTAACGCTTGCAACTTAGCCATTAGTATTAATAACAGCGCTAACTAGGCCAAATAGACCGATTAAACGACTGCTAATTAATAAAGTGCCTATAATAGCATTTTTGTCAGCATATTTTTATGGCTAGTTTGTGATTATCTTTCTACTTTGCATCCAATACTAGTAAACGAAAAACACCGCCTTAACCTAAGACGGTGTTTTTTTGTGACTTATAAAAGCTATTGGCTTAGAATTAACCCGCTTGATCAATCAACATATTACGTAAATGACCGATAGCTTTGGTTGGGTTCAGACCTTTTGGACAAACCGATACGCAGTTCATGATACCGCGGCAACGGAATAAACTAAACGGATCGTCCAAACGCGCCAAACGAGCTTGCGTATCATTATCACGGCTATCGGCTACAAAGCGATAAGCATGTAGTAATGCTGATGGACCTAAGAACTTATCAGGGTTCCACCAAAACGAAGGGCAGCTGGTTGAACAACAAGCACAAAGAATACATTCATACAGACCATTTAGCTGCTCACGCTGCTCAGGAGACTGCAAACGCTCCGTTGGCGGCGCTGGCTGATCATTGATCAGATAAGGATGTACTTTTTCGTACTGCTCGTAGAACTGATTCATATCTACTACTAAATCACGTACCACAGGCAAGCCAGGTAGCGGCCGGATAGTGATTTTTTCGGGTAGCGTATTCATGTTAATAAGACATGCTAAGCCGTTTTTACCATTGATATTCATACCGTCAGAGCCACAAATGCCTTCGCGGCATGAACGGCGGAAAGTGATGGTTTCATCTTCTTTCTTTAGACGTAATAGTAAGTCAAGCAACATACGATCAGACTCTAATAGCTCAATCGTATAAGTTTGCATGCGCGGCGCTGCGTCCTTGTCAGGATCGTAGCGATAGATTTCGATGGTGCGAGTACCTCGGCTCATATTGCTAAACTCCACACTTAGTGATGGCTGGCATACAAGCACTTCATTATCTTAGCGTAAGCCTTGATAGTAACTTGTAGCTGGCAGTAATCGGCATAAAACAACTAAAAATATAATTTTGCGGCACTAACGCTCTTATAGCTATTAGTGCCAGTAAAGTTCAACTAATAACGAATTAGTAAACGCGAACTTTCGGTTCGATATAATCAACGGTCAATGGAACTTTACGTACTGGCTTATAAATAATACGGTTATCATCAGAGTACCAAATGGTATGCTTCATCCAGTCATGGTCATTACGGCCGTTTGGCGCATAATCATCATCTTCAGGACGGTCATAATCCGCTACACTATGAGCACCGCGGCTCTCATGACGAGCAGCTGCTGAGATCATTGTTGCTTTGGCTACTTCGTATAAATTGATTACCTCAAAAGCTTCGATACGAGCAGTGTTAAAGACCTGCGACTTGTCGGCAAGATGAATATTGTCAATCTTCTCACCTAAAGCCAAAAGCTTCTCAACGCCTTCGTCCATCATCGCTTGTGTACGGAACACACTAGCGTGCTTTTGCATAATAGCGCGGATCTCATCAGCCACATCCTGAGCGTTATAACCTTCTGTTGACTGTTGAAGCTTATTCAAACGGCTAACGGTAAAGTCTAGAACGTGAGTATCAAGTGGCTTGTAGTTATGATCGTTATGATGATATTCATCAACGATATGCTTACCAGCAGCGCGGCCAAAGACGACCAAATCCAGTAACGAGTTGGTGCCTAAACGGTTAGCACCGTGGACACTAACGCAAGCACACTCACCGATAGCATACAAACCTTTGACGATGGTTCCTTCGGCATATAAGCCCTCTTCATTAGGACCCGCTTCAAGATTAGGAGTGATGACCTGACCATGAATAGTCGTCGGAATCCCGCCCATCATATAGTGAATGGTTGGAATAACTGGGATAGGCTCTTTGGTGATATCGACGTTAGCAAAGTTTTTACCGATCTCAAATACCGATGGCAAACGCTTCATAATGGTATCAACACCCAAATGGGTCATATCCATAACGATATAATCGCCATTTGGTCCACAGCCGCGACCTTCTTTGATCTCTTGGTCCATTGAGCGAGAAACCAAATCACGCGGTGCCAAATCTTTAACCGTTGGGGCGTAACGCTCCATAAAGGCTTCGCCATCTTTATTACGCAAGATAGCACCTTCACCGCGGCACCCTTCGGTCAATAGTACGCCAGCTCCGGCGACACCGGTTGGGTGAAATTGCCAAAACTCCATATCTTGTAATGGGACACCTGCACGCACTGCCATACCGATACCGTCACCAGTATTGATATAAGCATTAGTGGAAGCTGCAAAGATACGACCCGCGCCGCCAGTAGCTAGTACTGTAATCGGCGACTGAAAAACAGCTACCGTGCCTGTTTCTTGTTCAAGAGCGACAACACCATTGATATTACCGTCTTCGTCTTTAATCAAATCTAGCGCAATCCACTCAATAAAGAACTGAGTTCCTTGCTCTAAGTTTTTTTGATATAAAGTATGCAATAACGCGTGACCGGTTCTATCAGCCGCCGCACAAGCACGTTGTACTGCTTTTTCGCCGTAGTTTGAAGTATGACCACCAAACGGACGCTGATAAATAGTACCGTCTTCGTTACGGTCAAAAGGCATACCCATGTGCTCAAGCTCATAAACGACTTTTGGCGCTTCGCGGCACATATATTCAATAGCGTCTTGATCGCCTAACCAGTCTGAGCCTTTTACAGTGTCATAAAAGTGGAAATGCCAGTTATCGTTACTCATATTACCAAGGCTTGCGCCAATACCGCCCTGAGCGGCAACAGTATGAGAGCGTGTTGGGAATACTTTAGTGATGACCGCAACATTCATACCTGCTTCAGCTAATTGCAAAGAGGCACGCATACCTGAACCACCACCGCCAACGATAACCGCATCGTAATTAAGGGTTTTGATGTTGCTAATAGTATTATCTTGTCTTGTTGCCATTATGATTTTCCTAATGCCGGTTTATGCTCGCGCCTGTTTTATCTATACAGGATGCCAGCGAAGTAACTACAAGGGCTATCTACTATCTGTTATAAGATTAAAATATAAGTATCCGTGTCAGTTATATGGTTATTAACCTACGGTTTTTAAAGCATTAAATCTGACCAAACGGTTTTTAGAGCGTGGGCGCTGCTGTCATAACTAAGTTACTTAGCAAAGTATCAAAAACCTTAAAACTATCCAGCTGACCCACCACTTTGTTTAAAAGTTGCCCAAAAAATTATACGGCGATAACTCCGAAGCCATTGCCCCAAAATATCATGATGCCCCAAAATACGTAAACCAAAATAGCGGCTACCATCAAGGCTTGTAATAATAAACGCAGTCCGCTTGATTTGACATAGTCGGTCAAAACCGTCCAAATACCTACCCAAGCATGTCCTGCTAGCGCAATAATGGCGACTAAACTGAATAAACGCATAGGTAAGCTAGTAATAAAGGCCGACCATTCCACATAGCCTACACCGCTATGAGTCAAAAAATATCCTAGTAATACTAAGCTATAAGTAGCTAGTACTACGGCACCAAAGCGCTGTACTACCCAATCGCGTGAGCCTGAACCGGTAAGACCAGTAGCGCTTTTTACTCCTGAATTATTTTTTATCATTAGAACATCACCCATACAAATGACGCGACAATTAGAATCGCTGCAATCACAAAGCTAACCACTGCCGCAGTGCGACCTGATTTTAGCTCTTCGTGCATTCCTACATCAGCAAGTAGATGCTTTACACCCATTACGAAGTGATAAGAGATGGCAGCTACAAAGATCCATGCTACAAAACGCACTAACACATTATCAAACACGGTTGCAAAGCTCTCAGGCGAAGCCAAAGAGGTCTGTAATAACCAAAGCATGACAGGGATAAGTAAAAACAGCACAATGCCAGAGATACGATGCATAATCGAAGCAATTGCAATCGGTGACTTAGCATTTATGGTAATCACTTGGCTTAAAGGCAGATCAATAGGTCGGTTGCTTTTCACAGCGGGCATCCTTTTACGGTTATATCTAGTAGCTGCTTATGGTTTGCTAATCGTCTAACAAACGCACTTAACACTACGTAGAACGAATAAAATAAGGAAGAGCTAGCTGACTTTGCTAAATGCACGTTACATTGTGATTGTTAAACATAATAGTCTGATTATGGTTGAGCTGCTCTTACGATTATTTAAAAACGTAAAAAAAGATAACACTTAAGGTCATCTTTATTAAGAACAACTTCACGATCACCATTCTAAAAATAGAATAAATAACAATAACATTCAAGTCTTAAACGCTTTTAAACCTTTAAATTAGCGTCTTAATCGTAACAAAACATTAGTAAACCTTATTACGGATAGCTAATCTCGATAAGCGTGCACCAACATTAACAAAGCTTATGCCAGTTAAATTGTGCCAATTATAAAATGCCTGACGACTAATTACAAATTTATCCCCTAAATAGTGACTATTGTTGTTATTTTCACAAAAACCTAACTCATAGCAATATCATAAGGCTTAAATAAATGTCGATACTGATAGGCTGTACTCTGTAAAATAAATTTAGCCTTTTAGTCTACCGCTATAGAGGGTATGTTTTTGCCCGTTTATCTATCTTTGTTACGAGGCTCAATAACCTAACTGTTTTATGATGTTACTTATCTCTTAATGGCGTTTTTTTGTAGTTAGTCTGCATTATTCTAGTCTTAGCAAAACGCTAAATTTACCTCAAATTACAGATTGGACATATTTTGATACAACTTATAATCCTTGCAGCTGTCTTAAATGCCTATAAAATGGGCGCTTGCTGATAAAAGTCTTTTCAACTCTTACTAAATTACTGCTAATATAGCTCAAATAATGCAGTAGTTAATTTTAGAAACGTCTTTTTGGTCAACTCGTTTAGACTGAGGGTTTGCTTTGTATTTTTTGCTATGACGGCAAGTTTTTGGTCAGGAACGATTCAAAACGTTATGATGTCATCACTGGCGTCAATTTCACATTAACAAGCTAATACAATGGAGAGGAAATTATGGCTGACAACATTAAGTCAAATAATGAAGCCAAACTAACCGCAAATGGTAAGGAATACCAACTTCCTATTATTCAGGGCACTTTGGGTCGTCCTGTTATAGATATTGCCGAATTACAAGATTCAGGTTTTTGGTCTTATGATCCTGGCTTTAAAGTAACAGCCCCTGTTGAGTCAAAAATTACCTTTATCGATGGCGGTAAAGGCGAGCTACTATACCGCGGCTACCCTATCGATCAGTTAGCCAACAACGCTGAATACTTAGAAGTCGCATACGCGCTTATTCATGGCGAGCTACCAAACAGTGAACAAAAAGCGGATTTCTTTGATAAGATTCGTAAGCATACCGGCGTTCATGATCAGTTACGTAAATTCTTTGAAGGTTTCCGCCGCGACGCGCATCCGATGGCTATTATGGTCGGTGTGGTTGGTGCGTTATCGGCTTTTTACCACGATAAACTAGACGTTAGCGATGAAGATCATCGCGAGATCACCGCTATTCGTCTGATCGCAAAAATGCCAACGCTTGCGGCTATGAGCTATAAGTACTCACAGGGCGAACCGTTCATGTATCCGCGTAACGACTTTAGCTACGCTGAGAACTTCTTATACATGATGTTTGCCACTCCTGCTGATGTCGATTACAAAGTAAACCCAATCCTTGCTGATGCCATGGACAAAATCTTTACTTTGCATGCCGATCACGAACAAAACGCTTCGACCTCTACAGTACGCCTAGCCGGCTCTACTGGCGCAAACCCTTACGCTTGTATCGCTGCTGGTATCGCCGCCCTTTGGGGTCCATCTCATGGCGGCGCTAACGAAGCAGTACTTGAGATGCTAGATGAGATCGGTTCAGTTGAGAATGTTCCAGAGTTCATGGAAAAAGTGAAAAGCCGTGAAGTCAAACTAATGGGCTTTGGTCACCGTGTCTACAAAAACTTCGATCCACGTGCTCAAGTCCTCAAAAAAGCATGCGATGAAGTGTTAGAGGCGCTAGGTATCGATGATCCTAAGCTTGAGCTGGCTATGGAGCTTGAAAGAATCGCTTTAGAAGATCCGTTCTTCATCGAGCGTAATCTGTATCCAAACGTTGACTTCTACTCTGGCATTATCCTAAAAGCTATCGGTATTCCAACGTCAATGTTTACGGTTATCTTCTCATTGGCTCGTACCTCTGGTTGGATCAGTCATTGGATCGAGATGCATAGCGCACCGTTCAAAATCGGTCGCCCACGTCAGTTATACACAGGCCCTACGCATCGCGATTTTATCAAAGTTGAAGACCGCAAATAAGCAGCAGTCGTTATAAGTTTCAAAAAATCCTGCCAATGTGCAGGATTTTTTATGCTCAAGCGTTTATCAAATAAAGCTAATGACTGCTCATTGTTCAAACTCTTTTAGCGTCTGCTCATATTTTGCTATTTGTTCATCGTAGTCTTTGATGGTTTCATTAAATTTGGCCATCAAGCTCTCAAATTCTTGCTGCTGAGCGATTTTCATCTCTTGCATATAACTGGCTTGCCGCGCTTCTATCTGCTCCCAAATCTGGTGCTGCACAATAAGGCGTGCCAGCGCCGGACTTTTGGCGTTCAATCTATCGGCAAGCTCGGGATGCTCAAACAACTGCGGTATTAGCGCGGCGATATTGATTAAAGTATCCGTCTCTTCACTATTAAGAGGCTTTGAGGCTGGCTGATAAAGAGCGTCAATAGTGCGCTGATAACTATCGATGATTTGCTTTTCTGTCAAGATAGTGGTTTCTCGCGGTTCGGCACTAATACGTCTCAATACCGTCAAATTACGTGCGCCAACTTCTGTGCTAGCAGATAAGTCCGCTTCAGTACTTACGTCATTTAAAGTGCTTTTAGCATTATCATTATCGACTCCATTATTAGCTTTGCTAGTAGAGTCCGTCTTAGTAAGGTTTGGCTCAGAGCTGCTAATAGCGGTTTTCGACTGATTGGCACCGGTAGTATTGATGGTTTCGGTAGCCTCAGTACCATTCGTATCGTTAAGTAACAAATCATTATCGTTAGTGGTCATATCAGCGGCCTGCAAGGACTCATACTCTGCTTGCAATCGGCGTTGTAGCCTTTGCATCTGCTCTACATATACCGGTTGTAGCTGCTTTATGTGCGCGGCGGCTGAATCGCTTTTTACTACTGTTTCTGCCTCTTGCGCTAGTTGCTCTTCAGTTTGAGCCGTTTCATTTTCTGCCGAAGATGGGGGTTGACAGCCAGCTAGCAGCGAGGTTGCTAATATTAGAGCTGCCGATACATTAAGCGACTGACGATAATAGGCTTTAGGGCGACTCGCCGCCTTGTTGCTTGTATCGTCAATAGAGTGGGTTTGCAATTTATGATTATTATCAGCGTTAGCCTTAAACTTAAAGAGTAATAAATTAAACATCAGAAAATATATCCTTAATTAACAGCGCAAATCTCATAGCTAAATAGCGTCTAAAACCACTATTTTGCTTTACTAACTTGTTCCTTGTTAGCGCGGAGTGTATTTTTAATTATAAAAGACTTATTCGTCTTAATCATAGCGATTATCAATCGTAAGCTGAAGGCTAAAGCTTGAACTCACTCTCGCTGTTGTTGCTGTTGCTATTGTTGTTGGCACTAAAATCTCTAGGAGTAGCCGCCAAAAAAGGAATACAAGCAGCCAAATCTTGACAAGGTTGTCCTAGCTGACGCCGAATAAAGTAATCTTGTACCATTCTTGCTTGTTGCTCGATACCATAATTAAAAAAGGCTTTATCGGCTTTTAAATGATAGCGATAACGGCGATTTAGGACCGCGCCGCGTACTACTTTTAGCCCTTGTTGCCATTGCCAAACATGAGTAAGCTCATGGATCAGCCAGCTTTGTTTGCCTAAAGGCGCTTGGCTAAAATCGGTTATCCAGTTGCTAGGATGAAAATAGATATGACCATTAGGGCTAACGGCATAATTTTTTAGCACCCACCACGCCGTTTTTAGACGTATATCTTGCAATTGAAGACTATCGCCAAATACCGAACGTGCCAGCACACATTCGCCCTCAGTCAAAGCGCGCGACTGCTGCTCAAAGCGTGGTAAAGTCTGCTTTAATTTAAATAACAACTTAGACCGTTTTTGTTGAGAATAGCGAGACATAAGTATAAAAACACCTTTGCTGAATTTGAAGCCATTATATTATCGATATTTTGTATCAGTCATTAGGACAGAAAAATTAAAATCAGTCCACTTGTGAATGGTTAATATGCCCTAATATCTAATACCATAATCGTCTTTTGAGCCATTGCTTTTTGTCCTGACTGCTTAAGACTAGCAGATTACTTCAGACTATAAGTGAACAAACGCCATAGTAAGCGTTAGGAGTTTTATGCCTGCCTTTCATGCTGATACGCCTCTAGCCCAGCGGATGCGCCCTACTAGTTTAGATGACATCATCGGTCAGGAGCATCTATTGGCAAAGGATGCACCGCTACGGCGTTTGGTTGAGCAAAACCATCTGTCCTCTATTATATTGCACGGAGAAGCAGGCATTGGCAAGACCACTATCGCTATGCTACTAGCTGAGGCAGTCGGTCGCCCCTTTCATGCACTCTCAGCGCTAAATACGGGCGTCAAACAGCTACGCGAAGTGTTAGAAACTAATGATTCGTTAAGCTTTGCGTCGCCAGTCGTGTTTATCGATGAGATTCATCGTTTTAATAAGGCGCAGCAAGATGCCTTGCTAGGGGCGGTAGAAGCGGGTGATATTACTTTAATTGGCGCGACTACCGAAAACCCTTCTTTTAGCGTCAATAATGCTTTGCTTTCGCGTTGCCAAGTTTATCGTCTACAGCCGCTTGATAGCGAGCAAATAACCGCAGTCTTGCAGCGGGCGATTAACCAAGATCAGTTACTAAAAACGCTAGATATTGAGTTGCAAGCATCAGATTTTATCAGTGAACTTGCGCATGGTGATGCTAGAAAGGCGCTGAATTTATTAGAGCTTGCGGTACAGACCGCTGATCCGAAGCAGTCCCCTATTATCATTGATAATGAGATTGTCGGACGCGTAGCGCAAAGCGCTTTGGTGCGTTACGATAGAGATGGCGCGCAGCACTATGATATCGTCTCAGCGATGATAAAGTCGGTACGCGGCTCTGATCCTGACGCAGCTCTGTACTGGATGGCACGCATGCTCGTTGGCGGTGAGCCTGCTGATTTTATCGCGCGGCGTTTAGTGATTTTGGCGAGCGAAGATATTGGTAATGCCAATCCTAATGCGCTATTGCTCGCTGATGCGGCGCTGCGTAGCGTACAGTCTATCGGTATGCCTGAGGCGCGTATTATTCTAGGGCAGGTGGTGGTTTATTTAGCCACTAGTGCTAAGAGTAATAGCACTTACAAAGCCATCAATGCGGCAATGAGCTTGGCTGAAAAAGACGCCTCTCCTGTGCCGCTCCATCTGCGCAATGGCGTCACCAAGCTGATGCGCAACGAAGGCTACGGCGCAGGCTACGCTTATCCGCATAATTATCCTAATCACTATTACGCGCAAAGTTATTTACCGGATAATTTAGCGGAGACTCGCTTTTATGAGTATGCTGATAACCAGCGCGAGCAGCATAGCAAGCAGTTTATGCAGTGGCTCAAGGATCAAGCCGCGAGCAATGATTACTAGTCAGTACAGCACTTATAAGCATCTACTGTTACAATGACGCACAGTATTTTTACCCCTTAATCCAATAAAAAATATAGAGACCTTTATGAGTTTAAATACAATTCCTGAGATTATCGAAGATATTCGCGCTGGCAAAATGGTCATTTTGATGGACGATGAAGATCGCGAAAATGAAGGCGATATTATTATGGCAGCAACTCATGTGCGCCCTGAAGATATCAACTTTATGATCACTCATGCTCGCGGCCTAGTTTGTTTGACTCTCTCGCAAGCGCGCTGCCAACAATTAGCCTTACCGCTGATGTCAGATCGTAATGAAGCCAAATTCAGTACCAACTTTACTGTCTCTATTGAGGCAGCTGAAGGCGTGACTACTGGTATCTCTGCTGCTGACCGTGCGCGTACCATTCAAGCGGCGGTATTCTCCTCAGCCAAACCTGAAGATATCGTTCAGCCTGGGCATATCTTTCCCATTATGGCGCAAAATGGCGGGGTGCTACATCGCGCCGGCCACACTGAAGCGGGCTGTGATTTGGCGCGTTTGGCAGGGCTTGAGCCTGCCGCAGTTATCGTTGAGATTATAAACCCGGATGGCACGATGGCGCGCCGCGATGATCTAGAGATTTTTGCCAAAGAGCATAATCTAAAGATTGGTACTATTGCCGACCTTATTAATTATCGTATTGCTAATGAGCAAACGGTTGAAGAGATTGGCTCACAACCTTTTGAGACGGAACATGGCACTTTTACTTTATACCGTTTTCGCGAGTTTGGTGCCGACGAGACTCACTTAGCTTTAGTCAAAGGCGATGTTAGTGCGGGCGTCAGCACCGTACGCGTCCATGGTTTCCATCCTCTACGAGATTTATTTGCTGCTAAGAATGATACGACGGGCCGTAGCGGCTGGAGCATACAATCTGCTCTAGAAGAGATTAGCGCCTCAGAACGCGGAGTCATGGTGTGGATTGGTAGTCATCAGCCTGTCGATCTTGGCGACGCTCTAGATAAAGCCGCTAGCAATGAGTCGCTCTCGACTATTACGCAGCAGCCTTATCGCAGTATTGGGGTTGGCGCGCAGATATTGCGTCATTTAGGGGTACGCGATATGCGCTTGCTTTCATCGCCAATGAAGTTTTATGCTTTGTCGGGTTTTGATTTGAACGTGGTCGATTTTGTCAATGCACCCAGCAAAGACTAATTGACGCTTTTAAGATCAAATACTCCTTTCTCCCCTTTCTAAAAAAGGCACGCTAATTAAAGTTAGCGTGCCTTTTTAATTTAAGCCTTTTTATACTAATCTGCTTTTTTATCTTAGCTATTATTTTTGGCGCTGATCCAAAACTTGTGTTGTCAATAGCGGTATAGTAGTTGGCGTATCAGCTAGCAATTGATCTAGCCAAGCGATAACCTCAGTAATATTAGCTGGCGCTTTGGTAGTAGCTAGCTTATCGGTATTACTCAAATCCTGAGCTTTATCTCTTTTTGCTAATTGAGCATTTGAGGTACTATCGGCTTTATCAGAATTGACAGGACCTGCTACCGTTTGTAGCTGCATACGAGCTTGGCGCAAGTAGCTTTTTAGCTGATCAGGCTCACGCATATTACTAGCTTGTATGGCCAAATTCAGAGTCATAATGACTTCATGAATAGTAAGCTGCCGTCTAGTCAATGAGACGCTTTTATTAATGCCAGTTAACTTACTGCTCTGATCGTTGTTCTTAGCGTTATTATCAACTTTGTTACTAGCGCTGTTATTGCTATTATTTATACTATCATGGCTGTCATAACGGTGTAAAAATGCTTGGATATCTTGAATAGCTAAGTTCTGTAATTGCCATTGACTCGGCTGAGCACTACGCGCTTGCAAGCGTTCAATATCTTCACTCAAGCTTTGTTTTATGACGATAGTTAATGCTGGTGCAATCTCATTACTACTTTGTGAGAGCTGCCACTGTAGACCTTTTAACAAGTCGATAGCCGCACTATAGTTATTGTCTGTCAATAACCTGTCGGCCGCTTGCATTTGAATACGCAATAAATCCAACTGGTTTTGTGCTTGATTGCCGATTGGCGCTACTGGCACAGGGACCGTTTGTTGACTGATGGCAAACAATCGATCGTCCATCTCGTTTAGGCGAGTGACGACTTGCTCGTTATTTTGTAAACGCTCTATGATTCGATTTTCAAAGCGCTGCTGACTAATATAAAGCCAAGCTAAAGCTATGGCTAATAATAAAAGAAACAACCACTGCAACCGCAATAATAAGATATTGGCTTGCCGGCGCTGCTGCCCTACCGATAGCGAATCAGAGGATGGGTTGGGTTCAGTTGACATAAGGCTGCACCGTGTGTGATAAAAGGAGTAATTTTATAATGTTAATCAGCCAACAATGGAGTGCTGATAGCTGTCGCAATAGTCGCAGGAGCTAGATCTTCTACCTGCCAGTACGCTAATTGCTGTGCGGCAACCATCTGCGCTAACCTTACGCCTAACACCACGTAGCAAAAATCAGTTAGTTTGAGCGCGTCTTTATGCTTAGTTTGGGCTCGCTGAACGACGCTCACCCAATGCTCAAAAGCGGTACCACTGCTGATAATAACAATGGGTTTGGGATGCTTGTTGACAGAGCTTGGTTGCTGCAAATAGCTCTTTAACCACTGCTCATAATCGCGAGACGCAGAGTCTGGCATCATGCGCTCATACCAAGCGATACTCTCGATATGTACACCGCGGGCGCGCAGCGTATCAACTAATAATCGCCGCCCGCCTAATCCTCGCCAGACCAGCAAGCTATCACCTGCTTTTAGCCGCGATATCTCTGGCATAGCTAACATGCCCTCGTTATTAGCGATTAATGGTTGTAGTACTGGTATATCAGCCGCTTGCAATACCGCAGCCGTCGCATCTCCAACCGCAACGATAGTACTAGGAGGCTCCTTATAACTGACCTCTACTGCTTTACGTTGCTCTGCTGACTGCGACTGTTGCTCACCTATCAACGCTTGCCAGACAGCAAGACCAGACTGGGCGGCGGTAGGGCTGACAACGACTAACGCTTGATAATGACCGGCCAACCATTGACGCATAATATCAATGTCCGCGTCCACCACCTGCCTCATTTGCAAAGTTAACATAGGCAGCTCGGTTACCTCAAAACCGATAGCTTGCAAATGCTCGGTCAATGGCGCGGCGCGCTCGGTAGGACGAGTATTAATGACCAGTGGTAAGTTATTAGACACTGAGTCAAAAGCTAAATTAGACATAAAAATACCACGACATAAAGCTCATTAATATTTTGTAAGCTCATATTTATCACTATAAATCAGCTTGACTATACCCTAAGCTTGCGGATTATAGATAGCTGCCAAAATAGCACCAGCGCCTTTTTCGAGGAGCAGCTCAGCTACTTCAATGCCTAATTGATTGGCTTGCTGCTCTTTTTCGCTCTGACTGCCAGTGAGCTTCACGCGCTTTTCTGCTTTTAGTAGCTTACTGCCGTCCTCTTCGCCGACCCGCCCGCGTAGCCATAAAGTATCGCCATTATCATCGTTACGGTTACTATTGATATCGGCTGCATCTGCCATTTGTAAAACAGCAAAAGCGGCAATCGGTACTTGACAGCCGCCTTGCAAATGGCGGTTAAGCGCGCGCTCAGCAATTAGGCGAATTCGCGCCTTATCATCATTCAGCGGTGCTAACAGGGCTAGTACCTCGTTATCATTTTCACGACATTCGATAGCCAATGCGCCTTGTCCTACCGCTGGCAAGCAAGTATCGATATCAAGTTCGCTACGAATACGCTCGTCCAATTCAATACGCTGCAAACCACTAGTCGCCAAAATAATGGCGTCATATTCGCCAGCATCAAGCTTACCCAAACGCGTACCGACGTTACCACGTAGCGTTTTGATCTGTAGGTCGGGACGGTAAGCTTTTATCTGACATTGACGACGTAAGCTTGCCGTCCCTACTACCGCGCCTTGAGGCAGCTCATCGATATTATTATAGGTATTGGACACAAAAGCATCAGTGGGCGAGGCGCGTTTACAATACACCCCAAGTGTTAGACCCTCAGGTAGCTGCATTGGCACGTCCTTTAACGAATGCACGGCAATATCAGCCTGCTTTTCATAAAGGGCTTGCTCAAGCTCTTTGACAAATAACCCTTTGCCGCCTATTTTTGCTAAAGGGGTGTCCAAAATTTTGTCACCCTTAGTGACAATTTTGAGCAGGTTAATGGTCAAATCAGGATACAAGGCTGATAATCGATCGCGAATATGCTCAGCTTGCCATAAGGCTAAAGGGCTTTGACGAGTAGCAATGTTCAAAGTAGACAAAGGGGATGACTGAGTATTACTCATAGATAGCCTCTAAATGATAGATATAAAAGTAGATACAAATATAAGTTTAATGATAGCGCAAAAAAATACCCCTATTTAAGCATAAATAGGGGTTTGATGATATGGGTGGTTGTTTAGACTATCAAACAGACCCTAAAAATAGTCCTCTCAATATTTGCTTTACATGCTTTGGATTTTTTCACGTAAAGCTGGCAGATGACGCCGACTAACTAATAACGCCTCATCTGTGCCTTTAAAACGTACCTGATAACGGCTACTATCGATGGTCTCTAAGTAATCTAAATAATCTAAATTAATAATGGCATTACGATGCACGCGAAACAGGCGATCATCAAACTCTTCTTCTAGCTCTTTTAGGGTCTCATCAATCAGTACTATGCCGTCTTTGTGACGAACTTTAACGTATTTTTGATCGGCGGTAAAGTAGTAAATATCTTTTATCTTGATAAGCTCAACGCCGCGGTGCGTACGCGCAGCAATATGCTCACGCGCCGGTCTTGCGCTAGGATCTTCAAGCTTACGAATCCCATCAAGCTGCGCGGCATTTAGGTTACTCGCTTTCCCTAAAGCTTCAAGTAGCTCGTTTTTATTGGCGGGTTTTAGCAGATAACCGATAGCATTGGCCTTAAAAGCGGCGATAGCATAATGATCGTAAGCGGTTACAAATATAACGGCTGGCGGATGCTCAAGCTCGTTCAATATCTGTGCGCAGCGTACCCCATCCATCTCAGGCATTCGTATATCAAGTAGTATCAGCTCAGGCTGATGAATCTTTACAGCGGTAATAGCTTCAGCGCCAGTAGCGACTTGTGCTACCACTTCATGACCTGATTCCTTAACAATTCTAACTAGACGCTCGCGTGCAAGTGGCTCATCATCACAAACTACAATCCGCATAAAAACCTCTCTTTCACTTTTTATTCACTCGATTTGCTAGCGTTATTATCTTTTTTATCTACCAAGACATTATACAATTAATACAACATTTGCTCAGCAATAGTCGCATAAAACCATTGTAAATAATTTGCTTGCTGCCTATTGATGCAAGCCTTAGACTCATAAAAATAGCCACATTCAAGTTCAGCTAAGTAAGCCAATGCTCGGTAGTCAATATAATAAATATCAATAGGTGACAAAAATAATAACCCTATACTATGTACATAAGTCTGCAATAACCATGCCATTATAAAAGGATTAAATTTAATGATACTCATTGAGAGGTCAAGGTATAAAGGATAGGGCTAAATAAAGATTTGAGGCTATAAGCTAGCGTCTTGTAGAGGATAATCGATGACCGTCATAATTTGAGTATTGGTGACTGTGCTAACGATAGTGGAGCTTGCGCCAAAGTAGGTTTGTAAACGTTTGGCCTGCACATAAAAATCGACATGCTGACGAAGGTCGTGAATAACCATCAAAGTTTTACTTGGTAATTGCACAGTGACAGTGATAACTACTCGGTGATTTTGCCATTTCACCGCTATATCAATATAAATAGTCTCCGTTGTCATCTCCACGACATTGATGAGCATTTTTTCAATGACACTTTGCAGGGTGAGTGCAGTGATAACCATGTCATACATTATATCGTTATCAGGAAGATGCCAATCGACAACAAGCTTATCGGTTAAGCGGTAAGATTCAATAGCTAAATAATGCTCGCAAAGTGCTACCTCTTCTTCAAAGTTAATCTCACGCGGACCATTAAAGCTGGCACGAAACAAGGCGGAGACGTGCTGCAGTAGTTTGGCAGCATGGGGAGGGTCAGACTCGATAAGCGATAAAAGACTATTAATAGTATTAAAGAAAAAGTGCGGGGCAAGTCGGGCTTTTATTAAGTCATTTTGAGCGGTAAGCTCATGTTCAAAAGAGTTTTTTAGCGCTATAAGCTCACGATGACGACGCATAAAGTAAAGTAAAAACACTAAAGTAAAGCCTGCACTAAAAACCATCTTAAATAGTAGCTCTAACGCAAAGACTTGTTTGTCATAAACTAACCAGCCAGCGTTAATCATCACTAACATGACTAAGCTCATAGACACAGTAGAAGATAACATAAACATCAAAACGATATAGAAGCTTACTCTTATAGGGTCCATAGTCTTGAAGATAGGACGCAGATAATCTACTAAATATAGCGTTGGCAAAATAGCTAAAATATAGTGAATACTAGTAGTAAAATAGGCTATCAAAAACTGCTGCCAGGTCGCTAACTCATAACGGCCAACAATAGTAATAAATAAAGACCAAATAAGAATATATTGTAGCCATTGCCAAACGCTCATCATCTCCAGCAGTTTTGGCACAAAAAACTCTAAGCGCTCAGCTAGCAAGGCAACCTCATCCTTTGCTATACTTGAGCCCTTATTCTTATTATTAGTCTTATACCGATATGAACGCCAATTCTTCAAACTCTAGTAATCCTATGAAAGATAATTCTAAGCCGATGGCTGATTCTAGCACAAATGTGAGCGAGCAAAGCTCTACTAATAGCAGTCCCGCTCAGCAGATGTGGGGCGGCAGATTTAGTGAAGCGACCGATAGCTTTGTCGCCGCTTTTACCGCCTCCGTTGGTTTTGATCAGCGCTTTGCTCGCCACGATATTGAGGGCTCGATTGCTCATGCTACCATGCTTGGCCGCTGTAATATTTTGACTCAAGATGAGGTGGCGACGATCATTGAAGGCCTCCAGCAAGTGTTAAGCGAGATTGAAGCCGGCAAGTTTAACTGGTCAGTCGCTCTTGAAGATGTGCATATGAATGTCGAGTCGCGTCTGACCGATATCATCGGCGCGGTTGGTAAAAAGCTGCATACTGGTCGTAGCCGTAACGATCAAGTCGCTACCGACATCCGTCTATGGCTACGCGAAGAGACTGATAACGTTATTGAATTACTAGTACGTCTGCAAAGCGGATTACTCAATCTAGCTGAGCAGCATACTGATACGATTATGCCAGGTTTTACTCACCTGCAAACCGCGCAGCCGGTCAGTTTTGGTCATCACGTGATGGCTTGGTTTGAGATGCTCTACCGCGATACCGAGCGCTTAGTTGACGCCCGTCGCCGTATCAATCAGCTGCCACTTGGTAGCGCTGCTCTGGCTGGTACCACCTTCCCCATCGATCGGACTATCACCGCTGAATTATTGGGCTTTGAGGGTATTTGCCAAAACTCATTGGATGCGGTGTCTGATCGTGATTTCGCTATTGAGTTTACCTCAGCGGCGTCCATTCTTATGATGCATCTATCACGCATGAGCGAGGAGATTATCCTATGGATGTCAGCGCAGTTTAACTTTGTACAAATCCCCGATCGCTTCTGCACGGGCTCCTCCATTATGCCGCAAAAGAAAAACCCGGATGTGCCAGAGCTGGTACGCGGTAAAACAGCGCGCGTTTATGGACAACTCATGACCTTGCTTAGCCTCATGAAAAACCAGCCACTGGCCTATAACAAAGACAACCAAGAAGACAAAGAGCCGCTATTTGACTGCGTTGATACTTTGACCGGCTCGCTACTTGCCTTCGCCGATATGCTACCTAATATTACCCCAAATAAAGACGCTATGCGCGAGGCGACGATGAAAGGCTATGCCACTGCCACCGACTTAGCCGATTATCTAGTGCGTCATGGTGTAGCGTTCCGTGATGCTCATGAAGTGGTCGGTAATGCGGTGGCTTTAGGGATTAAAGAGGGCGTGGATTTAAGTGATTTGTCGCTAGCGCAGTTGCAGCAGTTTAGCGATGCTATCGGCGATGATGTTTTTGACTATCTAACGCTAGAGGGCTCGCTTGCTGCGCGTGATCATCTTGGCGGCACTGCGCCCAATCAAGTCAAACAAGCTGTCGTTAATGGTCGCGCGCGTCTAAAAGCATTTGCTTAATTCATCAATACTAATTCATTAATACTAGGGAGCACTTTATGACTGAGACTTTTAATCCAAAAGCCAATACTGTTTTTTGCCGTAAATATAAGCAAGAGCTGCCAAAAATGCCGCATCCACCTTTTCCTAATAAAAAAGGGCAAGAGCTACAAGACACAGTCTCTGACAAAGCTTGGCAAGAGTGGCTTGAGCAGCAAACCATGCTGATTAACGAGAACCATTTAAGTATGCTCGACCCTGAGGCAAAGAAATTCTTAACTGAGCAGCGTGAGAAGTTTTTGGATAATGAAGACTACGAGCGCGCGCAAGGGTGGACGCCTGAGAAGTAGAGCAAATTTTAAATTTGGCGCTAAGTAAATGGTACAAATAGCTACTTATCCTCATAAAAGTTTGCTAGTATCGAGCTTGCTAGTATAAAACAAGACAACACTGACAGACTCGGGGTGCGGTGTATTCGGCTCAAACAAGCCGATACATTCGCTGAGAAATCACCCGTTGAACCTGATGCGGTTAGTACCGACGCAGGGAAGTCTTAAGCAAAACCTTTATCTATAAAAGATGTGCAGAAATGCCTTTTTTTTATGCTGATTATAGAGCTATAAGCTTCGCTATAAAAACAGCTATAATTAAAAGCAGCATCTATTTATTGATTATAAGCGCTTCACTACTAGCTTTTAGTAGGCAAAGCGCTTTATCTCAATGAAGTTTATAGCTAAATATTTGCTACCTCCGCAGCTTCTGGCGGTGTTGATTTTATCAAACCAACACCCAAGGATAAGTCCATGAGCACTGCCACCGTAGTACCAAAAACCACTACCAAGCCGTCCGACAAAAAAGCTGACGCGCTAAAGACCCCAGCCCACCGCACTCAACAAGACGATCGCTTTGAAGAAGATGCGCGCGACTTACACCGTATCTTGCCTGCTTCCAAAAAAGTCTATATCCAAGGCTCAAGAGCTGATATTCAAGTACCGATGCGCGAAATCACCCTTGATCCCACGCCTATTCAAGGTGTGCCCGAGAGCGATTGGGAACAAAACCCACCGTTTTATGTTTATGATACCTCAGGGGTCTATACCGACCCTAAC
>JARIDJ010000078.1 GCA_029267175.1 Psychrobacter sp. | reverse complement strand
AACTGCTGACCTCTACCATGTCAAGGTAGCGCTCTAACCAACTGAGCTATACGCCTATTTAGGTTGAGCATTTTAGCAAGTTTTGAGGACTTTGCAAGCTTTTATTGCAATAATTAAAGGTTATTTTTAAAAAGTATTACCATAGCTATTATTTTAACTACTTTATACTGGTGGTCTTTGCTTTATAGCTGAGGATTGAGACTAACTATTGGCGTAAGAAAGTTAGTAAATGTCCCTTAAAAGGCTGATCTAAATAGATAGTATCTATAGGTTTTTGCTGTTCACTGCTAAAACCTAGCGCCTCCATTTTTGCCACTATTTTATTTTTGCGACCACGACCCGGATCGACGATGATAACCTCACAAATAGGCTTGGCATGGCGACCGATAAAATCAGCCAATATGGCCACATGTTGATCCTCATAAAGCAAATCACTACCGATGATAGTATCAAATAGACCCAAACTACCTTTATGCTGTGACCAGTCCAAGCGCTCAAAGGTGATCTGCTTATCTTCATTAAGCTCAGCGTTTTTATCCAAAAAATACTGTACTGCTGGATGGTAGTCTGTGGCGGTGATATCCGCTTGCCTATGATTGAGTAATAAGCTTGAGAGTGCCATGCCGCAGCCGACCTCCAAGATACGCTTGCCTGCTATATCGTAGCCTGACATATGATGAGCAAGTACCAAGCTTGAGGGCCAAATTATTCCAAATAGGGGCCAGGAGGCTGAGCAAATACCCAAAGCTGCTGCTATGCCTTGAGGATCGCTGAATTCTTGATTATCACGCAAAGTGCAGACATGAATATCTGTCTCTCCAAACTCAAGCGTTTGATAACGCAAGCGCACATCCATAACAGTAGTCATAACTGATCCTAAAGACACAAAAGAGCTGAGAGAGTAAAACGCTTACTAGGCGTGCAGTATTAGGACAGTATGCCTCATTGGGCGCTAAATTGTTGGTTTATATACAAAATATCAAAGAGCAGGAAGGGAGTTTGAGTACCTCATCAAAAAGATACTCAAATAAAATGGAGAAACTAATAGATATAACTAGAAGATTATACTAAGCGTATGTTTAGCGAAAAAACAGAGTAAGTAACCGTCGAGTGATGTGAGTGATGTCGAGTTGGTTTTAAGCTTCGGTTTCAAACTTCAATCCAGAGGTCTTAAGACCCCAAATCAGCTCTACAAAGGCGCGATTATTGGTCAGTGGCTCACCATCAATGATAATGGCATAGCCATCATTATCGATCCACAAAAATACAAAGCTGGTTTCAGGAATCAATAAATCAACTTGCTGAAAAAAAGAGATAGCGCGGCTATCGACTGCCCAGCCACGCTGCTGCTGCCTAAGCATAAAGCCTGAAAAGTCTGCGGCCGCTACGCTCAACATATCCGCTTCTTCTTGACTGTAGCCAATACGTGCCAAACAAAAGCCGTCATCCGAAGCAATAGCGGCGCGGCGCTTACCGGATAAACTAGCAACCACATAAGGCAAGAACTGATCTAAGGGCAGATTAGGCGCTGGCAAAAAAGTGGATAGCTTTTCGATAAAACCTTGCTCGACAAAGCCCTCAAGCCATAGCTCAGGGTATTCTTTGAGCCAGTTGACTACTAGCATCGTCTCGCGGTGCGATAATAGTGCCTGAAGAGCCAATTGCATCGCGGTAGGCTGGTGCTGCGAAAAAGCCTCGAAGACGCCGGCAGGAGTAAGAGTGATATAGGTTTTTTCAGGATTAGCAAAAGTGGACATAAGATGGACCTTATAAAGTTTAAGCGCTGTCGCTATTTTTATTCATGCTACCTATATATACGTTATCTTTATAAAAAAGATTAAGATAACAGCTCCGCTTGTGTTTCAGCCTTTGTTTGCTCCAAACGCTCTTGGCAGCTACGCCAGCGCTGGTCAAACTGCCAATCACTCTTACCCAAACCAAACCAAACGATAGAGAAAGCCAAGCGATCGTTACAGGCCAAACAATGAGCGAAAAATTCATTTTCTAGCTGTGCAATAGTACTCCAATCTTCTTCATGACGAGCCTTCATCAGCTCGCTGGTGATGTTTTTGGCAATCTCTTTGGCATCGTCACTACTGATACGTAGGCGGTGAGTATCGACGTTGAGTGAAGGAGTGATAAGCACACTCCAGCGCGTCGCAAACTCGCTACTATGCTTAATATAATCAATTTTATTAATACAATTACGAAAAGCGCGCTCTATTTGCGGGTGCAAGCGATTTTGGATACGAATAAAGATATCCTCAACATCATAAGGTATATCGTACCAACAACCAAAAAAGAAATCCGCTACCGCCCCTTGCAGCGGCTCTTTTTCTTTGAGTAATAAAGCGGCATTGATACGCTGCTCGTGATAGTAGCGATTACTAGGCGCTGAAACTATCTTACGCGAATAAAGGCGAAAGTCATGACGGGCAGTCATCTCTTGGGTGGAGTTAGGGGCGAGGTCGCTCATAGCCTTATCCTAAGGTAGTCATCAGCAAAGCTGAGTGAATCAATTTAATCAAGTAAAGTTTCCATCAAGTCTATCATAAACTCGCCGTCTTCTTCACTCATAGCCTCAAACCCTTGCGGCATACCCAGCTCCGTTAGCGCTTCTTTACCATCTTCGTCATGGTGTAGATTTAAGATAGCGTCCAGCAAGATTTGAGTATCAGCTAGATCCTCTTTGACGAGCAGTACGTGACTAATATCGGCCAGATCGCTCTCGATTAGTACTGAGAGTTGGGCTTTAGTCAAACGCGTAAAGCTATGAAAGATCTCCGCTAAGAAAAAAGCCACCTGCGCCTCGCCTTTGATAACTTTACGCGCCGCTGCTTGATAGGTCTCAGTGATATCCCAGCTTAGATCGGTCTCTGTGATATCGACTGCCTCAAGTAATCGCAGGCCAATGAGTTTGACATCGCGGTTATCTGCCATCGCCACTTGCGCACCTGCGCTGATATGCTCGAGGCTAGTAATGTCACTATTCGCGGCGGCGGCAATTACCATCTCATCGGATTTGCCAACAGGACGCGCAACCGCACGATAGCCATGCTCACGAATAAGAGTAGCGGCATCAAAGGGATTGGCATAAATGACTTGAATATCACCTTTAGCGATTAGCTCTTCTTGCTCAGCATGAGTCGCTGGCATATTTAAGTGCATGTTTAGATTGGCACGTTTTTGAATTAAAATATTTAGCATGTGCCAGCCTGCAAAACGCTCAGGCGAAAAATCAGGGGCGATTAACATATTATGTGTCGTCATGATTTAACCTTCCTCGTTTTGTTTCATTTGTGCATATTGCGCGCTTGCCGCTTCGATTTTGCTACGTGATGGTTTACGGCGTACCGAAGTATAGCCAACCGTTTCTCCGCGGCGAATGTTAGGAACGACCGTAGCATAGACCCAATAGTGGCTACCATCTTTACATAAGTTTTTGACATAACCATGCCATTTTTGTCCGGCTTCAGCGGTGTCCCACAGATCTTTGTAAGCGGCTTTTGGCATATCAGGATGGCGCAAAATATAATGTGGTTTACCGATTAGCTCATCAATCTCATAGCCACTAATCTCGACAAAAGCGTCATTAACGTGAGTAATAGTCCCTTGTAAGTCGGTACGCGAGACAATGAGCTTGCCATCAGGGTAAGGTCTCTCAATTCCTGTATCGTAGATAACCCGCGTGCTGCCATCGTGATAAGTCATAGTGATGGCTTTAGCTGAGGCATCTGGTTTATTAGCATCAGGGAGGGAAGCACCCATAGCAATCTCCTTTATTTATCATTGTAATAATTATAGTTGAAACTATTTTGACCCTCTAATAGTGGACGTCATAGTACGCTACTATTAATAGATTCATAGCACTGATTATGCTCTAAGCTTAACTTGCTGATAGCTACTGATGGGCAATATTTCAATACCCACCAGTCTACATTGGTTTGAATTCATATATTGTGTAATCGACTGAAATAGAGTTAGATAAGCTTAGCTAAGGCTTCTGAGGCGCGCTTGATATCTAAGAAAATCAGACCTAGCTTAGCATTTGGTTTTGCCATGATAGTCAATACCGCCTCGTCACCAGATGAGGTCATGATGACATAGCCTTTTTCACCTTGGATCATAATACGATCAATGCTACCCCGTGCCAATTCGCGTCCAGCGCGATCGCCTAACGACAGCAGTGCGGCTGACATTGCACCAACTCGATCTTCATCAACACCCGTAGGAAGGGCTGAGGCAATCATCAGGCCATCGTTAGATATTAGTGCTGATGCTTCAACGTCTGCTGATGAGCTATTGAGATCTTCTAAGATTTGTTGGAATGAATCTGTACGCATCGCTTTTTTCCTATTATTGGTAGTAGTTCAGGTATTTAATGAACGATTAATTTATTTAAAATCAAACTCGATATTATAAAGCCTTACTTTTGTTATTGATATAGTTTGGACGCTTATAAAGCTTAGTTTTTAGGTCTTTTTTACCTTTGGTCTTTATTAATTGACCTTCTATAATTTTATATTCACTTTTATAGAGGCTATTTTAGGGTTGATTTACCGTTGATAATCTTAAAAGTAAGCATTTTATAGCGATATCGTATGTGGCGATAGATTAATGGGGCAATAATTAGCAGCTATAACTTCTCTTGATGATGATATTTACTAGACTTATACGACCAAAAAATGATATATAGATACGACACAAAAATAAATTTATATTTTTGGTCATCAGCTAGACGTCTAAAAAGTCTACCCTATTAACTTTTTTATCTATGAGTCAAAGGACTATTATTTATGTTCTAAACTTAGATAAAACTGCGTAGTCTTAGAGGTTTAATCCCTAGTGTTTCAATCCCAGCAATCCAAATTCTATAATGGTATGGGTAGCAGCTTTGTGGGTTGTACGATAAAATGATATCCCTGCAACGCCATACCGTTACGAATGACACGCTCACCATTTTTACCTTAAGGAAGCTATATGAGTATCAATCAAGCCATCAAAAAAGTCGAAGAACGCTACGCCCACCAGCCAGAGTTTGTACAAGCGGTCAAAGAAGTTGCCCTCACTATCGCCCCCTTATATGATGCCCATCCTGAGTACGAAAAATTAAAAATATTTGAGCGTTTGGTAGAGCCTGATCGTGTTATCGCCTTTCGTGTCAATTGGGAAAATGATAAAGGAGAGGTTCAAGTCAATCGTGGCTGGCGCGTACAGTTCTGTAATGCTTTAGGTCCCTATAAAGGAGGTCTACGCTTTCATCCAACCGTTAACCAATCCGTACTAAAATTCTTAGGCTTTGAGCAAATCTTCAAAAACGCTTTAACCGGACTACCGATTGGTGGTGGTAAAGGCGGCTCTGATTTTGACCCTAAAGGTAAGTCAGAGTCTGAGATTCGCCGTTTCTGTTATGCCTTTATGCGCGAGCTTCATCACTACATTAGTAAAGATATGGACGTACCAGCCGGTGACATCGGTGTCGGTGGCCGTGAAGTCAGCTACATGTATGCTATGTATAAGAACCTAACGCATGAGTACAGCGGTGTATTGACCGGTAAAGGCGTAGGTTTTGGTGGTAGTCTAATGCGTACTGAGGCGACGGGTTACGGCGCAGTATATTTCTTAGAAAACATGCTAAAAGCGCAGAACGAAAGCATTGAGGGCAAAGTCGTCTTAGTATCAGGCGCTGGTAACGTATCCTTACATGCTGCCGAAAAAGCTTGCATGTTAGGCGCTAAGGTCGTGACCGTCTCAGACTCGCAAGGAACGCTCTATGATGAAAAAGGCCTAGACCAAGAAAAAATAAATTGGCTCAAAAAACAAAAAGATCAAAGTAAGCCTTTGAGCGAATATGTTGAGGTGTATGGCGGCGAGTGGTTTGCTGGTCAAAAGCCTTGGCACATCAAAGGGGATATCGCTATTCCATCCGCTACCCAAAATGAAGTGAATGAAGATGATGCTAAGCTTATGGTCGATAACGGTATCAAGTACGTGGTTGAAGGCGCCAATATGCCATTGACTGCTGAAGCCATCGATCATATCCGTGACAACCGGGTGCATTATGCGCCAGGCAAAGCGGCGAATGCAGGCGGCGTAGCGGTGTCGGCTCTAGAGATGTCTCAAAACTCAGTACGTCAGTATAAAACCTTTGAGCAGATTGATGAGCGCCTAAAAAATATCATGAAAAACATCCATGACTGCGCCGCTGAAGCCTCAGAAACTTATAATCAAACCGATAATGGCTATGTAGATTATATGGCTGGCTCTAACATCGTAGGTTTCAAGCGAGTAGCGGATGCGCTAGTGGCTTATGGTTTCTTAAACTAATCTCTTTGATAAAAGCTTATCTTCATAAGTTTTAATCAATAGTAAAACCTAAAATACCGCGCTTGACTACTACCAGCTAAGCGCGGTATTTTTTATTATCATTACCCTTCAAAAACACTAATACTGACGAATAATCTCAACCCCAGCTGGCGGATCGATAAGCTCTTGACGCTCAAAGTCCCAGTTATGACCCTCCCAAAAATGCGCTGTTTTGTCCTCATCATTAAAGCCTAACATCAGTATCGATAATGACTCGGATAACGCTGACGATTGGTTATTAGCTTGCTCGCGCTTAAGAGAGTTACGAGCGGCTAATAACACTCTATAAAGTAAAAACCCAGAGGTTGGCGCGGAGGAGTGAATATCAGCGAAAGAGGGATAATCGACCACGGCACTATGATGCTCTGACAATACTTGGCAGTGCTCAGGGTTAGCTAGTAGCTGTGTTAGAGCGGATGACACAGTCAGTTCACGAGCACTAGTGATAGGGTCGTCATTAGGGCTAGGATCATCAGCAGCTAGAGGATACTGATAAGCCACATTACTAAACAGTAAACCGAGCGCTGAGTGCTTTATCATCTGCTTTATAGCTGGCAAATGATTACTTCTTGGCGGCATACCAAAGTGCAGTTTACTATCGCCAATTTGCCGAAAAAATAGTAATTTTGGTAATCTTTTGGCTAGCGGATGACTAGCAAAAAACTCGGCATGGATAAAATGATTAAATAGCACTACGACATCTGTCGGCTGCAGGGTTTGCTCTAGAGTTTTAATAGTTATAGAAGGATTATTAGCTATTAGTACCACTCGCTGTTGCTGCCTAAGTGCTTGTTGAATCACAGGCGGCAAACTTTGATAGGCTTCAGTATCAGTATCAGTATCAGTATCAGTATCAGTATCAGTATCAGTATCAGTATCAGTAGCATAAAAAGCATCGAGGCTTGTCTTAGTGCGGTTGACGCCCGCTAGACTTTTTTTGATAGTGGTACGAGAGGCATAGCATTCATTAGTGTAAATTAAATCTGTTAAAGAATTTTGCATAGGAGCGTGGGTTCTCTGATCTTAAAATTAGAATAAATAGCGCCAATTAAATAGCTCAATATTATAACGTCTATAAGCTTTGAGAGCCGACTTAATTACAAACTTAGTATTCATAGTGGCTTGAAACAGGAGTCATACATTACGCTACTTTTTGAGGTTAACAATAGCTTAGCTAGTAGTTAATATAACAGTAACCCTGTCGATAACCTAAGGAGAGACTATGTTTGATGCTATAAAAGAAAACAAGCAAAAGTTACCACTAGTAGCGCTAAGCGCTTGCTTAGCTTTGTCCACTATTACCATAAGCACCGCCGCTAATGCAGACGTTGCTGAAGAGATTCGCGCCGCTCAAGCGACCAAGGTAAGTCTTAAACAAGCTATTAATATTGCTAAAAAACAAGCAAAAGGCACTTTGATGAGCGTAGAGTTAGATGAGGATAGCGATACAAAAAACAACGTCGCCTACGAGATGAAATTTAGCGATGGTGCCACAGAATATGAGGTCAAAGTGGACGCTATTACTGGCCAAGTGGTCAAGGTAGAAAAAGAGCGTTTAGATAAGGAAGATATCAATGAGTATAACAACCAAAACCGTGCAAAAATAAGCGCTATGGCGGTGATTGACGCTATCGAAAAGCAGGCTAAAGCTCAAGTGTTAGAAATAGAGTTTGATAATGATGGCGACTATGCCGATCATCCTAGCTACTATGAAGTTGATATGCTGCGAGATAATCAAATTATTGAGCTAAAGATAGATGCTAGTACAGGCCGAGAGTTCTCTCGTAGAGTCAAGAGCTAACAGCGCTGTTTAATAGGGTTTTTAAAGTAGCCTGTTATCTTCTAGCTTATTTTCACTATACCAAGCCTCAACGACGGATTGAGGCTTTTTTATGCTCTCATAGATGAGGCAATGCTCAAAGCTATAAATAATAACCATACCTGTGCTAATACTTAATAGCCACTCTTGCAATTTTATGTTGTTGCCCCAACTTTTTGA
Organism: Psychrobacter sp.; assembly: GCA_029267175.1. Taxonomy (GTDB): domain Bacteria; phylum Pseudomonadota; class Gammaproteobacteria; order Pseudomonadales; family Moraxellaceae; genus Psychrobacter. The sequence continues at coordinate 2,312 of JARIDJ010000078.1, read as the reverse complement.
CTCCTGCTCACTGTTTTAGTACGTTTTTTTTTGCCCAGCTGCGGCTTAGTCGCGTTAAACTAATCTACATGCTGTAGTAGCAATGATAACAATAATTTTGATTTAAGGGACTTACTATGAAACGCCGTGCTTTATTAACTTTGGCAGCTAGTACTTTATTACTAGCTGCCTGTAGCCAATCCACTACCGACGACACTGCTACTGCTGATAGCACAGCTGAAGGCTCAGAGCTGCTGCAACGTATCAATAATGGTGGCACTATCAACGTCGGCACTGAAGGCACTTATCCGCCATTTACCTACCATGATACGACAGGTAAGCTCACCGGTTATGATGTGGAAGTCACTCGCGCGGTCGCTGACAAACTAGGCGTCGATGTCGAATTCAAAGAGACGCAGTGGGATGCGATGCTAGCTGGCCTTGACTCAGGGCGTTTCGATATGGTGGCCAATCAGGTCAGTCTAACCATTCCTGAGCGCGAAGCTAAGTACGATATAGCGATTCCTTATAGCTGGTCAGGTGCGGTGGTATTAGCTCCTACTGATGACAACCGTTATAGCTCATGGGAGGGCCTAAAAGGTCTACGTACCGCTCAGTCGTTATCAAGTAACTACGGCGAGCTGGCGCAGCGTTATGGAGCAGAGGTAGTGCCAGTCGAAGGCATGGCGCAAGCGATACAACTGGTTAAACAAGACCGCGCTGACTTTACCATGAATGATAATCTAGCGGTACTTGATTATCTCAAAAAATTCCCCGACAGCGATCTTGAGATCAAGCTTGTTGCGCCCGCTAGTGAGCAACGAGGTTCAGGCCTTATTTTGCTCAAAGGCGATCAACAGGTGGTTGCCAAGTTGGATGAGGCAATGAGCGCTTTGCAAGCTGATGGCACCTTGACTAAGCTGAGCCAAGAGTTCTTTGGTGCTGATATTAGTAAGCAAAATTAATGATGGCGTCCATCCTATCGATGTTTACTGATTTATTGGCGCTGCTACCTTTTATGACGCCTGAGCGGGCGCAGATCGTCATTGATTCTTTCTGGCCCATGCTCAAAGGGGGTATCTACTATTCGATACCGCTTGCGCTCATCTCCTTTGCCATTGGTATGGGTATCGCCCTGATAGTAGCGCTGATTCGTATCGTGCCGCGCACAGGTTGGCTGCATAGGATTGCTTATCGATTGGCGCGTATTTATGTCTCAGCTATTCGCGGCACACCGATGCTTGTACAGCTGTTTATTATCTTTTATGGGCTGCCAAGCGTCGGGGTCAAGCTCGATCCTTTTCCCTCGGCGATTATTGCTTTTTCACTAAATATTGGCGCTTATGCTTCAGAGACAGTGCGCGCCTCCATCTTGTCTATTCCAAAGGGCCAGTGGGAAGCGGGCTCGACGGTGGGTTTGACTTATTTGCAGACCTTTCGCCATGTCATCTTGCCGCAAGCGCTACGCGTATCTGTGCCGCCCTTGTCTAATACCTTTATAAGTCTAGTAAAAGACACCTCCCTAGCGTCTTTAGTGCTAGTCACTGAACTATTTAAACAAGCGCAGATCATCACCGCGCGAAATTATGAGTTTATGCTGGTCTATACCGAAGCGGCGTTTATTTATTGGGGCATCTGTCTGTTTTTGACCTTTATTCAAGGTAAGCTTGAAACACGCCTTGATCGTTATGTCGCCAAATAACTCCAATCGTTATCGCTCATTGTGACAAGATCTATAGGCTAAACGCTTCAACCATAGCTTTTTTTAGGACTTTATATGATTCAAATCACTAACATCCATAAAGCTTTTGGCACCAATCAAGTGCTCAAGGGTATTGATTTGACTATTGAAAAAGGCAAAGTGGTTGTGATACTAGGTCCCTCAGGCTCTGGCAAAACCACCTTTTTGCGCTGTATTAACGCGCTTGAGATCCCTGATCAAGGGGTGATCGCTTTTGATGATGGTAGTCTAAGCGTAGATTTTAGTGCTAAGCCTAATAAAAAAAAGCTACTGGCTCTGCAGCGCAAATCGGGCATGGTGTTTCAGTCCTATAATCTGTTTCCGCATAAGACCGCGCTACAAAATTTAATGCTTGGACCGACGGTAGTGCAGGGGACTTCTAGGGCCGACGCGCAAACCCAAGCCTTAGCGCTACTGAACAAGGTAGGGCTTGCAGACAAAGCTGATCTATATCCGTTTCAGCTCTCAGGCGGTCAGCAGCAGCGTGTGGGTATCGCTCGCGCCTTAGCGATTGAGCCCTCATTATTACTATTTGATGAGCCAACCTCCGCGCTTGATCCGGAGCTAGTACAGGACGTGCTTGAGACGATGA
>JARIDJ010000059.1 GCA_029267175.1 Psychrobacter sp. | reverse complement strand
CCATAAGAATCTGTCTCAATAGGCCTATAATCTAGATTTGTAAAGGATGGATTTATGTTAGCATCTTCTACTGGAATTAGAGCTGAAGCAACGCCATTTCCTATCGCAGTAGCACTAGCACCTGAAGTAATACTACCTACACCGAATGCACTACTATCATTAGCTGTTGCTGTGTTGTATGCTCCTACCGCTGAGCTTGTTGTACCTGAGGTATTATTGAAAGCACCTACTGCTGAACTCTGTTCGCCTTCTGCTTGATTTCTGACTCCCATAGCTGAGCTTTGGACATTGATAGCAGTATTGTTTTGACCTACTGTCAAACTCTCTTTTCCACTAGCAGAGTTACCAAATCCTGTTGCATAGCTACTCCTACCTAAACTTGAATTTCCAGCTCCTATAGCTACACTACTATAACCTGAAGCTTGGTTACCAAAACCTATTGTTTGGCTATTAGTACCTGAAGCTTTGTTGTAGAAACCTATTGCTTGACTGGTCGAACCCGAAACTTGGTTATCAAAACCGATAGCTTGGCTAATGCCACCCGAAGCTACATTAGAGACCCCAATCGCTACTGCATTTACACCCGTTGCACCATCGTTATTAAAGTTCGACCCTGCACCTGTCGCAGTTGAATTTATGCTGACATAGCGCGTCTTTTGATCTTTGAGCTGTGCGACATTGACCGCATCAGTATCCGTAGTACCCGCAGCGACACCCGTGATTTGACGGGTTTGTAAGTTATTAGCATCGCTAGTATCACCTACGCTAACTGCTGCCAAGGTAGATTGCCAGGTGGCATCGGTTCTACCATTAGCGCCAAAGCCTGACACGCCTGCGTCGATAGTGGTAGCACTCTGTGCACCCAAAGCAATACTGTTACGAATATTAGCACTCGACCCTGTACCCACTGCTAAGCTATCACGAGCACTGGCAACTGATGAATTACCCACGGCTGTGGCGCGGATACCACTAGCAGTTGCTCCATCGCCTAGCGCCTCGTACGCTGAATACTGATAAAATTTTTCTTGCGTGTTTATATCAATAGCATATTTACGTTCAAACTCATCTTTAAATATTAAACTTGGGTCATCATCTAAAATTCTTAGATAATCACTGTTCTCTACGGCGTCCTGCGTGGCCACCTGTATACTATCGCTACCAAAACTCATAGCAGTTGCACCAATATTGAACACTTTATTAGACGACCCAACGGTTAGACTTGCTTGAGCTTGAATATCTGAATAATTATTATTTCCAATTACTATGCTGTTTTCGCCTTCGACAGTATTAGACAAACCCACTGCGGTACTGTTACGGCGTAAAACAATGTTGTCTATGCCAACTGCTAAGCTATCGCTGCTTGAAATTCGGTTTTTTATACCAGTTGCTATACTGTTTGATCTAATCACACTATTGTCAATACCTAAAGCAGCACTGTTTTCTGGATTTCTGGCATAAGGATCAAAGACTGTATTACCAGTACCTATAGCAACCCCTTTGATACCTGAACCTAATACCTTATTTTTAGACCCTATAGCAGAGCTGTTATTACCATCTGCTGTATTGAAACTACCTATCGCTAAGCTATTTGTACCTAAAGCCTTACTCCTCACGCCAATCGCTACTGCATCAGTACCCGTCGCGCCGTCATTATTAAAGTTCGAATCTGCTGCTTGATTAGTTGAATTAATACTGACATATCGGGTTTGTGAATTGTCTACTACTTGCTTGAGCTGCGCGACGTTCACCGCATCTGTAGCCGTTGTACCCGCTGCAACACCTGTGATTTGACGGGTTTGTAAGTTGTTAGCATCGCTAATATCACCTACGCTGACTGCTGCTAAGGTCGACTGCCATGTGGCATTGGTTCTGCCGTTGGCACCAAAGCCTTGCACGCCTGCATCGACTGTAGTAAAGCTTTGCTCTCCTAAAGCAATACTATTAGCAATATTAGCAGTCGCGTTTGAGCCAATGGCTAAACTGTTATTAGCAGAAGCTGTATTATTATGACCAACTGCCGAGCTACGTTCGCCTTGGGCTTTGTTATTGTTTCCTAAAGCTGAGCTGAAGTTATTTGAAGCTATATTGTCGGCACCTACTGCTGAACTACTAAGACCTGAAACTGTGTTTATTGTTCCTATTGCCAAGCTATTTACGCCTGAATTCTTATTCAAAGTACCTAATGCTAAACTTGCTTGACCTGAAGATTCGTTATATGCACCTATTGCTAAGCTTCCTATAGTCGAAGCTTTATTTTGAAGACCCATAGCTAAACTGTAATCACCTGAAGCGTTATTTAGAGCACCCACAGCTGAACTGTAATCACCTAAAGAGTTATTTTGATTACCCACAGCTGAACTGTAATTACCTAAAGAGTTATTCTGATTACCTACTGCAGTACTCTCGACCCCAGCCGCTCTGTTAGCACGGCCTACAGCTGTGCTGTCGGTACCGCTTGCCTCATTACCAACACCACAAGCTAAAGCAGTCGCCCCAGCAGCCGTGCTACCACCCGCATTACTTCCCCCATCAAAAACACATAAGGCCGCTTGAGCACTCATCCCAGTTAGTCCCAGCATTCCCCCTACCGCCACCGCAATAGCATGACGACGTAGCGACTTTGCGCTGGTACTCGCTGATTTTATGTCGACTACAGTACCGACAGTTCCTGAACGGCTGGACTTGCCAGCAGATTTGGTAAGCTCACTCACCGCCATATAGCAGCCTGTTGAACGGTTAAAGATGACGCGGTAGACATGGTTTAGCATATGTGAAGTCCTTGAGCCTTAGTAGCTTATTGGTTTACTGCAAGTGAAAACCTAAAGATGAGTCTTTTAGCTATTACAAAAATACATTTATTACACAAAGTTACTTATTGTAATCCCTGCGTTATAGTGTAAATATTGTTTTAACATTTTGTAATAGTACAAATGTACTAGTGGGAGCAGTATTTTTACTAAATATATAAACTACAAAATTTTATCGAGATTTAGACTTTTACTTTGAAGCTTTATTCATGAATAATATCAGTGTATTAAGCGACTTTTAACGATGTAAGAAAGAATGATTTGATAGCCCACTCACTTATGAGACCAACATAATGGTAAAAAAAAGCATTCTTCTAGTGGATGATCATGAATTGTTTCGAGCAGGTCTTCGTCTGATCCTCAGTAGCAAGATAAAGGCCACTATTCATGAGATTGAGAAAATTAGCGATGCAAAGGCTCTTGAAGGTGACATTGACGTTATTTTGTTAGATATTCACCTGCCAGGCCTGAACGGTATCGATGGGATGAGTGTCTTGCAGCAGCAATGGCCAAAAGCTCGCATCATGCTGCTCTCTGCGATTAGTAATCACGAAGATATTAACCTTGCTCTAAATCAAGGAGCGAGCTGCTTTTTGAATAAAAACACGAATCCTGCCCTTATCTGTAATACCGTGCAGTCTCTGCTTGAGAATCGCACCATTGATAAAACGTATAATGGCCTAGAACAAAAGACTGAGGTCATTACCAAAGCTAGGCCTGTTTTGAGTACAAGAATGCTCGAGGTGTTGGCTCTTATGGCGGAAGGTCATAGCAACAAGCATATCGCAGAAAAACTCTCACTGAGTGAGAACACCATTCGTAATCATGTGGCTGCCTTAATGGAGCATTTTGAGGTAAATAACCGCACCAAAACTATTGTTGCCGCTCAACAAGCCGGTTATTTGAACTAATGAGAAATAGTCCGAGTTACTTTTTTTGCCCTGCTATTACGTTCATAAAATATGATGATTGACTATGTTTAGAGATGATATCGAAGCTTTGCCTGATGATATTCCGGATAATTATGATCATACATTAGTGCTGGCCGAACAGATTCAACTGGTCTATCGGCATCTGCCATTAGCCTTGCTGGGGACGATTTTTACCGCTTTATGTTTTTTTGCGACTATTTACATCAATTTTGATCTAAATTTTAATCAAAAAGCACTAAATGCCATTTGGATTATTTACCAAGCAGTGGTTATTATTTTGTTGTGGATCTTTTTGCAGCGTATATTTATAAAGCCTAAAGCAGTAACCCTCAAGTCTTTAAGATATATGTTCGTCTCCTTAGTCGTTTTGTTTGGGGCTGCCATATTACTAGGTGTACCTCTATTTATATCGATGTTATATCGCATGACTGCGATGGAGTTAACCGCTGCTAAATCGATAATTGGGATTTGGGTTTTTTTTCATGCATGTCTTATTTACGCTTGTTGGGTGATGTGGAATAAAGTTAAAGTAGTGGCATATCTACCTCTAAATAACTCTTTTTTGTTCAATCAAACTATAAGTCGTTCCAAATCAAGTTCATCAAAAACCAATACCAATAAGCGCTATATCTATTTAGACAATCTCTCGGAACCAAGCCTAGAGACAAGCTCTAGCCTCTATCTGGCTCATTACGCAGCTTATAGTCTAATCTTTATTTGTACATTTGCTATCGGCTGTCTATGGTCATTAGCGGTTTGTAAAGCGTTCACTACCAACACTCAAAACGCCACGCAGATAATAGTACTTTTAGGTCTGCATTTAGGTCTACTTAGCGGCGCAATTTCAAGCTTGGCCATATTCTGGCGTATTTATTTTGCTTATATACTACCTAGCGTGTTTATATGGGTTTTTATAGTTTTTTATGTTGAGGATGTTAGCTTTATTGTTTTGGCACTTGCCATCATTGTTTTACTGTTTTTCAATCTATTCTGGGCCAAACACACTTGGCAAAATACGCTTAAATCTATTTTATTGTCTTTAGAGAATGGTAACTTAGTTGCGCAGCTACAGATAAAATCTAAGCAAGTAGAAGAAGCGAGTTTGGCTAAAACCCAGTTTTTGGCAGCCGCTAGTCATGACTTACGGCAGCCTGTCCATGCGCTTAGTTTGTTTATTGAAGCCTTAGGCGATACTGACCTCGACGATAAACAAACGCAAATAGTAGATTACGCCAAGTCCGCTAGCCAATCTAGCCGCGAGATGCTCAATACTATATTGGACTACGCGCATCTAGAATCCGGTCAGATGATACCGCACTTTGTGCCTACTGATCTCAATAGTATTATTCAAAACCTAGTCGATGAATTTGGTATTCAAGCTGAAAATAAGAACCTATCGTTACGCTTCAAACCTACAGATATTTGGGTGATGACAGATCCGACAATGGTGGCGCTGATTTTGAGAAACTTTATTAGTAATGCTATTCGCTATACTCATAAAGGCGGTGTATTGATTGGTGTACGCCATTTTTCGATGGATAACCGCTCTATTTTGATAGATTACTGTCAATTGAGTGTTTGGGATACAGGCAGCGGTATGACGATGAGAGAAACCAGTCAAGTTTTTGAGTCGTTTTATCAGATTGAACGTAATAAAACCACTGACCAAGGACTAGGATTAGGGCTTGCTATCGTCAAGGGAATGACGCAGCTATTAAAGGCAGGACTAACAGTGAAGTCAAACTTAGAGGTGGGATCACAGTTTTCAGTGATTTTGCCTATCTGTGAGCCCCTTAAAGATACAATCAGCACAAACCATACCTTTATTAACTATTTGGCCGGCAATACAGTATTGGTGGTTGATGATGATGACTCAGTATTAAAATCGATGCAATTGCTCCTTCAGACTTGGGGCTGTCAAGCTCATGCAGTATCCACCCTAATAGAAGCGGTAAAAATATTTGAGACTGAGCTGCCAGACATCGTCATTACCGACTTTCGCTTAGCTAATGGCGTCACTGGTGAGGATGTCATTATGGCCATAGATAATATCAATACCTCCTCCAAGAGACCCTCGTTTGTGATCTTGACTGCCGATACCACACCGCAACTGTTTACCACCACCAAAGCGATCAACCCAGTCGTACTGCATAAGCCTATCGATCCAAAAAACTTACGCCAGCAGCTACAACAGATTGTAGCAAACCGTACCTAAGAAAGAGCACAAAAAAACCGCCTACTAAATAGTAAGCGGTTGCTTGGTTAAACAGATCTCTTGTGCTAGTTTTTGACTTTCGCTCTGATGGTAGTCACGATACCGGATAACGCATAGATAATACCAATGGCTAAGATACCGACGGGAATATCATAAATAGCGATACTCAAAACCAGCACCCCGATGATCAGCACCACAAAGGGTACTTTCTTTTTATCGAACTCTTTAAAGCTGTAATATTTGACATTGCTGACCATAAGTAGACCACAGATCACTACCCAAGCGGCAAATAAAATCATAATCAGACTATCGTACTGACCCACCCAATCATTGTGATCGACTGCGACCATTACCGCAGCGGTCACTAGGATAGCAGCTAGTGGACTGGCGAGACCTACAAAGTACTTTTTATCGACAATACCAACCTGCACATTAAAGCGAGCTAAGCGAAACGCGCCGCAAGCAGTAAAGACAAAAGCACAGCCAAGACCAATACGACCTAGCGGCTCCAGAGCAAAGCTATATACCAAAATTGCGGGCGCGACGCCAAAGGCCAGCATATCTGCCAGTGAATCATACTGCTCACCGAATGGGCTTTGTGCATTGAGCATGCGGGCTACGCGCCCATCCGCGCCATCGAGTATAGCCGATAAAAATATCGCCAAAGCCGCTTTATAAAACTCGCCTTGCGTACTGGCTAAGATAGAATAAAAACCTGATAGCAGCGATAAAGTAGTGATTAGGTTGGGCGCTAAGTAGACGCCGCGGCTCACTACTTGCTGACCTTCGGCAACCTCCGCCTCAATGACCTCAAAGGTCAAACCCTCATAATCATCATTATCCGCCAGACGAATATTGAACTCATGCTCATCGATAAAAGGGGGCTGAGTTGCCGCGCTATCGCTGATATGATCTAGATTATCATTAAGTGGCGGCTCAGCTGTGTCAACACTCGCCCCACTGGCTTTGGTTTCAGTGATTTTGACCTTGCTGCTAGTCATATCCTTATCGGTACTCATAATGATATCCCCTATTCGCCCACTAGCCAGCGCACGTTAGTTGCACTATCAGGAGTCATATTTGGTGCATCAGCGACTTTTAGGGCCGGTTGCAAAAATCTCAATATTTCACGCGCCTGATTATCGAACTGATACGGCGGGTTGATAATGAGCATACCCGTACCATTAAGACCGACAGCGACATCATTGGGATAAATGTTCAGCTCGCATAGTAGCTGACGACGCATCTCAGTCCGCTTAAGCTTTTTGTAGAATAGCTCCACCGCATCGATGTTCTTTATTGGGAACCACAGCGCATAGGTGCCTTGTGGCCACTTATTATACGAGGCGACAAGCAAGTCAATCAGACGGGTAAAATCCTTGTGCTCTTGCTCATAAGGCGGATCCAAAAATATAAGCCCGCGACGCTCAGCGGGAGGAATGACCGCGCGAATACCTTCAAAGGCATCACGGTGATGAATACCAATGGGCAGCTTATGCAGCTGATAGTTCAAGGCATCATACTCGCTCGCTTTGGCTTCAAAGGCCTCCCCTCGCACGCCGCTATCTGGGTTTTTTTCGACATGATGGGCAATCCACCAAGGCGAGCCTGGATAGACCTTATTGTCATAAGTAAAGCGCGCTTGTTTGATACCTTCTATATAGTCTTTGATAGCGGCAGGCGCTTTTTCCATATCCAAGCCCTCAGCTGTCAACAAAGCTTGGATACCGCCTTTGGCTTCTCCAGTTTTGCGCGCCTCTTCGCTAGCTAGCGAATAAAGTCCGCGGCCGCCATAAGCATCAAGCGCATAAAAAGGTTTGTTCTTTTGGCTTAATTGGTTCAACAATTGCACTAGCAATATGTGTTTGACCACATCGGCGAAGTTACCGGCGTGGTAAGCGTGTTTATAGTTCATAACGGTTCATTATATTAAAAGTTTGAAGTAACAAAAATTGCATCTATGGTAGCATAGACGGAGTAAAAGATATCAGTGCTTTTGGTAATGCTAAGTCGTTTTTGATTGGTATTAACTGGCAAGCGATAAAAAATAGGATAAGAGATGACAGCTATTGATAGTAATATCGAGGTAATCGATGCCGATCTAAAAAACCTAACTATTACTGAACCAATAGGGGCAGATAACCCGCCCTTACTCACTCCTGACATAAATACTACCACCCAGCATCAGCTAATAGTTTCTGACTTTGCGGTTGATTGGGAAGATAAAATTGCTGATCACCAGCTTGATAAGCTCGCGTTGGACGGCTGGATAGTTATAGATAATGTCTTTGAGGATAAAGCACTATTAGCCCTGCAGTCCGAAAGTGGTTTTATCGATTATCGTGATGCCACTTTGACTGCTGGCATTCGGGTCAGTCACATTCGCGGGGACAAAATCCGCTGGATTAATAAAGACTTTTTTGCTGGGTTCTACTATTTACAAAGTATCAATCAGCTGGCAAGCCACTTAAACCGCACGCTCTTTACCGGTATTCGTCATAGCGAGGCGCACTATGCCTGCTACCCCATCGGCTTTGGTTATCAATGGCACAGCGACAATCCTGCCGGCCGTGATGAGCGCTTGATCTCAGCGGTGTTTTATCTCAATGATGATTGGAGCGCAGCGGATGGCGGCGCGGTAGAGCTCATTGACAATCACGGCCTCAATCATGAAGTGATGCCCCTAGCCAATCGTCTAATTATCTTCAACAGCGACCTGCAACATCAAGTCCAAATTGCCCATCGACAGCGCTACTCTATCGCCACTTGGATGCGCCGTGATGGTTTAGTGCCGTTTGTTAAGGAAGTTAGATAAAACATTCAGAGGTAGCGCTCAGATAATTATGAATAATTCATTGTAGGCTGGGTTTTTAACCCAGCATTTTGTTCTAACAAATCTCAAGCTGGGTTAAAAACCCAGCCTACGCTAAAAACTATAATGCTTGAGAATATAATAAAAAATTTTATTTAAAGAGGTTTTACATGTCTAGTTTTAATAATCAAACTTTAACCCATCAACAGGCCACCTTAGAGCTAAGTATTGAGCTGCTTGAACGCCCCTCAGTCACCCCTGATGATGATGGTTGCCAAGACATATTATCTGCTCGACTAGAGCAAGCTGGCTTTGATTGCGAGTTTATGTATTTTGGTGAGAGGGATAAAACAGGCGAGCACGCTGAGGTCAAGAATCTATGGGCACGCCGCGGCACTACTGATCCGGTCATTTGCTTCGCCGGTCACACCGATGTAGTGCCTACAGGCGATGTCAATAATTGGACGTATCCACCCTTTACGCCAACCATCACTGATGGCTATCTATGGGCACGCGGTGCCGCGGATATGAAAACCGGCATTGCTGCCTTTACCATTGCCGCTGAGCGCTTCGTCGCGGCTTACCCTGAGCATAAAGGCTCGATTGCTATGCTTATTACCTCCGATGAAGAAGGCCCCTCTATCAATGGTACGGTAAAGGTTATCGAGACATTAGAGGCACGACAAGAGAAAATTACCTATTGCTTAGTCGGTGAACCATCAAGTACTGACACCCTCGGTGATATTATCAAAAACGGTCGCCGTGGCTCGTTAGGTGCTGAGCTGACCGTCACAGGCAAACAAGGTCACGTTGCCTATCCGCATCTGGCATCCAATCCCATTCATGCGGCGATGGCAGCACTAAGCGAGCTGACCGCTGCACAGTGGGATGAAGGTAACGACTACTTCCCTGCGACTTCCTTGCAAATCTCTAATATCAACAGTGGTACGGGCGCGACCAACGTCATTCCTGAAACTTTGGAAGCGGTATTTAACTTTCGCTTTTCGACGGAAACCACTGA
>JARIDJ010000084.1 GCA_029267175.1 Psychrobacter sp. | reverse complement strand
AATAATGATGCTATGACCAAAAAACCAGCGCCAAATACTGACTTGCCTGCGCAGGATCAATCTGAAAAAGACTTATCCGCTATCGATGACTCTTACTATAAGGAGTCGCAAGACAAGGAGTCACCAGCCGCTCAATTATCAGCAGAGGATGAGACTATTGAAGACTCGGCTGCTGATGATTTATCAGAAGCAGACGATAGCGATGATATGGACGATGATGAGCTTAAGCAACCCCCAGTAGCGGGGCAGCCTATTCCCGGAGTTATAGATGTGAGCCATACGGTGACTGAAGCTGAGGCGGGTTTGCGCATTGATAAGCTGGCCTCGCAAGTGTTCACCGACTTCTCTCGTGCACAGCTACAAAGCTGGATTAGTGACGGTAGTTTACTATGCAATGGCAGCGTCCAAAAACCTAAGCAGCGAGTAAAGGCTGGCGATGTTTTGCAGCTGTCCACCACTTTGCAGCAGCATAGCGAAGATCAGCCTGAAAACATCGCTATCGAGGTGGTTTATGAAGACGAAGAAGTGTTGGTGATTAATAAACCGGTAGGCATGGTAGTGCACCCGGGAGCAGGTAATCAAACCGGCACTTTGGTCAATGCCTTACTGTATCACTATCCGCAGCAGCATCATCTGCCGCGCGCCGGATTGGTGCATCGTATCGACAAAGATACGTCCGGACTGCTATTGATTGGCAAAACCAAACCTGCACAAATGGCACTGATGGCGCAGCTCAAGGACAAATCAGTCTACCGTCATTATCAATGTATAGTAGCGGGCGATGCGGCAAGTCTTGGGCGTCATCGCCGCATCGATGCGCCTATTGGTCGCCATCGTAATCAGCGCACTAAGATGACGGTGATGACCGCTGGACGTGAAGCCGTTACTCATTTATTAGAGATTACTCCTTTAAACGATAATTACTGCTTATTGGATGTCGGTCTGGAGACTGGTCGCACCCATCAGATTCGAGTGCATTTGAGTCATATCAGCTATCCTATCGTCGGCGACCGTGTTTATGGTGGCCGTCGTCAATTGAGAGCCGGCCTTAGCGAGGAGCAGCGCCAAGCTATCAGTAACTTCCCGCGTCAAGCGTTGCATGCTTATACTTTAGGTTTTGTGCATCCAACGACTGGCGAAGATATCGAAGTCACCACGCCTATACCAGCAGATATGCAGCAGCTCATAGCGGCTTTAAGTGATGATTATGATGTAGAATAATTGTTGCTAAGATAACTTTTAAGCCCATTTTTCAAGCCAGTTTAAACTTATGTGAAGCGAAGAATATGACAGATAAGGCAGTTACTGAGCTACCAGTGCAATTAATCGCTGAGCTTGATGATATTTTTGTTTTTCAGACAAAAGCTTTTGTTGCTGATGAGCTGCTTGCGGCTGAAAGTCAGCTGAAGCTACAGCAGTTGCAAAAAGGTCAGACCAGTTATGGTGCGTTTAATCTAGGGTTACATGTCAATGACGATAGCAAGCAGGTATTGAGCAACCGTATGCGTCTTCTTAGCGCCATTAATAGTCAGTTAAGCTTAAAACATCAATCGACGATTGCTAGTTTGCACTGGGTCAATCAAGTCCATGGTAACCACATTCACATTATAGATACTAAGAGCGCTTGCCTAAATATGCAGCCTTTAAATGCTGATGCTATGGTCAGTCAGTACGGTAATGTCGGTCTGGCGATTATGACTGCAGATTGTATGCCGATCGCTCTTTATCAGCCAGCGACCGGTCAAATAGCAGCGATTCATGCAGGTTGGCAAGGACTAGCCTGCGGAGTTATCAAAGCGACTTTCGAGCGTTTTGATAGCAGTAAGCCTATCATGGCTTGGATAGGAGCTTGTATCAGTCAAGCCAACTATGAAGTAGATCGTCAGCTGCTAGATAAACTGCGAGCAGGCTGCACTGACAATAAGTTATTAGACGTATCAACGCTCAAAGATTTTGAGCTATTGTTTAGCAGACCGTCATCTGTTGAGATTAAGCTGGATGATAGCCGCAATAATGAGAATAAAATCAATAGTGATGATTTATATAAGAGTATTGATAAATTATCAAATTGCGCTACTCTAAGCACAGATAAAGTATATGCAGACAAAGTTAAGCTTAACTTACCAAAGCTTGCTGCGGCTCAGTTGAATAGCTTAGCTATTAGGGTGGCAAATAATGCTGCTATTGATTGTAGCTATGAGAATTCTAGCTATTATTCTTATCGCCGCCAGACCCATTTGCAGCAACCTGCTACTGGCCGCATGGCTTTGGTTATCGTCCGCAGTCGCTAGATAACTCTATTACCTATTACAAACCTATTATTAGAGCATATATGACTACACCTATATCTTCTGTATCTAAAGCTGCTGATGCCAGTACTACTGATAAAACCTCTAATCTCTCCATAGCGGTGATTTATCATAGTAATTATGGTCACACCAAACGCGTCGCCCAAGCCATAGTAACTGGCGCGCGTCAACAGCTTGCTGACTCGCAAGTTAAAGCCGTTGATGTTCACAAGGTTGATTGGGATTTTTTGGATCAGGCTGATTTATTGGTATTTGGTAGCGCCGTTTATATGGGCAGTGTCACCGCTGGTTTTAAAACCTTTATGGATGAGACCTCAAAGCGTTGGTATAACCGCGTATGGGAAGGCAAATGGGCGGCCGCTTTTGCCAATTCTGGTGGACTAAGCGGTGATAAGCTAGCAGTGCTGCAACAAATTAATCTCTACTGCATGCAGCACGGCATGAATTGGATCGGCTTGCCTTTGATGCCTACCGGTCATGGCGATGATGACCTAAACCGTTTATCGAGCTTCTTGGGTTTGATGACGCAGTCAGTTGATGGCCCTCCGGAGGAGACACCTGGTAAAGGCGACATGGATACCGCGGTTTGGTTCGGCAATCATTTAGCAAAAACCATCATCAAGCATCAACCCATTAGCGAAAAATAGCCCAACTATTACACTCAAATTATTCTTAAGCAAGTCATGAATAGCTAAGTAATTAACAGCAAGTCATAAAGCCTTAGCGATAAGCAAAAGGGCAGATATCTAATAAATATCTGCCCTTTTGCTTTTTTATTCTAAAGTTAAATCAAGCTAAGTGTTTGGGTTTTTGTGTTTAAGTAAAACTAGTCAATTAGAGCACGCCAATTACTTTTGCACGTTATAAGCCATTACCGGAATAGGACTGGCACCAAATTGCAGAGATTGACAACCACTTTGTAGTATCGTCAATAAAAACAGCCCAATGATAGTAAGAGCTTGTAAAGCTGGTTTTCTTATAGAGCTTATAGCCTTTAGCAAAGGAGTGGTTTTCAATGTAGTATTCTCAAAACAGTTAAGCTTTTTGTGATAGTAGCAATGACAGGAAATAGCGACAAGATAAGTCTAATTATAACTGATGCTAAGGGTCGCTATTGATATTATTTAGGTTGCTAATAAATTAATTTATTTGTATAGACTTCAACAATATAAATGTAGTGGCGTTTTTGTAAAGTATTTAGACGAATAAGTTAATAAACTAGCAATAATTTAGAAATAATATAAGGTTGTTCTTATAGGTCAATCCACAAATAAGTCGCTAAGCGACGAAAATGCTCAACAAATCAATAAGACTAAATAGTAATCGTTGAACCATAAAAGCGTTTAAGTGTTAAACAGACCTGAATCTACTCAATTTTTAATACTTTTATAAAAAATAATTAATAAAGATTATGCAAAACAATTAGCTAAAAATTAAGCTGCTAGCTTTAAGAGGATACTATGAAGCCACTTTATCTGATGTTATCGATGTTTGCTATCGGTCTTACTTCTACCGCCGCCTTAGCTGAAACCGCGAGTCTATCTGAGGCGGCAGTTCTACCTAATGTAAGCCCGGCTAACAGTGAGCTGGTCAATCGCGGCGCTTATGTCGCTCGTGCTGCTGATTGTATGGCCTGTCATAGAGAGGATTATTCTGGCGGCGTCGCTATTGAGACACCAATGGGTGATATCTATGCGACCAATATCACCCCCTCTAAACGCTATGGTATCGGTAATTATACCGAAAATGATCTAAAAAAAGCGCTGCGTAAAGGCCGTGCTCCAGATCATATGATTTATCCTGCCATGCCGTATCCATCTTATCATGGGATGAAAGATGAAGATATCAGCGCGCTTTTTGCTTATTTGCAAACAGTACCAGCCATCGATGAAGAGCCTAAGAATAAAACAGATTTACCGTTTCCTTTTAATATTCGTAGTTTGATGTTTTTTTGGAACATCATAAACTTGCCTGCTTATGAAACCCGTGGCGATTTAAATCCAGTCCAAAAACGCGGCGAATATCTAGTCAATAATCTTGAGCACTGCGGCACTTGTCATACTCCGCGCGATAGTACTATGGGCGCTGATAACAGTAAGTACTTATCAGGGGCGCAGCTCGGTAATTGGTACGCGCCTAACATCACCCCCGATAAGTCAAGCGGCATTGGCAGCTGGAGTGAGAAGGACATCGTCACCTATCTGCGTACCGGCGAGCTTGATCAGCGCGCTTACGCAGGCGGGCCTATGGGCGAAGCGGTGGCGCATAGTACTCGCTATTTGACCGATGAAGATTTGGGCGCGATTGCTTCTTATCTAAAAGTAGTGCCCGCCATTGAGACACAAGACACCATTACAGAAGTAGACACTGCAAGCCTTCCGGCTCCTATTAATGCGTCCATTACCCATGATTTACTTGCGCAAGATGATTATTTGACCCAAGCAAAAGCTGGTGTGGATAGTAATTCGTCAGAAGGGCTTTATCTTAACGTCTGTGCTAGCTGTCATGGGGTCAATGGTTACGCTCAGCCTGATGCTGGTTACGCGCCTATTGTCGGTCTAAGTAGTATGCGCCGCAAAAATCCGGATACGTTGATCAATGTCATCGCTCATGGCGTAAAAGGCGCGACTAACATTAGACCTAATATGCCAGGATTCTCAGAGGAATTAAGCTCTGAGCAGATTGCCGCTATCACTAACTATGTACGCGTCAAGTTCGGTGGACTTCAAACGAGTGAAGTCAGTGCTGCGGATGTCGACAGTGCTATGGTCGTAGGATCACAAAAGCCTTTTTTAATTAAGTATGCAGGGGTATTAGCCATAATCGGTATTTTGGTCGCGCTTATGGTACTTTATTTTATTATCAGAGCGGTGCTACGGTCGCGTCGTCGCCCTTAGAGCGCAAACTAGTAGATAAATTAAATTGCAAATTTGTATAAAATATCGCTGCGGCAGCGCTAGTAGAAGCGTTTAGATGATAAATAATAACCGATTATAAGACTGATTCACCAATATTTAGAGTAATGATCAAGTAGTAAGCCTTGCAAAGATAAGAGTTTATTATAAAGCCGAGGCGCTACTTTTGAGGGTCATACCATAAGGACACTATTATGAAAGATATGCTTCAATCACCCACGCGGCGTCAACTGCTCTCTATGATTGGTAAAACGGCTGGTGCTACTGCCATGTACCAAGCTATGACGACCTTAGGGTTTGCCTCTGAGTCCACTTTTAAGGAAGAGTTGAACCTGACAGGAGCACCTCCTGGCGCCAGTATTATTATTCTTGGCGCAGGGCTTGCAGGCTTGACCGCCGCTTATGAGCTGCGTAAAGCCGGCTATAAAGTTAAGGTTTTGGAGTATCAAAATCGCGGTGGTGGTCGTAGCTGGACGCTTAATAGCGGCGATAAATATACTGAGCTTGGTGGCGAGCAGGTTACGTGTGATTTTGAAGAGGGCAACTACTTTAATGGTGGGCCTTGGCGTCTACCAAGTCATCATTACGCCGTGTTTCATTACTGCAAAAAGTTTGGCGTAAAACTTGAGCCATTCATTCAAACCAATAATAGAGCGTATTTACATCGTACTAATCATTTCAATGGCGTACCGCAGCGCTTAGGCGACGTCCGTAGTGATGTGCAAGGCTATGTCTCAGAGCTCCTAGCTAAGTCGGTCAATGTTGGTGGTCTTGATCGCTCAGTAAATACTGAGGATAAAGAGAAGTTATTAGAAGGGTTAAAAGGCTGGGGCGTATTAGATAAAGACTATCGCTATGTCACAAGCCATGCTACTAGTAAGGTTCGTGGTTATAGTGTCTATCCTGGTGGTGGTCTGATGCCTAACCCTCAACCCTCCGATGTCCTACCGATGAGCGAGCTATTGCAGTCTGGGGTCTGGTCAGATCTGTATACCAATTTTGATGTCTACGTGCATCATCCTACTATGTTTCAGCCAGTCGGCGGTATGGGTAAAATTGGCGATGCTTTCACTCGTGAATGTAACGATATGATTACTTTAAATGCTAAAGTCACCAAAATTCACCAAGATGAGAGCGGCGTGACCGTTGATTATGTCGATAGTAACAATCCTAATGGCGGCACCAAAACTGAGCGCGCCGATTGGTGTATTTGTACTATACCGCTGACCGTATTGACGCAAATGGACATCAACGTCTCAAAGCCAATGAAAGAGGCAATGTCAGCAGTACCTTATGATACCTCGTTTAAGGTTGGTCTTGAGTTCAAGCGCCGTTTTTGGGAAGAGGATGAATGGATCTATGGCGGGGTAACTTATACTGATATGCCTAACGTACAGATTGCTTATCCTTCAGAGAATATGTTTACCACAGGATCAGGGGTGTTGTTAGGAGGCTACGGTTATGGGCCAACCTCTTATAAGTTCAATGCTTTAACCCCGCAGCAGCGTATTGATGCTGCTCTAGCTTACGGCAAACATATTCATCCGCAGTATCCAAAAGAGTTTAGGGCAGGTACCTCTGTTGTTTGGCACCGTATCCCGTGGACACTAGGCTGCTATGGTATTTGGAGTGAATCGAGCCGTGAGAAATACTACGATACTTTATGTCAGATCGATAATAGAATTGTACTAGCCGGCGAGCACTGCTCAAATATTCCAGCTTGGCAAGAAGGGGCTATACTATCTGGCTTAGACACCGCCAATCGATTACATAAAAGAGCGAAGGCTGTTTAGCCAGCTGTCATAGATAAATAGATTAAGAGGCAACTATGAAATATTTTAATGGTTCACTATTGACAGCGGCTATCACCATTGCTTTGCTGTCTGGCTGCTCTACTAATAATCAGGCTGAAACGCTAGCAGAGCCAACAGCCGTAGAGTCGGCAGATGATTTTGATTTTGAGGCTGGGCGTAATAATGGCGCATGGGGCGCTGTATATATGAGCCCAGAGGAGCTAGCGAAACCTCAGGTTGATATCGTCAGCTACGCTGGTATTCCTGCTATGGCTGAGGATCCTGAAGTACAAAAATGGAATCAGGTGTTTGGAGAGAGTAATGGCTATCATAGCACCGATGGCCGCGAGCTCTATCATCGTTCTTGCGCGGCTTGTCATATGCATGATGGTAAAGGTGCCTACGGAGCAGGCTATTATCCGCCACTCGCGGATAACAGTAAAATGGCCTCTAAGTTTTATACGATAGGTATTTTGATAAATGGCCTACGCGGTATGCCATCGTTTCATATGATGATGAATGATGAGCAAATGGCGGCGGTGACTCAATATATTATGAGAGATTTAAATGGTCTAGAGGCAACGGTTACCGCCGCAGATGTGGCACAGATAAGACATGACAATCCTCCTGGCTACGATCCTAATGAATAGCCTCTATGTTATGACAAAAATCGCCTGATACTATCAAGCGATTTTTTAGTTTTAGTATACTTTCGCTTATTTAGGACTAGCTGACCAAACCGGTGAGCGTATCACGCCTTGAGCGGATTTACCAAAAGCCTCGCCGCCACTTAATGACTTAATCGTCAACACCCCTTTGCCGCCTTGAGTAGAAGCATAGACTACGCGCTTGCCATTAGGCGAGAAGCTTGGTGCTTCATCAATTCCGGTGTTGCCTAAATTGGCGGTGACCGCGCCGCCGCTATTCATAATGGCAGCCGAGCGCCCATTTAAAAAGGCAATTTGGCTGCCATCACTACTGAACTGCGGACTAGTAGCATAGCTGCTATTGGACACTTTAGTAATGCGTCCTGAACCAAACTCATAGCGATAAATCTGCGGCTTATTAAACCCAGCTTTATCAGAGACAAAGACAAAAGACTGTCCATCAGGTGCATAGCTTGGCTGCACCTCACTACTAGGCCAATGAGTAAGTTTACGCAAATTACCACCATTTGTATTCATCTCGTAGATGTCAGAGCTGCCCTCAAAGCTACTAGAGAATAGTATCTTACTACCATCTGGCGAGAACGCGGGACTTAGATTGCTCCCTTTATAGTTGGCGATGACGCTAGCACCGCCGCCGCTGACGTTTTGAATATAAATTACCGGATAGGATTTCTCGCGTTGTACTGAGTAAGCGATGCGATTGCCATCTGGTGACCAAGCAGGAGAAAAGATAGAGCCTTGCACTTCAGTGATGGTTTTGGCGTTTTCACCATCGGCATCCATTACTCTTAAGCGTGAGGTTTTATTCTTACCCACACCAGTCTCTTCAATATAGGCAATGCGCCCAGAAAAATCACCTGGAGTACCGGTAATCAGCTCATAGATTTTATCAGCAATAACGTGACCGGCATAACGCAGACTTTGTGCATTATTATCAGCGCTTAGGCTCTGCTTACCTTGTATCACGCGGCCGGTTTTAACCTCGATAACTTCATACTCTGTCACCACTTTGCCGCGATCGCTACGGGTACTACCGACCACTAAGTAGGGAATAGCTAGATTTTGCCAGACAGGTAGAGTGCCTGCCAACTCGCTACTGCTACGAGGCTGCTGCGGCAGACCTTGAGTTGTGACCTTAAGTTCGGTTCGGTTCAAATCGTTAGCAATAACAGAGGACAATACACTGTCGCCAGCAAAAGGCACTAAAGCGACCTGGTTTTGTTGTCGCGGCGCGACTACCGTGACGTCGATCTCCATCGGTGCTGCTGTTGCAGAGTAAATAGGAGTGAGCAGTAACGGCGTCAGTAATAACGACGCTGATGTTAGGCTTAAAACAGAAAAGGATAATAATTTCATAAGTAAATACCTTAGCTTAGGGTATGTTCAACATTCACAAGAAGGCACTGCTGTTAAAGCAAATGGCTATATTCTATAAAGATTTAATTCTTATCATCAAGGAGGTATCGCCTTTAGCTTTATCTGTATTCATTCGTACAGCGCTTAAGATACCATAAGCTATTGAACCACCACATTAATAGTTAATTCACTATATTTTGCTGGATTGTTTAGATCAATAGGTAAGGGACTAGCAGCGAGCGCGGCATCTTCTGCCGCTTTATTGACCGCCTCGTTACTGCCACTGGCTCTAGCGGATAATACATTGCCTCGACTGTCTAATCTGAGAGCTATTCTAGCGCTCATACCTTGCGTTTCAATGGGCGCCCTTAGATTGCGTTGAATTTTGTCAGCGATCCCCTTTTTATAGTCGCCAGTGGAGCGGGATGAGCCACTACTGCTAGCTGAGCTACCGCCCGTTACTACCGATTGCCCATCTGACAAATCAAAGGTTTTAGCGCTCCCTGAGCTGCCCGTCTCTATCTCGATACTTCGATCCGTACTGCTTGGACGCTTAACTTTGGGAGTAGTTGTACTGTTTTGTTTATGGCGAAACTCTCGCAGCCGCTCGCGCTCTTCGTTGATCTCTTCACGCTTATTTTGTTCAACCTGTTCGAGGCGCTCATTGGCTGAGCTGTCCAGCTGCGCTGCTAATTCTGCCATATTACGCTCATAGGCCGCCGCTTGCTCAGCCAATCGCTGCTGCTGATCTTGGCTCATAAGAATAGAGTCATCAGCGGCATCATCAGAGCGTATAAATACTGGCACACTTTGCGAATTTGACTCAGTGGGAGCAGGGCTGTCGTTACTAGTAGCACTAGCAAACGTTTCGGCGGAAGAGGCGCTAGCTGCTGCGGCTGCTGCGGCGCGATTAGCCATGATCTGCCCTTGTAGCTCAGCTAATTGCTCTGGTGACACCATGGTAGTCTCAAGAGCACCAACCGTTTCGATAGTAGGCTGCTGATAAGTATAGATCAGTAGTCCAATCACTATACCGTGCGCCAGCAAGCTCAAAAACAAAGGCAGGCTTCGCCCGTTGCTCTCAGGTTCAGTCGGAATATAGACGGTAGGCAGATTATTCATGAGTATTATTCATCAGCTTAGCAAAGTATAAAATCTGATTAGCAAGTTTTTGAGTAGTGGACTATAAGTAACGACTAAAGTAATTATAACCCTAGGATAATTATAACAGTACTAGACTTGTCGATATAAAGTATAAGCTTATGGTGTCACCGGTAAAGGCGGACCTGTAAGCAACCCTACCTTTTGAATACCAGCTTGCTGCAAGTTGGCCATTAGCGCCACAATAGCGCCGTACTGATTGTTTTGATCGGCATTGATCATAATCTGTAAAGGCTGCCCCGTTTCAGCATTGCTTTGTATTTGCAGATTAGACAAGGTATCAATCAGCTCAGGCTCGCTAACAGGCACGTCCATATTATTCTCATAACTAATGAAAATCTCGCCATTATCGGTTAAAGAGACGATGACGGGCAACTGGTTTTGGCTCATGCTAGCCGCTTGCTCTTTTGGTAAATCGACCTCCACACCAGTGGTGAGCATAGGCGCAGTTACCATAAAGATGACGAGCAGTACTAGCATGACATCGATATAAGGTACGACGTTCATCTCGCTGTTGAGCGTGGTTTTTTTGCGGCTAAAAGGACTTGGCTTCATAGCGGATTGCTCTGACTTATCTGCGTGCCGCGAGGGGCATTGGTTTGGCTCTCCGTGCTAGTTTCTCGCTGAAGCATACCGGTCATCTCATCACAAAATAACGCTCGCGACTCGTATAACTGCGCTGATTTGGCGGTAAAATGGTTATAAGCAAGTACCGCTGGTATCGCAGCAAACAAGCCCATAGCTGTCGCTATCAACGCTTCAGCGATACCAGGCGCGACTGAGGCAAGAGTCGCCTGCTCGGTTTGTGATAAGCCCAAAAAGGCATTCATAATACCCCAAACCGTACCAAATAGACCGACATAAGGCGCCACTGAGCCTATGCTGGCAAGCGTAGTCAGTCCGGACTCTAACAACTGCTGCTGTCGTCCCAAACCTACCCTTAGCTTGCGCTCAACGCCATCGATGATATCTTCTTTGGGTTGGCGCTTTTTATGCATTCTTAGATATTCAGAAAAACCTACATAAAATATCTGCTCCAGGCCTTGGCGATCAGGAGACCCTTGTACCCCTTGATAGAGCTTAGCAAGATCCTCTCCTGACCAAAACCAAGTCTCAAACTGGCGATCATAGCTTTTGGCGCTACCCAAACGCGAGCTGAGACGAAAGATAACCATCCAGCTTAATAAAGAGGCTAATAATAGTAACGCCATGACTATCTGAACGAGCAAACTAGCTTGGGTAATAAGGTCAATAATGTTTAGAGATTCAGGCATCTAATGGACTCACGATAACAATAATGGCTAGTAGCAGGGTGCTAAGCCACGAGGTATTAAAATCATTGGTTTAATAATCATTAAGTGACCTTCTTGTAGATTAAGCTACCAATTATTTATGGGGCTACGGTATGAGTGCAAGAAAGTCATATTAACCCGTTAGTGTACTGTTAAATACCAAAAAGGTCATTTATTAATATGTCAAATAATTATAAATGAGCTAAAAACTACCTATAAATAAAAGTTTTCCGTGGAGAACTTGTTACTATTTGGGTAAAATTTAGACCTATTGGCCTCTATAAAGATAGCTAGCTGGTAGTTATAAAGGAGAATAGGACGCTAGGTTCTACTTTAAACGCTAGCTAAGGATTGAATTTATGTGCTAGTTTATCTAGAATGTAACGCTTTGTTAAAAATATTTTATCCATTTTGTTCAGCGTCGCAATACTCTTGCTGGCGTCCTTTGTTTTTAGTCTTCTCATTTAGATATCAGCGTAGAGAAGTCTAAATATCTATCCTTTCACCAGCATATTGAGCGCAATACTTATGAATGCAATTGAACGATATTTTGGGATTAATGGTGAGAATACCACCATAAAGACAGAACTACTGGCCGGTCTGACCACCTTTTTGACTATGGCTTACATTATCTTTGTCAACCCGAACGTCTTAGCAGATGCGGGTATGGATAAAGGCGCGGTCTTTGTCGCCACTTGTCTAGCCGCCGCCTTGGGCTGTTTTATTATGGGACTGTATGCCCGCTTGCCGGTCGCTCAGGCTCCTGGTATGGGTCTTAACGCTTTTTTTACCTACGGCGTTGTATTAGGTATGGGCTACACTTGGCAAATCGCTCTTGGCGCGGTGTTTTTATCAGGCTGTATCTTTGTCCTGCTAAGTCTATTTAAAATACGTGAAGTCATTATCAACTCTATTCCCGTCTCGCTCAAGCAAGGCGTGGTAGCAGGTATCGGCGCGTTTTTGGCTTTTATTGCGCTACAAAGCTCTGGCGTTATCGTCAATAATGACGCCACCTTAGTAGGTTTAGGTGATATGACTACCTTCTCACCAGCGATGGCGGCGTTAGGGTTTATTGTCATTATTGCATTAGCCTACAAAAAAGTACCAGGAGCGGTGACTATAGGGATCTTGCTAGTTGCTTTGATTAGTTTGCTAACTGGTAATACTCAATTTACAGGCATTATGTCAGCGCCGCCGCCTATAGCACCGACCTTTATGCAATTGGATATCGCAGGCGCATTAAATGTCAGTATGATCAGTGTCATTTTTGCTTTTTTGTTTGTGGACTTATTTGATACTGCAGGGACTTTGATTGCGACTACTAGTCAGGCAGGCTTAGTGGGTAAAGATGGCAAAATCCCAAATATGGGCAAAGCGCTATTAGCAGACTCAACAGCGACTGTAGCCGGTACTTTTTTGGGAACCTCATCGACGACTAGTTATATTGAGAGCGTCTCAGGTATCGCCGCCGGTGGCCGTACCGGACTGGTAGCGGTGACCGTAGGGGTGCTGTTTTTATTAAGTACTTTTTTTGCGCCCCTTGCTAGTATGATTCCAGCTTATGCAACAGCTGGCGCTATCTTTTATGTCGCTGTATTGATGCTTGGCACCTTAAAAGAGGTAGAGTGGTTTGACTTGACAGAAGCGGCGCCAGTAGTAGTAGTGTTACTGTTCACCCCACTGACTTATTCTATTGCCGATGGTATCGCGCTTGGATTTATCACTTATACCGCTGCCAAAGCGTTAACGGGTAAGTTTGCAGATATCAGTATCGCCGTTTGGATATTGACTATTGTTTTATTAGCGAAAATTATATTTGTCTAAAATCTCATTATCAGCTTTATTAAATCTTAACCCTTGCTATCGCTACTTTTTATTGAGTATAGATAGTGAGGGTTTTTTATATGAGTTATTCATTTGATAATGTTATTAAGCTATGTATTTGTTTTTAAAACAGTTACCTGTCAAAATAAATATCAGATATGGATAGTTTGCACTTTTCTTTCATGATAATATGAGCAGGTTAAGCGCATCACCTCAAGCAACGCCGTAGAGGTTTTTCTTACAGTGAATTTGCAGTATCCTAATAACACTCCTTTCACTACCGACAAGAAGAAGGCACTAATGCCGCTTAACGTTATTTTGCCTTTGTATTGTTAACGTAGTCCGTTTAATATGCGACGATCTACTTAACCTTATCTAGCTTTTGCTGGATAGGCTCGTTTTGTAATAGCGCTGTCCGATCTTTTATAACTTAGCCTTTATCTGTATCCAATAGCTATGTGGATTGTCTAGTTTATGGGTTTATAAATAGTGCTCAAAAGTCGCGGCAATCATAGATAATTATTGATATATGAGTCCTAGCGATTAAGTATTAAGTGACAACACCCATAGCGATAAAAAGCACAGTTTTGTAAAGATTTAGACACTCTATTTATCATGGTTTTTAGACGATAATTATAATCAATAATTATGGAGTTGGTATGCACCCAATAGATCAGTTCACCCCTCAAGAGCCAATATTATTTAAGCCTACAGACCTGCTTAATCCTGATTATCTTACTCAATCAAGCGATGAGCTATTTGCGCGCATATCGCCGTTATATAGTGTCGATGAGAGTCGTTGGTTGTCAGAGTTGTTACCGCTAGCTAAGCCTACCGATGCAGAACGTGAGGCGGCTAGTGAGCAGACGCGAAAGCTTGTTGAGTATGTACGCAGTGATGGCAAAGCGGTAAAAATGGTAGATTCTTTGCTGCTAGAGTATAGCCTAGATACCCAAGAAGGCATTTTGCTAATGAGCTTGGCAGAAGCTTTAATTCGCGTGCCTGATAACTATACCGCCGACGCGCTTATCCGTGACAAGATGAGTGTCGCTGATTGGAAAAAGCATCTAAAAGATGATAATGGTATGATGGTTAATGCCTCGACTTGGGGTCTGATGATGACCGGCCGCGTCGTTAGTATTGATAGTAGTACGACGGCGTCAGGATTTTTGGATCGGATGACCAAAAAGATGGGCGAGCCGATGATTCGCGCCGCC
Organism: Psychrobacter sp.; assembly: GCA_029267175.1. Classification (GTDB taxonomy): domain Bacteria; phylum Pseudomonadota; class Gammaproteobacteria; order Pseudomonadales; family Moraxellaceae; genus Psychrobacter. The sequence goes on along the minus strand of JARIDJ010000084.1, from coordinate 3,841 downwards.
ATGCAAAAAGCCATGCGCATTATGGGTCATCAATTTGTACTTGGCGAGACAATTGAAGAGGCTAGCCGCAATAGCCAGTCTTATCGCAATAAAGGCTACACTTACTCATTTGATATGCTCGGTGAGGCGGCCATTACTAATAAAGATGCCGAAAAATACTTTAATGATTATCTGCATGCAATTAAGGCGACCGCTAGTATCAAAGTCAAAGAGGGCATGCCAAAACCATCGGTCTCTATCAAATTATCAGCGCTACACCCGCGTTATGAAGCCACGCAAGAAGCACAGGTGCTAGGTCTACTGCGTCAGCGCTGCTTACTGCTTATTGAGGCGGCGCGCGAAGTCAATGTTGATCTTAGTATTGATGCCGAAGAAGCCGATCGCTTAGAGATCTCTTTAAAGCTATTTGAGTCTTTATACCGAGATGCGACCACCGCTGGCTGGGATGGGTTAGGCCTAGTCGTGCAAGGTTATTCAAAACGCGCTATCGCTATTTTTGCCTGGCTGGCTCGCTTAGCGATAGAGGTGGGGGACCGTATTCCACTGCGTTTGGTAAAAGGCGCTTATTGGGATACTGAGATCAAAATGGCCCAGCAAACAGGGCTGTCAGGTTATCCGGTATGGACGCGCAAAGAAGGCACTGACACCGCCTATCTCGCTTGTGCGCGCTTTTTGTTATCCGATCATCTACGCGGCCTTATTTGGCCACAGTTTGCGACTCATAACGCCCATACTTTAGCGACGGTTATGACCATGAGCGAGCATCGCGACTTTGAATTTCAGCGTTTGCATGGCATGGGTGACGCGCTTTATGATCATATCCTGCAAACTTACCAGATTCCAGTGCGTATCTATGCACCCGTCGGCGCGCACAAAGACTTGCTACCGTATCTAGTGCGCCGTTTGTTAGAAAATGGCGCTAATAGCTCATTTGTGCATCAGCTATTAGACAAGTCTTATCCTATCGATAAGCTGACCGTGCATCCGTATGACAAGCTGGTGGCTAATGAGCAGCTGTATAATCCGGAGATACCGTTGCCATTAGAGATTTATGGCGATCGCAAAGCAAGCTACGGCCCTAACATCTTTGTCGAGTCGCAGTGGCAGCCTTTTAATAAGGCGATTGCAGCGCAGCGTAAACAAACTTGGTCAGCAACTTCCATTATTAACGGTCAAGCCATCTATGAGTACCCTAAGGATGGCAACAGCGAGCAGCTTGAGAGCCAAAGCATTCGTGCGCCATGGAATCATGACATCATCGCAGGCGAAGTCAAATACGCCAATGTTGATATTGCCAGCCAAGCCATTGAGTGCGCTGTGGCAGCTCAAGAGGCTTGGCAAGCGGTTCCGGCGGCTGATCGCGCTCAAATGCTGCGCAAAATAGCAGACTTGTATGAAGAGAACTACGCAGAGTTGATGGCTTTATGTCAGATCGAGGCGGGTAAAACCATGCAAGATGGTATTGATGAGATCAAAGAAGCGGTTGATTTTTGTCGTTTTTATGCTGACGAAGCAGAGCGCTTAGCGGCCGAGGTACAAGAGTTTAGTGACTTATCCGGTAAGAGCATTCGCCAAACTTATCAGCCACGCGGTACTTTTGTTTGTATTAGCCCATGGAACTTTCCACTAGCTATTTATACCGGACAAATTGTGGCAGCGCTAGCGGCTGGCAATACCGTAGTGGCTAAGCCTGCTGAGCAGACCAGCTTAATTGCGCATTTTGCTATACAGCTTATGTATCAAGCCGGCGTGCCAGCTAAAGCACTGCAATTTGTCGTTGGAGCTGGTGAAGTAGGAGCGGCGTTAACGGCATCAGAATATATTGCTGGGGTAATCTTTACCGGCTCAACGCAAACCGCTCAGCGCATCAATCAAAGCTTAAATAGCCATGCACTAGCGAGCGGTGAGCTGCCTGTCTTGATCGCCGAAACAGGCGGTCAAAACGCGATGATCGTTGACTCAACCGCATTGCCTGAGCAAGTGGTTACCGATGCGGTATTATCCGCTTTTGGCTCAGCCGGTCAGCGCTGTTCAGCATGCCGTATTCTTTGTGTACAAGAAGAAGTGGCGGACGGTATTATCGAATTACTCCAAGGTCATATGGCAGAGCTCAATGTAGGCAACCCTACCTTGGTCTCAACTGATGTCGGTCCGGTTATTGACAGTGATGCCAAAAAAGGACTAGAGGCGCATATTGAGCGCATGCAGTCGGAGGCAACCGCGACTATTTTGGCTCAAACACCCATGAGTGCTAGCTCAGCGGTCAGTGCTGAGCAAGCGACTTTTGTACTACCGACAGCGATTGAAGTGAGTAGTATCGATGTCATTGGCGGTGAGCATTTTGGCCCGATATTACATGTGCTGCGTTATAAAGCCCGCGATCTTGACAAGTTGATTGATGCTATCAACGGCACAGGGTTTGGTCTGACTTTAGGTATTCATAGCCGTATCGAAAATGTTGCTGAGCATATCGAGCGCCGCGTAGTGGTCGGTAATACTTATGTGAACCGTAATCAAATTGGTGCGGTTGTTAACGTCCAGCCCTTTGGTGGTACTGGTCTATCTGGCACCGGTCCAAAAGCTGGGGGACCACATTACGTGGCTCGTTTGATGAAGCTTAGCACTGATACTAGTAACCAAACTATAAACAAGTTAGCTAAGGGACAAACCACTAGCGCGCCCCAAGCTCAATCCACTACACAAACACAACTGGCGTAAGGAGCAGCAACATGGCCAATGAATTCAAAAAAAATCATGCTGAGGTTTGTGAAGCTTGGCGATTACTAGGCGCTGTTAAGCGCTCGGCATATTTGGAAGCAGCTATCCCTAAGCTTGCTTTATTGACAGGCGATGCTAATAAAGCAAGGCGTTTGTTCCAGCATTTATTAAGCGCTGCTCCAAAGCTTGATGAGGTGCAGCGGATGACGGGTGCCACTGGCGAATCTAATGATTTGTACGTGACAGCTCGCGGTAAAACCATGGTCATCGGCGCTGAATCAGCTCGTGCTATGGCAGTATTAGGACAGCTTATCGCTGCTTTATTGACCGGTAATGAGGTGATACTGCATTGCCCAAGTCAGGTGGATATGTGTGAGGAAGCGGCTAAGATACTTTATAATGCGGGCATCAGTGATGACGTACTTAGTGTCGCTAATGATTCGCAAACCATCACCTTATTATATATGGAGCGCTTAGCACAGGTGGCTGTCGCTGGTAGTCCTAGTGAGGTGCAGTCTATAAGCCAAGAGCTTGCCAATACTGATGGTATCTTGACGCAAGTGATTGCAGTGACTGATATGGTAGATTTTACTGAGATGCTAAGCATTGATTATCTTTATCGTTTTGTCACTGAGCGGGTAATCACTATAAATACTACTGCTATCGGTGGTAATGCCAGCTTACTGGAGCTGGGTACTAGCTAAGCGTTTGCAAGATAAAATTTATAAGTTTTGATACTCTAGCCTGTGTTTATTTATCTATTCTTTTGATAAATAGACACAGGCTTTTTTATAGCTAAAAATAATAGAATATAAATACTTTTTTTAAGTTGTAAAATAATTAAATATAGTGCTAGTATAATAATGTTAACTAAACCGTCAACTTTAAAAAACAAGCTTGAGGCGTTAGTTAAAATAGGGAATAAGGATTGGCGAGTAGCCAAATTAAAGGGACGTTTTTTTCAATCTTCGTAGATGTTTAAGCCGCGCTTATCGCTACCGAAGCTCCATCCTCAATAAAGATTAAGTCTGAACCAGTCAGCAGTCTCATAGGCAGTCAGCTTATTCAATACCTGTATAACTATCAGTATTGATGTAGGTATGATGATCGTCGTCGTATAAAT
>JARIDJ010000022.1 GCA_029267175.1 Psychrobacter sp. | reverse complement strand
GGTGTATCCGGCTCGGGTAAATCAACGCTGATTAACCGTACGCTCATGCCTATCGCTGCGACCCAGCTTAATAATGCGTCAACGCTAATCGCTGATAAACATGACAGCATAAGCGGGCTTGAGCATTTGGATAAAATGGTCGATATTGATCAAAGCCCGATTGGTCGTACCCCGCGCTCCAATCCAGCGACTTATACTGGTGTTTTTACGCCGGTGCGTGAGATGTTCGCCCAAACACCTGAGGCGCGCGCGCGTGGTTATAAAGCGGGTCGCTTTAGCTTCAACGTCAAAGGCGGTCGCTGTGAGATGTGTCAGGGTGATGGACTAATTAAGGTTGAGATGCATTTCTTACCGGATATGTACGTGCCGTGTGATAGCTGTGAGGGCAAGCGCTATAACCGCGAAACCTTGGAGATTCACTATAAAGGCAAAACCATTGCTGAAGTGCTGGACATGACCGTTGAAGATGCTACTGAATTCTTCTCGGCGATTCCCGCGATTTATCGTCGTCTGCAAGCGCTGATGGATGTGGGTCTAAGCTACATTCGCTTGGGTCAATCCGCGCCTACTCTATCGGGCGGTGAAGCGCAGCGAGTTAAGCTAGCACGTGAACTGGCTAAACGTGATACTGGTCAAACGCTGTATATTTTGGATGAGCCGACCACGGGTTTGCATTTCCATGATATCGATAAACTGCTCAATATCCTGCATACGCTGCGAGATAAAGGCAATACCATCGTTGTCATTGAGCATAACCTAGACGTCATCAAAACCGCCGATTGGGTGATTGATCTTGGCCCTGAAGGCGGTAAAGGTGGCGGTATGATTATCGCCGAAGGTACGCCTGAGGAAGTAGCAGAAGTTGCAGGCTCACATACCGGTGAGTTCTTAAAGCCGGTACTTGAACAGGCTATGTCAGAGGCTAGCTGATTAAGTATATTATGAATTGATTTTTATATTAAGGCTGCTCTTTTTGGGTGGCCTTTTTGTTTGTTGAAAGTTTATATTTAATCTATACACACTTACACTTTGTTAATAGTGAAAGAAATACAATCAACCCTAGTTTCTATATTTAAAAATTCAAATATCGCTTTAGCTTTTTCAGTAAAAGCTTCGTCTTCCGATAGAAAACAATTGCAGTAGCAGGCATGTGCCAAATGCTGTCCGTCACTATTTGCACTAATAAGCCTTTTATATTTTTTGAAACCCTTTGTCTCTCTTATAATCCAATATATTTAACATCATATACAGATTCATGACCTTCTCAAATCTATAGAGATCTCTACTATAGATCTTATTTGAAATTAAATAGAAATCAGCCCGTAGGTTAGGTTGACATAGGAAACCCAACAATTCACATTACACAAAATTATCCTGTTGGGTGGAGCTTGCGACACCCAACCTACAAATTAAATATTATCTAAAACCAAGATAACCCAACCTAGCTAAATAAACTCCCGCTCAACACCCATTATCCTTGCATCCACCATACGCTCTATCTTTTCCTCAATCTGACTACACTGCGACTCGACCTCACGTTTAGATAGCCCAACTATCACAAACGTCCACTCGCTAGCATCATGGCGATCACGCTCGCCACTCTCACAGACGGCAACGCTTGGATTATTGCCAAAGCGTGCATGCAAGCCGCCCATACGTTGGCGTTTTTCTTTTAATGAGCTGCATCCTGGCAAAGAGAAAGTCAGAGTCAAAATAGCGATATGCATGAGTTTTCCTTATTAACGTTATTTACGCTTCATGTTATCATCAAGTAGACTTTCTACGTAGCTCAATGAAACCAAAGCCTTCTTTACGGCTAACGCATTATTTGAGATGGGCAATGAGCTATTTTAGAGACTAGTGAAAACTTGTAAGATTTATTCTAAGACCCATAACCATACGGTACAAGATAGTTTTAATAAAAACCAAATTAAGAGACATTACAATGACAAAACATTATGATTATATTTCTATTGGCGGCGGTAGTGGCGGTATCGCCTCCATTAACCGCGCCGCAAGCCATGGCAAAAAATGCGCTATTATCGAAGCTGAGCAATTAGGCGGCACTTGTGTCAACTGGGGCTGTGTACCCAAAAAAGTAATGTGGTACGGGGCGCAAGTGGCCGAAGCTATTGAGAAATATGCGCCAGATTATGGTTTCGATGTGGAGTTAAAAAACTTTGACTTTCAAAAGCTCGTCCAAAGCCGTCAGCAATACATTGAAAACATCCACCGCTCTTATGATAATAATTTGGCAAAAAATGGCGTTGAGGTCATAAAAGGTTTTGCTAAATTTGTCGATACCAACACCGTAGAGGTCAATGGTGAGATGATTACAGCCGATCATATTTTGATTGCTACTGGTGGGCGTCCCATTATTCCTGACATCAAGGGCGCAGAATACGGTATTGATTCTGACGGCTTTTTTAGATTAACTCATCTACCCAAACGAGTGGCTATCGCTGGCGCTGGTTATATCGCTGTTGAGATCGCAGGCGTGCTCAATAGTTTAGGTGCTGAGGTACATTTATATGTCCGTCAACACTCGCCGCTGCGCTCATTTGATCACACTATCGTTGAGGCGCTGCTAATAGAGATGGAGCAAGATGGTATTCACTTGCACACTAATACTACCCTTACAGAAGTTAAAAAGAACGAAGATGACAGCTTAGAGTTATTTACCAAAGAAGGCACTTTAGATACCGTAGATTGCTTGATTTGGGCGATTGGCCGCGCGCCCTCAACGGACACTATTAACTTAGAAGTAACAGGGGTAGAGACTACCGATAATGGTAAAATCAAAGTCGATAAGTTCCAAAATACTAATGTCGATGGCATTTATGCGGTTGGTGATATTATCGAAAACAGTATCGATTTGACGCCTGTCGCTATCGCGGCCGGTAGAAGGCTCTCAGAGCGTTTATTTAACGAAAAACAAAATGAGCATTTGGTTTATGATCTGATACCGACGGTTATCTTTACTCACCCTGCTATTGGCACTATCGGCCTGTCTGAGATTGATGCCGTTGAGCAACATGGCAAGGACAATATCAAGTGCTACAAATCGAGCTTTACCTCGATGTATAGCGCGGTGACTCAGCATCGCCAAAAGTGCGTGATGAAGCTGGTCTGCTTAGGGGAAGATGAAAAAGTCATTGGCCTGCATGGCATCGGTTATGGTGTTGATGAGATGATTCAGGGCTTTGCGGTAGCAATAAAAATGGGCGCTACTAAAGCTGATTTTGATAATACTGTTGCTATTCACCCGACCGGTTCAGAAGAGTTTGTGACCATGCGTTAGCTGCTATTATTTAGTAGTGACTTAAATACAGGTAATAGTCTGTTGTTACTGCTATTATAGCAGCACTATAAATCGTTATAAGATGGTCACAAAATGATTGGATGGCAGGTATATCTTTATATCTTACCCGTGGGTTTGGGAATTATGACATTAGCGGCCAGTCTACTGTGCTTATTTGCTTATTTAATGTCTGATGATAACGCCACTCGCCTGCCAGCCTTTACTTGGTTTAAACGTCTTATCGTTGTGGCCTTTGTTTTACTAAGCATTGGTATCTTTATGACGGTTAAATACTTTTGGGTGCGTTAACTATTCAACACTCAGCTTGGTAGTGGTAATGCTTTTTTTATCTCGATAAAGTATAAATCGCCGTTGTTGGATTCACCCTTACTATCATTTTCCAAAAAAGGCTGGGTGTTGCCCGTACAAACATAACCGCGACGCTGATAATAAGCTAGTATTTTATCGCGGCCTTTTAAGACTAGCATCTTAATCGAATTCTCATTTGCTGAGCTCTCAGCTGCCGATTGTGTAAAAGTTGTATTGTTATAACAAAAATAGCGCTGTATAAAGACCTCTGCTTCTGCGAGCAGCGCACTACCAACCCCACTGCCTTGCAAGTCAGGGTTGACTGCAAACAAGCCAATATAAGCGCTATTATCTTCAATCGCTACGTTGATACAGCCTAATATCTCACCCGTTTGTTGACCATTCTCTGTCTGCGGATAGACAAATAAATACTGCTGATTATCCTCAATTATGGATGTCAATTCGGCTACATTGGTGCGAATACCGCCGACTAATTCAGTTTCATGGGTCCAGCCTTCAAAACGATAGCTACGATTGAGTAAGGTTTCAAGCTTTGAGATATCTGATGCTAATGCCGGACGCAAAAACACTGAGTTAGGCTTTGATTGATTAGCTATAGAGCTAGTAGTCATAGTATTCTCATTTTTAGTGACGATAGCCAAACGAACAACTTGTCCAAATGCTAGAAAAACCAATAATAACTTTTATTCCGCTATAAGCTTTTCTAACTCCAACAGCTTTAAGTCTGCGCGCTTAGGATCGCCATTATTGCCATCGACTGGAAACGGCTCGCTATGCCCGGTCAGCTGATAGCCGCGGCGCTGATAATAAGCGAGTAACTCAGGACGATGACTTAAGATACTCATGGTTAAACGGCTAGGCTGAGTAACTAAGGATTTGTTATTTAGTAAATGACGCGTAGCAAAGCTCTCAGCAGCCTGCAAAATGACATTACCTACTCCCGCTCCTTGCAAGTCTGGATGCACTGCAAACATCCCGATATAGCCATCGTTACTTTTATCAGACTGGGTTTTTAGCTCAACTGCTATAGAGCCTAATAGCTCGCCGGTCTCAGCTCCCTCGCGTTCTCCTGTCTCAGTTTTTGGATAAACAAAAACATAGTGCTTAGGATTATCAATGACGCTGGCAAGTTCGGTCTGTGTGGTGCGAATACCCGCGACTAAATCGGCTTCATTGGTCCACCCTTCGGCTTGACGATAGCAGCGATTTAATAGGGTTTCTAAAGCGCTGACATCATCGATAGTCGCTTGGCGTAAAAAAATATTTTTATTTTTGTCGCTATCAGTATTATTTGTCATTATTATCTTCTCAATTCTTGCAGTCAAAATTTAAATAAAAAAGGCTGACCTAAAAAATTAGATCAGCCCTTATCATAATTATTAGAACAGGGTTCGTCTATGTAAATTATTTTATGGTGATAGAGCATGTGCCTGATCAATGATATCGAATCCAGCATTAAGCTGCGCTCTAGTAGGAGCCACTCCGCGGCGCAGCAACTCACCAAAGGCGATCAGCTCTTTGTCGCGGCCAAGAGAGCTTGCCGCCGTAGCCCGTGTATTCTCGCCTTCATCATCAAAGTAGTATTCGATATAGTCCATCTGATCTGGCGAGCCAAATAAGATGCCTTTATCTGGAGTTGCCGCATGACCGCTATAGCGTAGGCTTTTGCCATACTGCATGGTCCAAAAGAACGGTACGCGCTGCTCGAGGGAGTCGACATTTTCTTCATTTAAGATAGCAGCTGCAGTTACTAGGCCATGCTGTAGTGCCACGCGCCAATGCTCGATACGCAGACGACCCATTTGACCCTCAGCCTTGGCAATATCGCCAAGCGCATAGACGCCGTCTCGTAATTGCAAGCGCTTATCGACCTGTACGCCGTCAGGATCATTGACCTCAGCTAAGAGCTCTGTACGTGGCGAGACTCCTGTTCCTAAGATGACAACATCGGCGTCAAGGCGAGTACCATCGCTTAGCGTCACGCCGCTTACACTATCCTCTGTACCATTGATCTCACTGACTCCAGCGCCAAAAGCAAAGGTAACGCCTTTATCTTCATGAAGGCTAATCAAGGTATTGCTCACTGTCTCAGAGACGATGTTTGCCATGACGCGCTTACTTCTACCCACGACGGTGATAGAAGCCGCTTTGCCTGCCTGTATTAGCGCAGAAGCCACCTCCATTCCTATAAAGCCTGTGCCTACTATGACCACTTTTTTGCCGTCAGTCGCTTGTTTGATGGCTTTGGCATCATCCATAGTGCGTAGGGTATAGACACCCGATTGCTCAGCGCCTTTGATAGGCGGTATGGTTGGCTCGGCTCCCGTTGCTACTACTAAGAAGTCAGCGGTTTGAGTCTCGCTATTGCCATTAACGTCTTTTATGATAATACTACTCTCATTAGGCAGTACTTCACTGACGACTTGATTGAGACGCAGATCGATGTTGTGTTTTTGCGCCCAGTCGTTACCACCTAGCATAAGATGCTTCTCATCCATCTTTCCGGCCAAAAACATCTTCGATAACAAAGTACGGTTATAAGGCGCTTTATCATCTTTACTAATAATAGTAATCTTGCCGCCATAACCTATTTGACGCAAATGATGCGCTGTCATAAAGCCTGCTGCCCCGCCCCCAACGATCATAGTGTGCGTCTCAGCTAATTTATCATTATCAATTGAATGATCTATTTTGGCAGCGGTATTGATAGTCAAATTATCGCCATCATCACTTAGCTCATATTGGGTCAAACCGCTGGTCGCTACTGGTTCTAACAAGCGGCCATCAGTACTATCAAAGGTACCATGATGCCAAGGACAGACGATGCGATTACCACAGCGTAAGCCGTCACCTAAATCGGCACCCGCGTGAGGACATTTACCATCAAAAGCGCGAAAGCTGTTATTATCACGAGTAATTAACAAAATGCTATCATCTTGTTGTTTAAAAGATTTCATGCCACCATCTGGGATGTCGGCTTTGCTAATAGTGATTGTGTGAATCTTATTGTCAGTCATAAGTTATCCTTAACGGTGGCGATTGCTGCCGAATAAATGAACGGCCTGTTATTGAGGTTTAATAATTATTAAGCTAAGCTTTTATTACTATATTGATAAATAAGTAGCAGTAATAGGCCTAATCAATAGTAACAAGCCTACAAAGCCTACGATGTTTTTTTGTATATCTAGCGCGTTGCAAAACGTAACTTTTATACTTAATCTCAAGTCTTTTAAATTCAATTTACAAAAACTGACTCAAACCTAATGCTATTCGCCTCTTAGATTATTTACCCAACCTTTTTTAACGAGTTAATGACTATTTTATGACTGTTATAAATCCACAAAATTTTGAATCTACTATTGATTTGGCAGCGGCGACTAATACTGCCACTCTCCCGCAGCCTATGACGCCGCCTATTGAGCAAGCTACCTATAAAGCTCAAGTAGCCGACTTTGTGGTTAATGAGCGATTACAGCTAGACTTTACTAATGAGGGTGAGCATCTTTGGCTACATATTGAAAAATCAGGCATCAATACTGCTTATTTAGCCAAACTACTATCAGAATGGGCAGATATTCCCTTGCGTGATGTCGGCTACTCCGGTCTAAAAGATAGGCAAGCGCTCACTACCCAGTGGTTCAGCCTACGTATTCCCAAAAAACAACTGCCTGCTACTGAGTTTGCACCGGTTGATATCAAAGAGCAGGAAACTATCAGAATTCTTGCACAGCACTGGCATAATAAAAAACTAAATCGCGCTACTCACGATGCCAATCAGTTTGTAATTACTTTGCGAGATTTAGTGTTTACTAATGACTCAGGGCTAGCCGATAATCAAGCTCTCGTTGAGCAGCATCTAGCAACGATTAGCAAAACTGGGGTACCTAATTATTTTGGTCCGCAGCGCTTTGGTTTTAATGGTAATAATATTACAGAGGCGCTAAAGTTATTTGCTAAAGAGTCTGATAACAGGTTGGCAAACCCCGCGGCTAATACAATGGCTAATACAACCTCAGCTAAAAAGAAACCTAAGCGTAAAGGTGCTCCCCGAGAACAAAACTCAATGGAGCTATCAGCAGCGCGTAGTTTAATCTTTAATAAAATATTGGCAGCAAGAGTACGAAATGGTAGCTGGGATACAGGGTTAAATGGCGAGGTTTTTAATCTAAACGGCTCAGGCTCAATATTTGCCAGCGAGCAAATAGATGATACCTTACGCGAGCGCTTAGCTAGCGGTGATATACACCCAACAGCGGTGATGTGGGGTACTAGTAATGATAAAGTAACAGCAGCTGCCGCCGAGCTTGAAAATGACGTAGTGCAGCAAGATTTTTTGTTAGCTCAATTAGCACGCGGCTTAGAGCAGCGGGATATCAAAGCGCAAAGACGGGCGCTGCGTTTACCTGTAGAAGACTTGAGCTGGCAATGGCTTGAGGGACGCACGCTAGTATTAAGCTTTACCCTGACAACTGGCAGCTTTGCAACTAGCGTTTTAGCAAGTTTAATTAAACATCTAAAGCTACAGTAACTTTAAATCTTCAGCATTAGAGTCCTTGACTATAGGTAATTAGGTAAAGCTCTAAGTCACATAACTCGATTTGACGCTTACTATATCCTGTTTTTCTTCTGCCAATAAATCATTGGCACTGATCACTTGATTGCGGCCTCTACCTTTCGCCTCATAAAGCGCTTTATCAGCGATACTGATTAAATATTGGCAAATATCTTTGGGCAATTGTTGCTGTGAGTGCGATGAAGAAACTATTTTGGGATGATTTGAATTTAATTGTCGCGATTTAAAGAAACCAAATCTATTAGGTCTAAAGGAACTAACTTCAGCTGAACTATGATGCCTTTGTTTAATCACTATAAGCTCGTCTGAGGTTAGCGTATAAAGGCCTAAACTAGTAGTAACTTTGAAACGATCCCCTTCATCTGTTTCAATAAGGTACTGTCCAACGCTTTGTCTTAGGTGTTCTGCGATTTTCATGGCCTCATCATGTGCGCTATTAGGTAATACAATCAAAAACTCCTCACCACCATAGCGACTAATAATGGCCTGCGTAGTCGATAATGAGTCGATTAGAATTTGAGCGACTTCTCGTAATACCTGATCGCCCGCTTTATGACCATAATTATCATTGACTTGTTTGAATGAATCTAAATCCAATAACATCACGCTATAATCTTCAGTGTCTTTGATTTCAGCCAAGGTCTGCTGCATTTTAGTTAGTCCGTAGCGGCGATTATCTAAAGTGGTAAGCTCGTCTTGATTGGCATGCTGTAAGATCTCTTTTCTACTGTCATCTAAGATCAGTAGCAGTTGCCGAAAGGTATAAACCATAAAAATAGCTTTGGGTATCGCTAAGTAGACATGAGTTGAGCGCCAAAAAAAAGTCGATGAGCGCTGTAGCTCACTAATATGCTCCCAACCTAAGCTCTCTTTACTAAAGCTTGAGCTGGCAATAGCGTTTTCTATAACCATAATCTCGTTATAGGTAAGACCATCGTAAACATCAACTAAAGGAGAGATAACCGGTATTTGGCGCAAATTAGGCAGCTCAATACCGAAATAAGGAGAAGTGATAGCTAATAGAATGAGTATTATTTGCAATAAAAACACTCTCCAAACGTAACGACGCCTCATCAGCATCATACCCAGCATAGCGCCGCCAACTAAAGACACTCCTGCAACTAGGCTACTATAACCCACTACTACAATGATAGAAGTAATATAAATGGTATAGAGAATAACCAAGATGATTTGCCATCGAAGCAGTCGCTGATAATCATTTTTTATATTTACTAAATGCCCAACCATCCACCAAAAAATAAATGCAGCAACAGTGACGCCTAACCACATGGGATATAGCAAGGCCATATTGACGTAGTTATCTGCCGCCCCCCGATAGCACCAAACAGATAAAAACCACAGCCAATGCGAAACCACTTCTATCACGATAAATAAAGCTAGCAGGGAGGTACGATCTGCTAGCTGCCATTCAAATATAACCTGAGAGAGTTTCTTATAACCTAATTGGTATATCGAGATAGCCATTAATACGCAGCCGCATATGGAGTGATGTATATTAAGTTAATATTATAGAATATTCTTGGTATTAACAATAACATTGCGACCAATGGTACTAATTAGAAGTAAACAAAAGTACATTAAAAAATTAATTTGTTATCTTAGGCTTTTGGATGCTATTTATAAGGTTTGCTTAAAAGACTGCCAAATACCTCGCTGGTTTGCCTCCAGTTTGGGTACATCGCCCAAACGACGCCAAGGCATATTACTACCATGAAAGTCGCTACCAATAGAAGCGGCCAGCTGATGCTCTTCGATACTACGATCAACCATACGCCGTGTGCTTAGCGGCTCACTATTAGCGGGCAGCTCACAAGCCTCACCGCCGAGCGCTGCAAATTCGCTGATCAATTTACGAACTCGTGTCGCTGAGAGATGATAACGGGTGGGATGAGCTAGCACTGCTTTACCGCCGCAAGCTTGAATAAGCTCAATACCACGCTCCATACTCAAGGCTTCAATGGGGACATAAGCTGGCTTGTTATCTGCAAGATATTTATCAAAGGCTTTTTGCACCGTTTTGACCTCTCCGCGCTCGTAGAGTACTTGACCGATGTGCGCTCGTCCTACCGCTTGCGGATTGTTACCTGCTTTGACGCAGACTTGCTGCCATAGCTCATCGTAATCAATAGCGAGTAGCTCGCTAAGCTTTTCGGTAATACGCTGACCACGACTGGCGCGGCTGTCTTGCAATTGCTGTAAGGTTTCATGCATCTGCTGACGATCGCTAAAGTCTAAACCCAACACATGGATGATTTTGTTAGTTGATTTATTCTTGCCATAACCGCCACTTAGGGTATGCTCACAGCTTATCTCAACACCGTTAATGAGCTGCATACCGCAAGCATTAGCAGCAATGCTAGCTTCATCAATGCCTAATAAAGTATCATGATCGGTCAGTGCCAATACCTCAATTCCTGCAGCATGAGCGCGTTGCACTACCTCAGTAGGAGCATAAGTACCGTCAGAACAAGTGCTATGACAGTGTAAATCTATTTTCATGGAATTGGCCTTAGGTTGGTTTAGCAGTATTAGCAAATGAGAATTGAGTGTGAATGAAAAACAATAGATAGCTCTTGTTTCGGTGGTTTTTGTAATCTTTATGACAGCTGATAGTCATTTTATCGTGTTTTGAGCGCTCATTGACATAGAGCATTGTTATATATGACTATCACAGCGTTGATTGCTTTTTTTTAGCTCAGTAGAGGTGTAAACTAGGCTCTACGTTTTTGTTGGACACCCCATTCGTTATGAAAGCCTTACTAGACTTTATCCCTTTAATTGCTTTTTTTATAGTAGCCAGACAAAATGGTATTTTGGCAGCGGCAGGTGCTCTGCTTATTGCTACTGTGATTGTTTATGCTATTCATTTTATTCGCCAAAAAGGTAAGTTTGACAAGCAGCAATGGGTAGTTTTATTACTCACGATCGTCTTTTGCGGCGGCACTTTATTGCTGCGTGATGACGTTTATTTGCGTTGGAAATCACCTATTATCAATGGCATTTTTGCCCTAACGTTATTTGTTAGCGCCGCTATTAATAAGCCGTTGATGCAGCTGGCTATGAAAGAGGTCTTTACCCTAACTATGGCGGGTTGGAAAAAGCTGACGATCGCTTGGGCTTTATTTTTTGTATTAATGGGAACTCTTCATTATATCACGGCCTTCACTATGTCTGATGAAGCTTGGATTAATTTCAAAACTTATGGCTGGGTACCTATTATGATAGTCTTTGTGATCGCGCAGTTTGCGGTATTAAAGAACCATATCAACCCTGCTCTCACCGATAAAACCAGCAAATAGCTTAACTCATCTAAAAACACGCTATTTAACTGCTAATGTTAATATTCATTAACCGTTATTACTATTATTTTTGAGGAGAACTAATGTCCTTATTTGTCATTATTGGTCATGATGTGGCTAATAGTAGCGCTAAGCGGCAACAAACTCGCGCTGAGCATGTTGAGCGTTTGCAAGCATTAGAGCGCGAAAATCGTCTTGTTATCGCTGGCCCCACTCCTATCGAACACGGTCTTGAAGCTATGTCAGGTAGCGTGATTATCGCTGATTTTGACTCTTTAGAGGCGGCGCAAAATTGGGTAAATGCTGAGCCTTATCTGCGTGATGGCGTGTATAGCCATGTAGATATCAGAGCTTTTATTCATACACTACCTAGCGATAAGGTTATCTCATAGTGAGTCAAAGTTATTCCTCTCTCGTTTTGCCAGCGCTTAGATACGCTTTAGCCAGCCTATTGTCTATAAGTCTAATTATCGGCTCCTTTGGCGCTTACGCCGCCTCAGCGATACCTGCCTCTGAGCCTAATGTAGCAGAGGCTGAAGAGATAGCAACGACACCAGCCACGTCAACGCCGAAGAACAAGGTAAAACCAGCGGCGACTACAGATGCTGATGGCAAACCTACTCTAGCAGCAGAGCTACAACCGACCGATAAAGCGCTATCTGCCGCCAATCAACAGCTCCTTAGTCGCAATGCGCAATTACAAAGACAGGTCAACGACTTACAAACTCAGGTCAACGTCTTAGTTTATGAGAGCCAAGGTCAGCTGTTTTTATACGGCGCTTTTACGGTATTGATAAGCTTATTAGTAGGTATTTTTATCTCTTGGCTAGTCTTTGTCCGCCGTGAGCGCTGGTAGCGGTTAGTTAGTGATTTTAGTTCATAAGTTTTGTTATTGAGCCTGTTATGTCTACTCCTTCTCTAAGCTCTACAGACTATCCAAACATCATTCGCCCTGCCAATATCAAGTGGGAGAGTGATGATACCGGTAATAAAGTGCCGGTATCTGGTGAGTTTGGTGATGTCTATTTTTCTCATGCTGATGGTTTGGCAGAGTCGCGCCACGTTTTTATTGCTGGTAATCAGCTCCCTGAGCGGTTAGCGGCACTTGCCTTTGATCAATGCTTTACTATCGCCGAGTTAGGTTTTGGTACGGGTCTAAATTTATTAGCCATCTGGCAGTTGTGGCAGCAGTTACGCCGCAAAAACAATCATCTAGCCACAGCGCGCTTGCACTTTATCACTACCGAAAAGCATCCTATACCGCTAGCTGATCTAACAAAAATACTGGCTATATGGGCGCAGCGTGCTCCTGAGCTGACAGATACTATTAACCAGCTATTAGCGGTTTATCCTACGCTTATCGCAGGCTGTCATCGTCTGCATTTCGCTAAAGATAATCTAACCGTTGATATCTGGCTTGGCGATGCAGCGCTAAGTTTAGCCAAACTAGCGACGGATACTTTAGTAACCGATAGCTTAGACAAAAGACCGCATGTCGATGCTTGGCTGCTAGATGGTTTTGCGCCTTCGTGTAATGAGTCTTTATGGGCAGAGGCAGTATTTGAGCAAATACAGCGCTTATCTACGACTGGTACTACCGCCGCCACTTATAGCTGTGCAGGAGTGGTAAAACGCGCGCTACAGAACAACGGCTTTAGCATCAAAAAAGTCAAAGGTTTTGGGCGTAAGCGTGAAATGCTCACGGCTATTATGGAAGAGAGATCAGCGCTAAATAACCCCAATAGCCAGCATAGCAATAACCACAGCACTCACCATATCGTTATCGGCGCAGGAGTTGCTGGATTAATGATAGCTTGGTCATTAGCCAATCGCGGTATCAAAATCATCTTAGTCGATAAAACAGCTCCCTTGGCGGGCGCTTCAGGTAATCCACGTGGCCTACTTGCGCCGAAGATGACGCCTATTCATCATGTTGATGAGCACTTGCATACTATTGGCTATCTTTATAGCAGTCGCCGCTATCGTCAGTTTAATGAGCAAGCAAAAGAGCACAATATAGCTCCTATTATCGAGATGACCGGCGCGCTTGATTTACTACTCAAAGCCAACATCGATAGTCGTCAAATTGCTGATTATCCTGACGATATAGCCACCACTTTATCCATTGATGAAACAAAAGTGCTTACAGGTTTGCGGCAACAGGAGTTGACCGAAAACCTCTATCTACCGCAGTCAGGCTTAGTTAATCCGCAAGCTTTAAAGGACATCATCCTTAGTCATCCGCTGATTAGCTTTATGCAGTTGCAAGTGACTAACATAGACGAAAAAGAACAGTATGTGAGCGTTAATGGTTATCAAAACGCTGAGGAAACGAATGCTAAACAAATCACTCTCACAGCAGATCACGTAGTGATTTGCGCCGCATTTGAGAGTCACAGGTTAGATCAGCGTATCTTTGATTGTCGCAAAATTCGCGGGCAGCTGTCTTGGTTTATCCCTACGACTGAGCAGCTAGCAAACTTGCCAACATTACCGCTTAAATATGGTGGTTACTGTGCGTTATTTACCCCAAAAAAGGGCGATAATCATTTAAATCCAGTAACCGAAAATGAGCCGCAGTTTTTACTGGGGGCAAGCTTTGTGCGTAATGATATCGATACCGCTATTCGTGCAGATGAGCATGAGCTTAGCCGTAACAAGTTAATCAAAGCCATTCCTGAGCTTGAAGCTGTGATTCCAGCGGATACTAGTCATTGGCAAGCGCGCGCTGGTATTCGCACCCAAACCCCTGACTATCATCCTATTGCCGGACAATTGGCTAATAGCCAGCGTTTATGGGTGATGAGTGCGATGGGTGCTAAAGGTTATGCTTATGCGCCGATATGCGCTGAGGCTCTAACCGCTATGATGCTAGGAGAATTTGGCCCTTTATCTAGTGAGATGCTTCATAAATTATCGCCAAGTCGCGAGAGATTAAAAACGCCTTTAAAGTCGTAGTGTGATACGTTTATGCCTCTCGTTTATTTTTACTACCTACAGTGCTTTGACTACAAATAATAAGATATTTACTATGAAAAATGTATCGATGACTCAAGCTAAAGCCTTTTTGCGGCCTATTATTATTTTAAGCTTATCTAGCTTGGTAATAACCGCTTGCCAAAAAGAGCCCGAAACCGAAACCGTAATAGTAGAAGAGCAAGCAGCGCCTATCACTACTAGCGCTGACGAGGCTATTACCCAAGATGCGGCAGTCGAGCCAGACACTGCATTAACTAACGAGCATGATGTTAAGCTAGAATCGCTTGAGAATAATATCGGCGCGGCAGGCGTGACACCCAATGCCCAGACCACTACCCCTAGTCCAGAGCAAGATATCAAGGGCACACAGATCACTGATGTGACTTATCGTAGTGCTAGTGGTGAGACTTTATCGGTAGTTTTTGAGACATCAGCGACTGGCGTATTAAACGCTATTGTCACTTTGCCCAATAAGCCAAAGATGACTTTAAGCGCGCCTGAAGGCCAAGGTAATAATCCAACTTATCGCTCAAAAGACGGCAATATAGAGCTCGTCAGTCATGGCGGCGGTAGTAGTATAGATTTGCTACAAAACGGCAAAGTGACCAGTTACGAAGCCACTAGCGCTGAGGCTGAAGTCGTCACTCAGCCTTAATTTTGGGTCTAATGGTGGCTAATAAAAAAGCCTTAAGAAAATAGGCCAATCAGCCATTTAATCATGGTCCAAAGTCCTAAAACCACCAAGAGGATGATAATTAGCCCTAAAATATCAGGAATGTGCAAATAAATCCAAGCGACGATAGGATTGCGCCAAATAGCGCTTTGACGCTGCTTATCTTCCAAGCTTTGATGCAAAAATGGCCTATCTAAATGCGTCGTCTCAGTGATGCCATACTCGTCTTGTAAATGCTGATGGACAATGGTTAAGGTTTTGCGGCTAGGACGAATAAAGATATCAAGTAAAGTGCCAATGCCGGGTACTATTCCTACTACGGTATCAACCAGTGCCAGCTGCACCGCTGGGGTCATTTTACTAGCTGGTACGCCTAATTGACGGCCTAATATAAAGGCGTAACTGGTCAATATCAGACCGGCTATATCACCTGCTAACGGAATGGTTGACAGCGCCGCATCCGCGCCCAAACCTTGCTGAGTAAAAGGAATGCGTACTACCGAATCCATAGTATTAGCAAACTTGGCAAGCTTACGCTCAGTGGCAATTACCTGCTCGCGTGTCAAGCCATGTTCGGCAAGATTGATCTCATAAGCCGTTTGTATCTCATTAGCGACTGGTTTCTTTGAGTAACGTTTGAATGAATCGGATAGTTTAACCATTAAAGGTGGTCCATATGCAAGATATAGCGACTAAAGCAAATAGATAGCGTCCGACCCAAATATTAGCTAAAAAAGCTTGAAAGCATGGTATAGGCTGACGACTAGCGCAAGCACTGTTTTGTTTGGTAAACATCATCGCTACTAACGCTAAGCCAAAGACCGGAATAATGCTTAAGCTAGTCAGTGCAAAGTAATGCCACAGTACCACGCCCATAATTAATAAAAAGTTTACTTGCAGGATAGAGATAATAACGATGTCAAAACGCCCAAATAAGATAGCAGTGGATTTGACCCCTATCTTGAGATCATCTGCGCGGTCTGCCATTGCATATTGGGTATCATAGGCGACCGTCCAGCACATATATGCAATGAACACTAGCCAGCACCAAATATCTGGCGCGCCTTGTACTGCTACATAGGCCATCGGTATCGCCCAACCAAAGGCGGCGGCCAAAAACACTTGCGGCAAGTGGGTAAAGCGTTTCATAAACGGATAAATAAAGGCTAGCACCACCGCAGCAAGCGACCAATAAAAAACTTCAATAGGTAAGAACAATAGCAGGCAAGCGCTGAGCAGCACCAATACTACAAATGCTGCTATCGCCTCACGCCCAGAGAGGCGACCATCCGCTAAAGGGCGACCTTTGGTACGTGTCACATGACCATCGACTTTACGATCGGCAAAGTCATTAATCGCGCAGCCCGCCGCTCGCATTAAGATAGCTCCAAGCGCAAAGATGATAAATAGCTTTAGACTTGGCAGGCCAGCTACTGCCCCTTGCTGCTGCGCTTGCCCCATAGCCGCTAGCATCACTCCCCACAAGGTTGGCCATAGCAATAGCTCAATACCTACTGGCTTATCAAAACGGGTTAATTGCATATAAGCGTATAATTTTTGTTTTAAGCTCAAAGGCATGCGAGTAGTAGTCATAGGTTTACGGCTCTTTACAGATTTTGGTACAGACGGTTGGCTTCCACCATAGAGATTTCAGGATACTGCTTACGCAGTGCTTTGATAGCGGCAACTTTATTACCTTGGACGTTTTGCTGACGCAGATAGCTTATATATGCCTGCGGCGCACGTAGCTTTTTGAGCTCCCCTTCCAAACGTAAAATGCGAGTACGCAGAATAATATTAATAAGCAATAATGCAGCCCCTGCTGCCCAAATAATAATAATTAACATTGCTCTCTCCTAAGCTAGCTGCTACAGCTGATAAATATAAATAACAATAATATACCGCTAAATAAAATAACCATCGAAACGCACTGCCGCATTATGCCAGCTCTCATCGGGCGCTTTATTAGCCAAAAATGGCGCTTGCTGGGGTCTTTTTACAACAACTCGACCTTGCTTTTTTGAGCTTTGACTAACGAGAGCTTGAGCGCTTTGTAATAACTGCTGCTCCTCAGCTAGGGTTGGCGGCTCGGCTAATTGATGCAGCGCTTGCATCTGCTTGCCTACTTTAGCGCCTTTGCCAGTCTTGCTATCTTGATAGCTATCTGCTGGAAACATGGGATCTAAATAAACCACATTAACAGCTCTTTTTGCTTCGTCAAAATTATTAGGCAAATGAGCAAAATAACTTAGCGCGTCGCAATTGATGATAGTTAAGCGCGCCATAAGCTTTTGCCAGTTGGGCTGCTGACTCATGCGCTGCTGCTCAGCCAGCAATAATAATGCCATGAGCGGCTGCTGCTCAAGCATCAATACTTGCGCGCCCGTGCTCGCTAATATCAAGCTATCATGACCAAACCCTGCGGTGGCGTCTAGCACTTGAGAGTCTGCGCTAATCTTGGCTGCTTGCAAAATCAGCTCCGATTTGCGCCCTGCACTGACCACTCGCCGCTGCAATTTATCCCACTCTGGCGCGACGCTTAGACCACCGCTTACTAAAGACAATTTATTCTTATTATCTAATATTAAAGCCGCTTGCTCAGCTTCATTATTTAACTGTACTAAGCGCTGCTTAAGCTTTCCCTCAATCAGTTCAGGAATAAGTACTATTGGTAAGTTATGGTCGCTGATTAGGGTTTGCAGACTATCAATAAACGACAGCTGCGCCTTATCCATATAAAGGAGTTTGATCTGATTAGCCAGCAAATTGATACCCAAAACCCCAAGCGGCAACTAATACAATGACGCCTGTGACAATACGTAGCCAAGCAAAAATAGTGAAATCACGACGACTTACCCACGCCACTAGCCAGCGAATACATAGTAGTGCTACGATGAAGGATACTACCGTTCCTATCGCTAACACTAGCCAATCCTCGCTATTAGTTAGCACCTCATGGTGTTTGAGCAAATCAAGTAAACCGGCACCAACAATCACTGGAATACCTAAAAAGAAAGAAAACTCAGCCGAAGCTTTACGCGAGACACCAAGCCAAAGCGCGCCAATAATAGTCGCACCAGAACGTGAAGTACCTGGTATTAAGGCTAAGCACTGAAACAAGCCTATCTTTAGCGCGGTTTTAAAACTGACGTCTTCCGCCTCTTTTGCAACGATAACTTTAGGACGTTTTTCGACATAAAAGATGAGCAAACCACCGATAATCAGCATGATAGCAACGACGATAGGATTAAACAGATAGGTTTTAATCTCATCGGCAAAAGTGAAGCCGACTATCATCACTGGAATGGTAGCGATAATCAGACTAAGGCCCAGCTGGCGCGGATTAGCCATCGTATCGGATTGACCGGTAATCAAGCCCATCAGCGCTTGCCACAGTCTGCCCCAATAGTCGTAAATTACCGCAAGGATAGCGCCTAGCTGCACTACCACCACGAACAGATCGACTTTTTCTTTCGTCCAAAACCCCATTATATCAGCGGATAAAATTAGGTAGCCGGTGCTAGAGATGGGTAAAAACTCAGTGATACCTTCAACAATACCCATGATGACGGCTTGAATTAATAAAATAATATCCAAAATCGCTTTCCTAAAGACAGACGCAGTGCCTGATTGATATGAATTAAAGTTTACTGCTAAATAAAGCAGGTTTATACCGCTATATAGTGGATTCATTATAAAAATGATACAGCGAAACTGAGATGAATTTTGCGTTTAAATATAATGTATCTATTTTATTTAGGATCGACTATAGAGTCTTAAGCTTTGCCTTGCTCTTTTAAAGTTTTCCAAGCCTGATTGCGCAAATACTTGGGTAATGCTCTCGCCGCTTCTGTGCCGCCATCTACCCTAAACTGCGCGATACCGAGTTGCCCGATAACGCTAGCATCTGGCCAAACATCTTCATGACTGAGTTGCTCATTATGCAAAGTGAGCAGGTTTGCGCCATTACCTACTATTGGCAGCTTAAGCTTAGTTTGACGCTCATAATCTACTAGTCGCTCAGTGCTGTCTGCTTCTGCATCAGTATGATTGAACACGGGCTGCATTATTGATTGATCTAGTGCGTACTCACCAAAGTAGACTTGCTGCATGCGCGCATCAAGAGCACTATACACATGGGTCAAGCCGTATTGCTGATAAGCCCTTTGCGCGATGGCTTGCAGGCTTGAGACGCCAACACAAGGCAGATCATGAGCCACAGACAACGCTTGCACCACCGCGGTATTGATTCGGATACCACTAAAAGCACCCGGACCACGATTAAATATCAAGGCCTGCATATCGCTAAGCTTAAGATGACTAGCTTGTAAAGCGGCGTCTATCATTGGTAGTATTTGCCGAGTTTGCTCGCGCTTGCCTTTTTCGGTTTGGCTAAAGAGGACTTCACCTTCGCCGTCCAAGATGGCAATTGAGCACTGATCAAACACGGTATCCATAGCTAAAAACATAATGACCTCAACAGTGACCTCAATGATGCTTATATAATAATGACAGTTAGATAGTTAAAGCCTCAAAGCTAGGATTAGCTTTGAGGCTTTACGATCTGTACTGGTAATGATTAATCTAGAAACGCTTTTTAAATCCTTTTGGTGCTTGGTTTTGCATCTCTTGAATTTGTTTTTGCATGTCTTCCGCGCTTGGCATGTTATTGGGATCAAGTCCCATTTGTTTGGCTAAGTCGGCTTGATTGACATTTTTCATACCGCCTTGCCCTTTAGCATTGCCACCGCCAAATAACGGACCACCGCCGCCGCCACCTGCAGCGCCGCCACCCATCAGCCCTTGCATAGATTTCATCATCTTACCGATACCTTCGGGCTTGGAGATCATTTTCATCATTTTTGCCATCTGCTTATGCTGCTTTAAGAGGCGATTGACGTCTTGAATTTCACGACCGGAGCCAGAGGCAATACGGCGTTTGCGGCTAGGATTGATCTTATCAGGGTTTTTACGCTCATAGGGTGTCATTGAATTAATGAGCGCTTCCATTTCGCGTACTTTTTCTTCAGGTTTGGCTTCTTCGACCGCTTTTTGCATATCAGAGCCGCCCATTCCTGGCATCTTGTCTAAAAACCCTGCCATACCGCCCATACTTTTCATTTGTTGGAACTGGGTCAAGAGATCCTCAAGGTCAAAGTCGCCACCTTTTTGCATCTTTTTCGCCATTTTTTCGGCTTTGTCACGGTCAATTTTTTGCTCGACTTCTTCGACTAAGCTTAAAACGTCACCCATACCAAGGATACGTTGGGCAATACGCTCAGGGTGGAATAGCTCTAGCGCATCTAACTGCTCGCCGCGACCTAAGAACTTGATCGGCTTACCAGTGATAGCACGCACCGATAAAGCGGCCCCGCCACGCGCATCGCCGTCAGTTTTTGTTAAAATGACACCCGTTAGTGGTAGCGCGTCGTTAAAGGCTTTGGCGGTATTGGCCGCATCTTGACCCGTCATGGCATCGACGACAAACAGCGTCTCAGAAGGATTAACCGCCGCCGTCAGCGCCTTGATCTCATCCATCATCACTTCATCGATAGCCAAGCGACCCGCGGTATCGATAATCAGGATATCTTGATATTGAATCTTCGCCTCTTCAATAGCGCGGCGAGCGATATCAATTGGGTTTTCATCGGTTGTCGAGTTGACAAACTTAGCGTTAACTTGGCCTGCGACTTGCTCAAGCTGCTTGATGGCAGCTGGACGATAGACGTCAGCGGAAACTAGCATCACCTTTTTCTTTTGCCGCTCTTGTAGATATTTAGCAAGCTTACCAGCGGTTGTGGTTTTACCCGCCCCTTGTAGACCGGCTAGCAAGTAGACCACTGGCGGCTTACCCGTCATCTCTAACTGCTGATTGGCGCTACCCATCATCTCGGTCAGCTCGTCATGGACGATTTTGACAAAAGCTTGCCCTGGCGCTAATTCTTTGAGCACCTCAGCCCCTAGCGCTTGCTCTTTGACGCGCTTGACAAAATCGCGAGTGACAGGCAGTGCTACATCCGCCTCCAATAGCGCCATGCGCACTTCACGCAAAGTGTCTTTAATATTATCTTCGGTCAACTGTCCTGTGCCTGCGATATTGCGCAAGCTCGATGACAGTCGTTCGGTTAAGGTATCAAACATAACTTATTCCCATTGTCTTATTTCTTAATTTTGATGAATGTTCTATATTCTGTGCTTTAAATACTGTTTTGGCTATTGTATATTTTTTAGTAAAAAAAGAATAAATGAGATGATTCTCAATTAGGGGCTATTTTATGATAAATTGGACTCTTATTCTAATCATACCATTTTAGCAGTAACTTGAGCGCCACTGCGTCATAATTGCAATACTGCCGCGCTCTTGATACTCCATGAGGCATGCCTGTGTTACTTGCGTTTGTGATTTCCAGTATGGCTTATATCGCGGTCAGTCTTTATTTGGGTTGGGCGCTGACGACTAATAGAGTTATTCATAAAACCCTTAGCCTTGGTCTATTATTGATAGGGATGGGGGCGCATGCGCTGTTGTTATACCCTTATATTGTCACCCTTTATGGCCTAAATTTTAATCTATTTAATGTGCTTAGTCTAACTAGCCTATTTTTCTTATTGTTTTATGTGCTGTTTTCATTATACCGACCTATTGTCAGTTTAGGTATTTTGGCCGCTCCAACTGCGCTGCTAGGTATGATGGTAGGCTATTTTGGCCGCGCACCTTATCAGCCGCTAACTAATGTCAGTCTCGGTCTTGAAACGCATATCATTCTATCATTTGCCGCCTACTGCGTGCTGCTTATGGCAGCAGTACAAGCGCTATTTTTGCGTCTACAAATCCGTGAGCTCAAACACAAAACCATTCACCGCTTTTGGGTCAACAAACTGCCCTCACTACAAAGTATGGAAGGCCTACTATTTGATATGATCTTGGTCGGCTTTGTACTGCTTAGCGTTGCGCTAGGTTTTGGCTTTATTTATGTTGAGGATTTATTGGCGCAGCATATCGCGCACAAAACCGTGTTTAGTATCCTGTCTTGGTTATTATTCGGCGCATTATTAATTGGGAATTGGCGAGGCGGCTTACGAGGCAAACGCGCTGCCAATATGACCATTTATGCATTTATCTTATTAGCAATTGGCTTTATTGGCAGTAAGTTTGTATTGGAGCTTGTGATTTGAGCGGGTTATTTAAGTCGCGGGTTAGTTAAGTCTTAGTTAGCAAGGTTTATTAAAGGCTAATAGCGTCAAAAAACCCTCAATAAATCTCAAAAACTGTTTTATTAATTAAAAACCACAGTCTTATTACCAGCGACAATCACGCGATTTTGTACATGCCAATTCACCGCACGTGCCAGCACATTACGCTCGACATCGCGGCCTATGGCTCGCAGCTCAACAACTCCTTGTCTATGAGTAACGCGGTGCACATCTTGCTCAATGATAGGCCCTTGATCGAGCTCTGCGGTCACATAATGAGCGGTCGCGCCAATGAGCTTCACGCCTTTTTCATAAGCTTGCCGATAAGGATCAGCGCCTACGAAGGCGGGCAAAAACGAGTGATGAATATTGATAATTTGCATTGGCCACTTTTTTACAAAGTCCGAGGATAGTATCTGCATATAACGCGCAAGTACTAATAAATCATTATCTGCCATTAGCTTATTGATCTGCGCTTCTGCCGCCGCCTTAGTATCTTTAGTCACTGGTACATAATGAAAATCGATACCGAAATTCTCTACCGCTTGGCGCAAGTCCTCATGATTACTCACCACCATCGTAATAGCACAATCGAGTAAGCCGCGCTGATGACGCCATAATAAATCAAGCAGTGCATGATCAAACTTCGACACTAAGATACCGACTTTGGTCTTGATAGCATTGTTATGTAGCCGCCATGTCATGTTATAGCGCTTGGCAACCGTATGCGCAAAGCTGGCCTCAAAGTTATCAATAATAGCGCTTAGATCGGCTAAGGCAAACTCCAACCGCATAAAGTACTGTCCGCCCTCATGCGCGGTTGAGTACTGATCGAGCGTAATAATATTACCGCCATAGCGATGAATAAACTCTGATACCGCTTGCACGATGCCAGCTTGATCGCGGCACTTTATTAGGAGGGTGGCGGTGTCAGTAGTCGTGAGGGCTGTTGATATTTTATCTACATTATTATTTGCATCATTGTCTGTATGCTGATTTTTACTGTTGTCTAACATAATATGCCTGATCTTAGAATAAGGGTTTATTCAAATTAAAGACTACTTTATTCATATATTTATAGTCTATACGCAAGCGAGCTATTTTAATCGATTCTGCGATACTTTGCTGATAGAGTTGTTTATTTTTGATATCTAGAATGCAAAAACCCCAACACGGAGTTAGGGGTTTTTGGTACTTAAAATCAAAGTAGTTTAGTTTGCAATACTACAGCTATTAGTTCCAAATGGACTTATCATATTTGGACGGATAGGAACACTGATATCAACATCATCTACTAAGACTGGAAAGTCTATTAAACGCGCTTGTTGTGATTCGCTACCATCCACTCGTGTATTGACTGTAATTTTTGCTTGGTACCACTGAGCATACTCTTTTGGATAACGTACTGAAAAGTCGATCTTACCAAAGGCATCAGTAGTAAGGTTAAAGTTTTGGTTTAAGTTATTACTGACCTCATTACCGTCTTTATCTAGTACCGCAACCACATTGACAGGATCTAATTGACCATTATTATTAGTATCCTCACCTGGATCTAAGATACCATTATTATTTTTATCTTCAATATTATCGCATAAATCATATGGGTCTCTTATCCAAACCTCTTTATTAAGGTCAGGATCTTTAAAGACTCTAAACACACCTTTTCCATACTTATTTGGGATCAGGTTTATCGATACCTGTTGATTTATGGCAGGCTTACCTGTGTTATTCAGAACACTAATAGAGCCCTTTCTAAAATAGTAAACGTTTCTATCACCTGAAGACACTGTGTTAGCAAAAGCAAAGCTAATAAACGTTGATTTGGTTTGTACTGTGATAGCTGCTTCTTCGTTGAGTAATGGAATAATGTCTTTTTCTGTGCCATCGGGTAGTCTAACTGCTTGAACCACAGCTTCAATGATTACGCCATTCGTTGCCGTTGGGTTCTGACCAGCATTGTAAACTACGGTGGCTTGACCATTATTATCAGTATAAGCAACTGGACTGACTAGACTACCACCGGATGCATCTTTAATGGTAGTAAACTGTACAATGGCATTTTTAACTGGTGCATCGTCTTCATCTAATACTTTAGCGACCACTGATGTTGAGCCACCTGTACTTAGTACTGCGCGCTCTAGTAGTAGTAGCAGTTTTGTAGGCTCAGTAGAAACAAAATTAATTGTAGAAGTTTGACTTTTGTTATTACTATATTCTGCGGTAATAGTCGCATTACCAGGTACTGCAGATTTTACATAAAAGACGACTTGTTTATTAACAATCTGAAAATTTCTACGTGAGCTACCTGACGTATCAGTAGCACTACTTAAGATTTTGCCTTTGTTAGTTAACAGAGTTACTATTTGACCATTGGTGGCATTCGGAAGTGACAATATTATTTTTTCGCTTTCATTGACTTCAATATCTGACACTGTTGAGAAATTCACATCTGAACTGTCAGCAGCTGATATTAATAGCAAATCTGGAATACGTTGACTAACTTTATTACCATTGATTTCCAAACTAAAATTATAGTTCCCATTCACAGCAGTAAGCATGGCTGCATTTACACCAAATCTGAACTCGCCTCTACTATTAGTTGTAGTAGCTGCTACCTTTTTGTTATCGTTATATAACGCTACACTAGTGTTAGAGATTACTCCTCCAGAACCATTCAAAATACGTCCAGAGACATTAAAACTATCAGTAGCAGTTACTGAGTTTTTTGAAGCAACAATATTATCAGCGCGAGTACCAGAAACAACAATAGGCAAAGTTTGTATGACATTACTACCGTCATTCGCTCTTACCGTCAACAAACTTTCGTGGTTTAGCTGTGAATCGATACCAACCATGCTTTGTTTTAGCTGTATAGTAATTAGACCTTGGTCATTAGTCGTTTGTAATGAGCTACCATCTATCGACAAGCCGTATAGCGCTGCATCGCTAATACTTACAGTAACTGGTACATCTGCGACAATACCACCGTCTGCATCAATCGCTCTAATCTCGACAGTTACACTATCTTGACCTGTTGATAATTGTGTTTTATCTGCAGAGACATAAATTTGGTCAACTTTAGGGGTTGAAGGGTTTTGATCTCCTCCATTATTATCATTGCCACCATTCGAGCTATCACCGCCAGTCGAGCCATCGCCACCCGACTGATCACCCGGATTAAATTCAGGAGCAAGCGTATCACCGCCTCCATCGCCACCACCACAGCCTGCTAGAGATAACGCTAAGACCAGCGCGGTAAAGTTAAATAATTTAGAGCTAAGGGTTAGTGGGCCATAGGACATATTTAAAACTCCGCGCAAGCGATAATTGATTTTGAAGAAACACAGAATAAGTGAGGTAACCTAAGAGTGATAGGTAAAAGTTAGACAGGATCGAAGTAATATACTATATATTAATAGCTTGTATCATATTTATTACAGCAACTTTACTGAATTTTGTTAAAACTTACAATCAAAACTTATAATTTTAAGTCATTTAATGACCTGCACACAGGAGTAATTAAAGGTATAATGACGCTCATTAATAACGACTATTATTGTAAAATAGTTTGAGTAATTCGCTATTTTATGGTATAAATGTCGCCTTTAAAATTTTCTGAATTGGTGCTCTGTTATTTGCCTTTAGATGACAGTTTTGCCAGCTCAACCTTCATATAGTTTTGTTTGGTGCAAAGATGCCGCTTGCTGTGTCCATGCCGCATATTGGCGCAACTTGCCCAGACTGGTATGGGAATACCCCATACCTCATAGATTAGGAGTTCGCCATGTCTAGAGTTTGCCAAGTGACTGGAAAGCGCCCTATGGTGGGTAATAATGTTTCGCACGCGAACAACAAAACCCGTCGTCGCTTCCTACCAAACCTTCATCA
>JARIDJ010000018.1 GCA_029267175.1 Psychrobacter sp. | reverse complement strand
CCAACTCCCCTAGCTGCTCGGTAATGGCCAAAGTGACTTTGGGCGAGCAGCCCATAGGGTTCTCATTACTCGCCAGCTTCACCACATCAAACACCCCGTATTCACGGGTCAACTCTTCGACAGGCTTTCCCGTCTGATAAGGGGCTAGCTCTAATATACTATCGTAGGCTGGCGTCAATGCATTAAGACTTTTAGCTTGAGAAGCTTTAGAGGATGGCATGATTTATCCTTATCAGAGAAGCAAATTTATTTAAATCTAAACCGTAATTTTTTAACTTAAAGCACCGCTTTTGGGTAAGACCCCAAAATACGCACGTCTTTGACCAATGGGCGAATATCAGCAATAGCGGCGCTGACATTAGGGCTATCAATATGACCATCCATATCGATAAAGAACACGTAAGCCCACTTATTTGGGCGCTCAGGACGAGTCTCAATACTAGTCATAGAGACGCCATGATACGATAATGGCTTTAGAATTTCGATCAAGGCTCCGGCTTTATCATGAGCAGAGACTACAATCGAGGTCTTATCTTGGCCTGATGGCGCGATAGCTTCGTGACCGATAATTAAAAAACGGGTGGTATTGCTAGGATTGTCTTCGATGTTTGAGTAGAGCTTATGCAAGTCGTATTCAGCTACGGCCACATCGCCTGCGATAGCCGCTGAGTGCCATTCATTCTTCAAGCGACGAGCGGCCTCGCCATTGCTTGAGACAGCCACACGCTCGACGTTAGGATAATTGACATCGAGCCAATGACGACACTGAGCTAGTGACTGCTGATGCGAATAAATACGGCTAATACTATCGACTTTAGTATGCTCAGCCACCAAAAAGTTTTGATGAATGGGCAGCTCAACTTCGCCAATGATCTTTAGCGATGACGACAAGAAGCCGTCCAAAGTATGGTTGACCACGCCCTCAGAAGAGTTCTCTACTGGCACCACGCCATACATCGCCGTACCTGCTTCAACTTCCCGAAACACATCGGTAATCGTCGTCAGTGGCACAGTGTCAGCGGCTTTACCGAAGTGTTTGAGCGCAGCAGCATGAGTAAAAGTACCGACTGGGCCTAAAAAAGCAATACGCTGCGGCGCTTCTAAATCCAAGCAAACCGACATAATCTCACGAAACAGCCGCGCCATTTTTTCATCAGAGATTGGCCCTTCGTTACGCGCCATAACCGCTTTTAGTACTTGTGCTTCACGCTCAGGACGATAAAAAATAGGATTGCTATCAGAGGAATTGCCACTATCAGCGACATGCTGCTTTTTGACTACCGCCACTTGTTGAGCCAGCTTAGCGCGATTATTAATTAGCGTATGAATCTGCGTATCAATGCTGTCAATATCTTGACGCAATTGATTCAACCTCTCTTTATCGTTAGAGTTGTCGCTAACATCAGGGTTTGCTGATTTTGAATCTTGTCGTTTTTGCTCTGCTGATTGCTCACTCATACCCTTTATCCTTTTTTAGCGCTATGAACTTTTTATTAAAAATGGTTATATTGAACAACTATTATTCTGCTCTGCTATTATCTTTTATAGCTAATAATAAATACAATTAGCAAAAATAAC
The DNA here is from genome assembly GCA_029267175.1 of Psychrobacter sp. Lineage (GTDB taxonomy): Bacteria > Pseudomonadota > Gammaproteobacteria > Pseudomonadales > Moraxellaceae > Psychrobacter. The sequence goes on along the minus strand of JARIDJ010000018.1, from coordinate 19,806 downwards.
TAGCCACTAGCTGACCGCCCCTACTATAACAAAAACTCCTGACAGTGCCCATGCATAAATGGCTGAAATAAATTAAATAGCCTTATATCTTTTAGTTATCCCGCTATAATAGGGTTATGCCAGCAATAAAAAGCACTAGCGGTAAATCTGTAAGCAAATCTATGTTAAAGTCTAAATCAAGCTAATCGCTGTCTAAAAACAGCCCAACAACTTCACCGATAGTTATTATCACCCCAAAAACCACTAGTCATAAAAATCACTATTGCCAAAATTAGTATAGTTATAAGGATATTTGATGAGCGCATTACAACAGCTTCGCACCATGACCACTATAGTCGCTGATACCGGCGATTTGGCCGCTATTGAGCGCCTAAAACCTATCGATGCCACTACCAATCCCAGCCTGATTACCAAGGCATTGATCCATCCTGATAATCAATCGATGCTAGCGGAAACTATGAGCCAACATCAGGGTAATGTAGATGCGGTCATCGACGCGCTAACTATTCAGATCGGTTGTGATATTTTACAGCTGATTGAGGGGCGGGTATCGACTGAGGTTGATGCCCGCTTGTCTTATGATACTGGGGCGACTATTGACAAGGCTTTGGAGTTTATTGAAGCTTATCAAAAGGCGGGGGTGGATTCGGAGCGTGTACTGATCAAGATGGCAGCCACTTGGCAAGGAATTGAAGCGGCGCGTTATCTTGAGACCCAAAACATTCACTGTAATTTGACCCTGCTATTTGGTCAGCATCAAGCCATTGCTTGTGCCGATGCTGGTGTTACGCTGATATCGCCTTTTATAGGGCGCATCTTAGATTGGCAAAAACGTCAACAAAACCGCCAAAACGTGCCAGCTACCGATGATATGGGCGTACAATCGGTTAAACTCATTTATCAGTATTACAAACAAAACGGTTATAAGACTCAGGTCATGGGCGCAAGCTTTCGCTCAACCGAGCAGATATTAGCTTTGGCAGGTTGTGATTTATTGACTATTGCACCCAATCTGATTGATGAATTAGCAGCGATGGATACAAAGGTAACGCGCCAGCTCTCGCCGACTTTATCTATGGATTTGCAAGCTATGAGCAAAGTCAGCTTGACGCAAGAGCAGTTCAGCGCCGCCTACCAGCAAGACAAAGTCACCCAAGACTTATTGCCAAAAGGTATCGATGGCTTTATCAGTGCGCGTGATGAGTTAGCGCAGGTTTTGGCCGCTATGCGTTAGTTGAAAATATTTTTTTGTGACGTATTATAATACAAGAGCCACTTATCTAATACAAAAGGGATTTTTAGTAAGGGGCTTTTAGTATTAGCCAAAATCCCTATCTTCTGTTACCTCTCTTTGACTAAAAAAAGGATCATTAATGTTAAAGTCTAGAACCTCAAAAAAGCCGAAACAAGAAAATTTTATTAGTATTGTGCACAGTAAGCGCTTAAAGCCCCTAAAAAAACAGCCTGCTGTACAGTGTATAGAGGCGGTAGAATCCATAAATAAAGCTTATTTGGCACAGTTAGCGGGATCTGATGAGTATATCTCCATTGCTTTTTGCTACAAAAACTATAATGAGGATAGCAATCCACGCTTAAGTGAGAATGAAAGCTGCGCGGTTATCAGCGTTGCCAAAGCCAAAGAGCTGTTGCGCACTGAAGTGTTGGCAGAAGAAGCGCTTAGCGCGGTCAGTATTATCTTATTTAGCGCCGTCTCGCAGACTTTTGGCGGGTTTTTGACCGACGGCGAAACCAATAAGCGCTATGTACTCTCAAAAGGCACAGAATACGCAGGCTTATCCTCCCTGCCTTTGGACTTGTAATACCATAAAGCTAAGAGCATAGAGTATAAAATGCTAAAATTTAGGATATAAAGCTTTATTACTCAGCCTTATCACCAAAAAAAGCGCTCAAAATAGAGCGCTTTTTTGTATTTACAGCTAGAGTAATAGCGGTTTAGGCTTTTAAAACGGTATAAACCGGCACTGGAAACTCGCCATGTAAATCCACCAAATCTAATAACACCAAAGCGCCTACCACTGTATGTTCAGCCGATTTACATAGCTCATAGGCGGTGGTCAAAGTGCCGCCCGTGGCTAAGATATCATCGACCAACAGTACGCGCTCAGGAGGCAAGTTATTTTGCATCTCCAAAGTATCTTTACCATACTCCAGCGCATAAGCTTTATTGGCTACGGGCGGTGGCAATTTTCCCGGTTTACGTAGCAAAATCATACCCTTACCTAGACGACCTGCTAGCAGGCTTGCAAACACAAAGCCGCGCGCCTCAACCGCTCCTAAGCAGTCTACATCGTCTATCAGCCCTGCCGGTAAGGCGGCTAGCAAGGCATCGATAACCTCATCGACATGGCTACGCAGTAACGGCGTAATATCATAAAAATCGATACCATCTTTAGGAAAATTAGGGACAGTACGTATGATTTGCCAAAACGGATGGTCAGTATTCAAAGTGTTAGCGGTATCAGATAAAGGGCAAGCTGATGGTGTCGCTTTGGTGGCGCTCATAATAATCCTTAACGGGTTGCGTCTATAGCAAGAGTAACTATCATCAAAAAAGCACTTCTTATAAAAAGTATTGACCTCTTATAAAAGTGACTAATAATCGGGCGCTATAATAACACAATCGCTATTATGGTGGCGGTTGCTGCTTAAAATGACGAGTGCTTCACGATTAAACGTAGCGATATACTCTTGATAAAGGCATACTTGTCTCAATATACAAGTGTAAACTTAAACTAGCGAGCATGCGATATATGCTACACTACGCGCGTTTTTTCTTGATAATACCATCTTAGTAATGGTGATAATATTGGCAATAATAGATAGGATTAAATATGAAACGTTATGAATGTATCGTCTGTGGCTGGATCTATGATGAAGAGCTTGGCTGCCCTGAAGAAGGCATCGCTCCTGGCACCCGCTGGGAAGATGTGCCTGATGACTGGATTTGTCCTGAATGCGGCGTAGGTAAGCTCGACTTTGAGATGGCAGAGTTTTAGGCCTAGTAGGCTCTAAACTGAGACTCTCTAAATAGGAAACCGTATGACGACTTCAAAATCTTCTAACCCTGATACTGATATTAGTACTAATCATATCGATGCAAACCATAGCCATGCTGATAATACTCATGCTGATGTAGCTAAAAAAACTATCAACTACCCTACGGCTGAATGGCAAAAATTCGGTGAACACAACTGGTCACCCTCAGATCTTAGTAAGGATCTTTTTCAGGCGATGATCGATATTGGTGATGGTATTGAGCTGTGCGTAGAAGCGGGCGGCAATCCTAACCATCCGCCGCTGCTGATGATAATGGGTTTAGGCTCACAGATGATTTTTTGGCCTAACAGCTTTATCAAAAGGCTCATTGAAGCAGGCTTTTTTGTCATTCGTTTTGATAATAGGGATATCGGTCTCTCCTCCAAGGTGCAGATTGAAGGTCTGCCGCGAGTCAATCAGCTAAAGATGATGTTCCGTCTGCAAACCGGTCTGTCGAATAAAGGCGAACAGGTGGCTTATAAACTTACCGATATGGCAGAGGATACGGTGCGTTTGATCAAAGCCTTGCGTCTAGGTAGCACCCATTTGATCGGCGCTTCTATGGGCGGGATGATCGCGCAAATCGTCGCCGCTCGCTATCCAAGCTTAGTCAAGCGTATGGCATTGATGTTTACCACCACCAATCGTCCTTTTTTAAAGCCGCCAAAACCTAAGCAGCTCTATACTCTTATCAATCGTCCAGAGAGTCACTCTGAGCGTGACATCGTCCGTCATAGTGTCTGGTTTATTAAGACCGTTGGCACGCCTGGGCATATTGATATTCGTGCGGTACGTGAAGTGGCAGAGCTGCGATATCAGCGTAGCTTTCATCCGTTAGGCACCTTGCAGCAGCTCAATGCTATCTTGGCATCTGGCTCTATCGCCCGCTTTAGCAAAAAAGTCAAAGCACCAACTATTGTCATGCATGGTAGCGAGGACGGTCTACTGCCAGCCTCTCAAGGTAAGGTGGTCGCCAAGACTATTCCTAATGCCAAGTTTCATCTAATTGAAGGTATGGGTCACGATATTCCAGCTTATTATCAGCCTTATATGGTCGATTTGATTCGCAATCATCTTTTGGGATAATAGTGTTTTTAGTGGTTAAACTAACGCATACAAAAAAGCGCTGCATAACTTGATTATGCAGCGCTTTTATTTTCTAAAGAGTTATCTTTTTAACGTCAAACATCGTGCATCACTCACAGCTAATACTGCTGCCTTGGGTATCGATACACATTTTGGCTCCATTCTCTAAATTACCTACCCAGGCTTTGCCTTGGTTAAACACAAAAGAGGAGACTCCTTGATAGAGACCACTGCTTGCTACGCTAGCATTATCAAAACTAAAAGGAATCACCAGCTCGCCGCCTAAGGTAATAAAGCCCCATTTACCATCAATGAGCACGCCAGCTAAACCCTCAGAAAAGGGGCGCACCTCATCAAAAGCGTAAGTAATCATAGTGACATTACGATCATCGACAAAGCCCCATTTACCATCACGCTTATCGGCTTGCAAAGTCGTAAATGCTGCACTTGCTAAGGACTGCTCATCCGATTTGGCTGCTAAAGCGGCGCTATTATTGACAGCTTTATTGGCGTTATTAGTGGCTTTATTAGCTGTACTCGGCTCAGCGATAGCGTTGCCTTTTTTATCAAACCAGCTAACAGAATTGCCTTTACTAACCCGTGCCCTACCAGCTTTATAATCCTCGATAGCCGTTATGGAAGAGGAGAACGGTACAATGGTCTTATTATCTGTACTGATAACCCCATAGCTGCCCCCTCTTTTGACTACTATACGCCCATCAATGGCGGCTCGCGCCCAACTAGAGGCTTCATTTAGCCTATCATAAAGAATAGGCACGACTTCTCGGCCTTGCATATCGATATAACCGACTTTACTATTGCGCTGTACTGGCATCAGCCCGCCTGCAATCTTATTAGCATCTACCTGCTGATAGCGCAGTAGATCAACCACTTTTTTGCCTTGCTGGTCAATTAAAGCCGCTGGCGCGCCAAAATCTTTAGTCGCCAAAAAGTAAGCTTTGCTCGAGGTGCAAGTAACATTCTTATAATAGCTCTTAGGTACTTTACAGCTTGCTGCTTGTACAGTAGCGGTCATCAACATCGAGCTGACCATAACTATGCCTATTAGTAACAGCCGCTTGAGAGCAGAATAGCTAAAGGAAGGCATTTTGGCTAAAATTAGCTGACCTACGGGTGAGTCATTTGATAAAAAAATAGAGTTTAAGCTAAAAACAGGCATAGGCAATTTGGATATCGGTAGTTTTGGGAGGGATGGACGGCATATTATAGACTGGCAAATGTACAAATAGCGAGTATAGCCATTTAGCTTTATAGCTAAAAGGTTTAGACTGGTACTTTTTTTAATATTTAACCGCTTTTAAAGCTCTATCTTGTAAGCGGTTATTTAAGCTTGTTTATTGATAAGTCAAAGAGATAGTTTATGGCTAATACCTCTATTCGTACCGCTACCATTGGCTTAGTCATAGGCTGTATCATTTTTGGTTTAGGAAGCCTGATTGTCGCGCATGTCGATATCGGCGGCTGGGCTATGTCTTTTTGGCGACTGGCTATCTCCGGTATTATCTTCACCTTTTTGGCTAAAGTGGCCGGTCAGCGTCTACCTAGCTCCAAACGGGCTATCGTTTATGGCCTGTTGTCGGGAGTGTTTTTAGGCTTAGATTTAGCGCTTTGGCATGAGAGTATCTACGCTGTCGGCCCTGGTATCTCAACGCTACTCAATAGCTTACAGATTTTCTTTTTGGCGGCGATTGGCTTTTTGTACTTTAGTGAGCGCCAGTCAATTTTGCAGCTGATTAGCTTATGCTTAGCGATGCTAGGGGTGGCGATGATAGGTAGTCCTGAGTTTGCCCAAAACTCTGCCGCAGCCTGGGGCTTTGTCACCGGTATCGTCTCAGGCGGCATGCTCGCAGCGTCGATGACCTTTATTCGTAAGACCCATGACACGGAGCCGACGCCTATTTTTGTGCTCATGCAGCTGGTCAGTATCGGCGGCGTATTGGCTATGATAGTGCCGATGCTTATACTAGATAAAGGTCATATCCTGCCTAGCAGCTGGTCAGAGATTGTCTGGATATTGATTTATGGTGCGGTGATGCAGTGCTTAGCTTGGGGCCTGATTGCCTACTCTATTCCTAAGCTCTCCTTGGCTTTGACCGGTCTGTTATTATTGACCGAACCGGTTGCCGCTTTAGTGATTGATTATACTTGGCTTGATAAGCCTATTAATACTTTGCAATGGATGGGCGCTATTTTGACTATGCTAGCGATATATTTGGGCTCTTTAAAGCCAAAACCGCGAGCACTGCGCCGTTATCGGTTTTTTGCACGCTTTTATAAAAATAAATACTAGAGCAAACCAAACATAAAAAAGGCGAGCTATCAGATATAGCTCGCCTTTTTTATGCTAAGACTCTATAAAACCTTAGCTATCATTACTAGTCTTTTTGACGATTGAATAAAGCATTAAGGACAATAGCGGTCAAAGTAGCCGTACCAATACCGCCTAGATCAAAACCGCCTAGATGCAAGCTAAAATTACCCGTTCCCATAATGACGGTAACAGCTGCGATAATTAAGTTGCTATTCTTACTAAAATCAACTTTACTATCTATCCAAATCTTCGCGCCAGCAATAGCAATTAGACCGAAGACCACGATGGAAGCGCCGCCCAATAAAGCGACTGGAATCGTTTGGATAATCGCACCAAATTTTGGCGAGAGTCCTAATAGTACCGCTACTATCCCCGCGATTACAAAAATAGTAGTGCTATAGACTTTAGTAACGGCCATCACGCCGATATTCTCAGCGTAAGTTGTGACCCCAGTACCGCCAAAGCATGCTGAAAAAGTGGTAGCTAAACCATCAGCAAAAAAGGCGCGTCCCATATAAGGGGTGACTCGCGCTTTGGTCATGCCCTCTACCGCCTTAAAATGGCCTAAATTTTCGGCGACCAAAATAAAGGCTACAGGCGCAATAAGGACAATAGCGCTCATCTCAAAACGCGGCGTGTGGATGCTCGGTAAACCAAACCAAGCAGCGGCCTCGACACTACTAAAATCAATAGCAACCCCGTAGCCCATAATATTGCTGACGATATAATAGACGATATAAGACAGTATCAAACCAATCAACAACAATAAGCGGCGCAGCATACCACGGGTAAATACCGCGACTGCGCTTATAAGTAGTACGGTAAAGGCGGCCATCCAAGCATCGAACTGATTGGCCGAGACGCCCTGAATGGTCACCGGCGCTAAATTTAGACCGATAATCATCACGATAGCACCCGTGACAATAGGCGGCATCAAGCGCTCTATCCAGCCAGTACCGGTCTTCATCACTAACAGCCCTACCAAGGCGTAGATGATACCGCAAGCCATAATACCGCCTAAAGCCACATCTAAGCTGGCATTAAAACCAGTACCGGCATAAGCGGTCACCGCAATAACTGGACCGATAAAGGCAAAGCTTGAGCCCAAGTAGCTTGGCATACGTCCGCCAGTAATCATGAAGAACATAATCGTGCAGATACCCGACATTAAAATAGCTAAATTGGGATCAAAGCCCATCAATAATGGCGCTAGTACCGTCGCACCAAACATAGCAAAAGTATGTTGAATACCTAATAAAATGCTCTTTGATGGTGGTAAGTATTCATTAATACCAACCGGATTACGATCCAAATCCCCGGTAAAAGGTCGCCATGTAGGAAACCACTTACCGTTATCAAAGTCTGGGTTATGAGGCAGACTGATAGCGTCGATGCCCGCAGACTCTAAGGCGTTCGGCTTAGGTGGAGTGGATGAAGAGTGCTCTGATGACGGTGACATGCGTGATTCCTGTTTGGTCTAAACGGTGTGGTTATATAGTACTGGCTGTATTTTGCTAGATATGTTCTACTAAATTTGTACTAAAGCCCCATAATCAGCTAAAATTATCATTTACAGAATGTTACATAGTTATATTCGCTCAGCATCATAACGGAATTTTACGGCAAAAAAAAGCCAATCTTCTTTGGTTCTAAAGACTCGCCTGTCTATAAATTGACTTAGGCGACTTATGTAGGTGCATACAAAATTGGAGCTACCCATCAGTAGTGTCCAAAGCTCGCTCATTCAACTTTAGGTTCAATTAAAGCTCTCAATTCTAGATTTAAACGATTATTTTTTACTTTTATAATGATGATAAGGTTATAGCGCCAAGCTGACCACTGATATCATCATTTATCTTAACTATGGATGGTCTTATTATGATTAGTGTTTTTGATTTATTCAAAATTGGTATTGGCCCTTCAAGCTCACATACCGTTGGTCCGATGGTAGCCGCTAACTTATTTTTGCGCTCATTACGTAAGCACACTGAGCTAAGCGCTGTTAAAGCGATAGAGATTGAGCTCTTTGGTTCACTTGCCGCCACTGGTAAAGGCCATGCCACTGATACCGCTATCTTATTAGGCTTATTAGGTCATGCGCCTAGCACGATAGATACCCGCCTAACTAGCCAGTATCTGCTACCTATATTCTCAGATAAGCGCCTTAATATCGCAGGCGAGCACAGCGTTGATTTTAATACTGAATACGATATTCATTGGTATAGCGATACGGTACTACCCTATCATCCTAATGCGATGACTATTAGCGCGCGCTTAGCCGATGAGGTGATTTATCGTCAAACTTACTATTCAGTGGGCGGCGGCTTTGTGATTAATGAAGAGGACGCTACCAACCCTGATGATGATCACGCTGCGCCTACTATCGATGCTATCCCCTATCCGTTTAATAGTGCTGATGAGCTGCTTGAGCGTTGCCAAAAAAACGGCTTGAGTATCAGCGAGTTGGTATTGGCGAACGAATGTCATTACCGTGATAAAGCAGAGGTTTTTGCTTACTTAGATGCTATTTGGGACTCGATGCAAGACTGCGTGACGCGTGGCTGTCAAAGTAGCGGCATATTACCCGGAGGCTTAGATGTCAAACGCCGTGCTCAAGCTCTCTACTTGCAGCTATGCGCTGAAAAAGATCGGCCAATTGCCAAAACAGATAAGCTTGCGGCAATGGACTGGATAGACTTGTATGCTTTAGCGGTCAATGAGGAGAACGCTAATGGTGGTAATGTGGTCACCGCACCAACCAATGGCGCGGCGGGTATTATCCCAGCCGTCATGCATTATTATCGTGATTTTTTAGCGGACTATAGTATAGACGGCGCGCGCAAGTTTTTATTAAATGCCACCGCTATTGGTAGCTTAATTAAAGAAAATGCTTCGATCTCAGGCGCGGAGGTCGGCTGTCAAGGAGAAGTGGGCTCCGCTTGCGCAATGGCGGCATCGGCTTTGGCAGAGATAATAGGCGGCGACCCTGCTAAATGCCTAAACGCCGCTGAGATTGGTATTGAGCATAACTTAGGTTTGACCTGCGATCCTATCGGCGGCCTCGTGCAAGTGCCTTGTATCGAGCGTAATGCTATGGGGGCGGTAAAAGCTGTCAACGCTGCCCGTCTTGCCTGCCGCGGTGATGGACAGCATTTTGTCTCCTTTGATAAAGTGGTCGAAACCATGAAACAAACGGGCGCTGATATGCTTGATAGCTATAAAGAGACCTCCCGCGGCGGTCTAGCCGTCATTGCCGATAATCGAATTCCTACCGCTAGCCAAGGCGTCAGCGTAAAATACAGTCAGTGTTAAGGTTTATAGCAGCTTTAATACCTTTGTTAAAAGCTCAATGACAAAACCAAAAAAAGCCTCTAATAAATTAGAGGCTCTCTTATCAGCTAAAGTAGTATTATTTATTGTTTATTTGACCACACTATTCAGCATTTTTTGAGATGACTTTGTTCAAATACCATACTGGCTTAACCATACCTGAAGCTTTATCAGCAACGGCTTCTTGACGCAAATCTAACACATAGCGATAGCCTGGCTCATAAGTAAAGCCTTGGATATTACCGTTGAGTGTATTGAAGTTCTTTTGATAAGTTTGACGATATTGGATGCACTCTGACTGAATCATTGTGCCGTTAGAAGCCATCACATCGCAAACCGCTTTACGCGGTGCTAGCTCTACCTCAAAGCTTGAGATATTAACGACTTTAACGTCTTGAGCTTGGCCTTCAACGACCATAGTGCGTTTGTCATCAAGATTCATCGTAGAACAACCTGCCAAGGCAAAAGTGGTTGCTAAAGCTGCTATTGCTAATTTTTTCATAATTAAATCCTCAATTAATAACGGTAAAACATTAATATTCTTAGGAAACTAATCATCAAGCTTATAGCTTGATCGGTTATGGTTTCTAAATACTAACTGGGTTGACTATAGTTTTTTTGAATCAAAATAATTATAGAGCGGATAGGCGCTTTAGCACTATGACTGCTTTGTAACTTAACGTCAAGCTTTGCAACTTTTGTCAACCGCTTAGCTAGTTGAGTTAACTACGGTAATCGGCATTTATCTTGACGTAATCATAGGATAGATCACAAGTATAAATCGTATCACTAGCTGAGCCACGAGCAAGATCAATATGAATAGTAATCTCAGGACGACTCATAACCTCCTTGCCTACCGCCTCGGTATAATCCGCTGCTACGCCGCCGTTTTGGCAGATCATCACCTCATCCAAGTACACATCGATTTGTTCAGTATCCAAATCGGGTACACCAGCATAACCGACTGCGGCAAGTATGCGTCCCCAGTTGGCATCGCTGGCAAAAAACGCCGTCTTAACTAGCGGTGAGTGCGCTACAGCGTAGGCCACATCGCAGCATTCTTCAGTGTTAAGGCCGCCGCTGACTTTGACGGTCATAAACTTAGTTGCCCCTTCGCCATCACGGACGATCAATTGCGCTAAGCGCACGAATACTTGGGTTAGAGCAGTCAATAGCGGCTGATAATGAGGATGCTCGGTGCTATCGATAATCTCCGAGCTAGCTTTGCCCGTTGCGATTAACGTACAGCAATCATTGGTTGAGGTGTCGCCATCAACGGTAATACGGTTAAAGGACTTCTCATTGATAACCACTAGCATCTCTTGCAATAAATCAGCGCTAATATTGGCATCAGTGGCTACAAATCCAAGCATGGTTGCCATATTTGGGCGTATCATGCCTGAGCCTTTGGATATCCCAGTAATATGATAGCTAGTAGCCTGTTGATGTTGGTTAGCACTATCAATCTCTACTTTTTGGCTAGCTAATTTAGGCAGAGTATCGGTTGTACGAATACCATTGGCAGCCGCTAACCAATTATCAGCACTCAGCTGAGCCAAAGCGTTCTCTAAACCATTGATGATTGCGGCGCTATTTAACGGCTCACCAATCACTCCGGTAGAAAAAGGCAATACTGTGTTGGCATCGACCTGAGCCTTATCTGCTAGAGCGGCGCAAATATCGCTAGCACGGCGTATACCATCGCTACCCGTTCCAGCATTGGCGTTACCGGTGTTGATGACTAAGTAGCGCGGACTGGCCTTGGCAAAGTGCTCGCGCAATACTCGTACTGGCGCGGCACAAAAGGCGTTTTTGGTCGTGACAATCGCGGTTGTCGCCTCTGCTGCAATCTCAATCACGACTAGATCATCGCGATCTTTATAGCGTACACCAGCCGCTGTTGCGCTAAGAGTGATGCCATCGATTGCATATATTGTCTCTGGTATTGCTGTATTTCCAACCGCCATAATAGCTCCTTTATTTACTTTGATTTATTGACTTATTTATTTTTAACTGATTATCTTTATCAAAACTTTTGTTAATTCTACTGACTTAATTTTAGTGGCTTAATTTTAGTGCTTTGAGTCTATTCACTTAATTTAAAAGCCGACCAAATAGGCGTATGATCGGATGGTTTTTCCATTGCGCGTAGCTCATAGCTAATGCCTGCATCGACACAGTGCTCCACCAAGTCTGGCGTACATAAAATATGGTCAATGCGCAGGCCGCGCTTAGGATCGTCATTAAAACCGCGACTACGGTAGTCAAACCAGCTATAAAACTCTTCACTATCTGGATAATGCAAACGATAAGTATCGGTCAAATCACGTGACATAAGATCAGCATACCATTCACGCTCCTCAGGTAAGAATGAAGTCTTTCTATTTTTCAGCCAGCGTTTGGCATTGGCTTCACCAATTCCGACATCGATATCCTCTGGCGCGATATTCATATCACCCATTACTACTAGCGTGCGACCCTCTGCTATTAATCCATCAATATAAGTTATCAAATCGGCATAATAAGCTCTTTTCATCGGGTATTTTGTCGGATGATCTTGACTTTCGCCCTGCGGAAAATAGCCATTGAGCACATCAATCTCACGATCTGCCAAAAGGTAGCGGGCATGTATAAAGCGCTTTTGTGCCTCATCATCCTCGCCCGGAAAGCCTTTTTGTACAAAGATAGGAGCGACTTTTGAGAGCAGCGCAACGCCATAATGAGCTTTTTGACCGAAATATTCAACGTGATAGCCTAGAGATTCGACCTGTTTTAGCGGAAACTGCTCATCATGAACTTTGGTCTCTTGTAGGCCCATGACATCGGGATCAATGATATCACGCACCGCCTCTAACTGATGCTGACGAGCACGTATACCATTGATGTTGAAACTTACGAAACGATACATACACTATCCTGTTAGTAGATTGAATCAACCTGACGACTTTATAAACACAAAATCATACTTTTTATTAAGAGGGTAATAATAACAGAGTTACCGCGCTCTAGCTGTTGCTCGATGCCAATTCTTACGCTAAAGTGTCAAGCTTAACCTTCATCATTCATGGCCGTTAGTAGGACTAAAGCATAAAGAGACTTTATAAACAACTCACTATAAAAATAATGCCACACCGCGCTACTTACCTAGCAGCCATACTATTTATCTATAACCTATAATTTATAATCTATAATCGAGTAAAGTTATGACTACCCAATCTACCCATTCGACAACCCCACAGACTACCCCGTTATTTACTACTGACTATGCTATTTATATCAATCATACTGACGCTGGCGGTATTGTTTATCATGCCAATCATTTGGTTTTTTTTGAGAATTGTCGCCGTGACTGGTTTACTAAGCTTAATCTTAGTGGTTATTTTTTGCAGACGGATGACGGGCAAATACAGCACTTTGTGGTCTCTCAAGCGCAGCTACAGTACCGAAAAGCTATCTTATTGGATGAAAGTATAAACGTACGCATCGATAAGGTCGAGCTCAAGCCTGCCAGCATTATCTTTTATCAAAGCATTCATCGTAAGCCGTCCGCGCCGCAAGCCACAAACGACAATGACACCTTATTGAGTAGTGCAAAGATCGTCATCGCTTGTGTGCAAAATCAACTTAATCCTACTCAAAATGACAAGAATAGCAAGAATACACCAACAGCTCCTATGAAACCGGTACGAGTACCCAAAGATCTACACCAAGTGATTAAGCAAGCTATTGATCAGCAAGGTACTGACTTATAAAAATGATAATGATTTTTATCAATACTGATACTAAATATTTATCTCAAAAACAAACACTAGTTTGTTAAGGATTATAGCGGTAAATATTTGAACGGTAAGCTTTTTTAATGCAGATTTATCTCTATACTTTTTATATTTTTTTACCTATTATTTAACCCCTATCTATAAAATTATTGACTGCCAGCTTGGCCTAAAAATCAGCTAATCTCAACTCGTTAAAGTGCTTAGTAAAAAAAGATAAACGCTTACGTCATCGAATAATAGCGGATAAATGACTAAATCACTGCTAAGCTGGTTAGCTGTATAAAGTGTAAATGGAATTGCTCGATTATTACTATCAAAAACTCAAGGACGCAGAAAATGACTACCAATAAACCTTGGCATGCTAGTTATCCCGTTGGTGTACCTAAGACTATTTATCCTGATAATTACTCAAGCATTATAGAGCTTTATGAAGAGAGCTTTAGTCGTTATCGTCTGCATCCTATGAGCGTTTGTATGGGCGTGACTCATACTTATGGCGACGTTGATAATGCCTCACAAGCGGTTGCAGCTTGGTTACAAGCTCAAGGTTTGCCCAAAGGCAGCGTGATAGCGCTGATGATGCCAAACGTTCCTCAGTATCTTCCAACGATGATTGGTATTTTGCGCGCAGGCTATATCTGCACGCCGGTCAACCCTTTATATACAGGCCGTGAGCTACGCCATCAGCTCAATGATTCGGGTGCCAAAGCGATATTTTTGGTAGATAATTTCGCTCAAGCGCTTGAGCAAGTGGTTGATGAGACGGCTATCAAGCATATCGTCCTCTCCAAAATGGGCGATATGATGGGTCTAAAGGGTATCTTGGTCAATACTATTATTCGTCAGGTCAAGCGCTTGGTTCCCAAGTACAAGCTCAACGATCCTAAGCGTACAGTAACTAAGTTTCCAGAGGTACTTAAACAAGGCAAAAACCTGCCTTTGCAAAAGCCAAAAATGGATTTGGAACAAAAAGCCTTTTTGCAGTATACCGGTGGTACCACAGGCTTATCCAAAGGTGCTATTTTATCTCAGCGCAACGTAGTCGCTGCCGCTCTTCAGTCTGAGGCTTGGACCCGCCCTATCACCGCTGAGATGGACGAGGTTTATATTAATATGGTTATGGCGCTACCGCTGTATCATATCTTCGCTTTTATGCTCAGCTTGCTGGGTATGCGCTCAGGCTATACCTTTATTTTGGTACCAAACCCGCGTGACATTCCGGGGTTCATTAAAACTCTATCCAAGCAGCCGTTCCATATCTTCCCAGCGGTAAATACTTTATTTAAAGGTTTGCTGGATAATCCTAATTTTAAAAACTTGGATTTTAGCTCATTGAAGATGTCCCAAGCAGGCGGCATGGCAGCTACTGAACAAACCGCCGAGCGCTGGTTGGAGGTAACCGGCTGTCCGATGATTGAAGGTTGGGGCATGACTGAATCGGTGGCTGCTGGCACGGCTAATGTCGTTACTGATCGCAAGTTTAACGGTACTATAGGTTTGCCAGTGCCCGGTATTGATATTATTATTATCGATGAAGAGGGTCAGCGCGTAGCTTTTAATCAAGCAGGCGAGATGTGTATCAAAGGGCCTAATGTCACCTCAGGGTATTTTAATCGCGATAATACGCAAGAGTTCACAGACGACGGCTATTTTAAGACCGGCGATATCGTCAGCATGGATGAGAAAGGCTATATCAGACTACTCGATCGCAAAAAAGATATGATTTTGGTCTCAGGCTTCAACGTTTATCCTAATGAGCTTGAAGCGGTTATGCTCGATTACGATGGCATTATTGACTGCGCGGTGATTGGCGTTCCTGATAAATATCAAGGCGAATCTATCAAGATGTACGTTATCCGGAAAGATGATAATGTCACCAAAGACACTGTCAAGGAGTTTGCTTTGGATAATTTGACCGGTTATAAGTGTCCACGTTATATCGAGTTTGTAGATGAGCTACCCAAATCCAACGTTGGCAAAGTACTACGCCAAAAACTACGTGAGAAGCATTTAGAAGATAATCCTGTTATGTAACATCACTGACAAAATGATGACTCTATAAAGGCCCTTTATCGTTATAAAGGGCTTTTTTTATGAGTATAACCTGCCCCTATTAACTGCATTATTCGCTTTATTTATCAGCTTATCTGTCGATACTGCCGCTTATTTAGTCGATCTTCCATCATAATATGAATTATTTATCAAATTTATATCTGTACTCTAAAGTCCTCGTAAGCAATTATTACCAAAAGTTAAGGTTGTGTTAGTGTATCGGCAGATTATTTTGGCAGGTTGCTAATAGCTAAGTCAGTTATCTTTCTATAAAACTCTGAGCCTAACCCTATGAACACTAAGATAAATTTTGGTGGCTATTAATTAATGGTTAGTGGCTATTTATAGAGAAATAATTGGACAGCTTTTGCTAGCAATCATGCTTTTTACAAAGGTTTCAATAGCTTGGCAGTCAGCTAATATTGAGGATAGCACTCAGCATGGTATGATTTGGCAGATTTGACGATAGTTATTATTTTGCCCAGATCATAAATTGTGCTTACAAGGATGTGACTACTTGCTTATAAACCCTTATATTGGATTTAAGGACGCTAGATATGACAGTGAATAAACCTTGGCTTGATCAGTATCCCACCAATGTACCTAAGTCGATCAATCCAGATAAGTACGGCAACATAGTAGATTTATATGAGGAGTGTTTTGATCGCTTTCGTATGCATCCTATGAGTATTTGTATGGGAGTGACACACACTTATGATGACATTGACAAAACCTCGCTAGCTATTGCCTCTTGGCTACAAGCGCAAGGCTTGCCTAAAGGCAGTATTGTGGCGCTCATGATGCCTAATGTGCCCCAATATCTGCCAACCATGATAGGTATTTTACGTGCAGGCTACGTTTGCACTCCTATTAATCCGCTATACACTGGCCGTGAGCTGCGTCATCAGCTTAACGACTCAGGTGCCAAGATTATCTTTGTCATCGATAATTTCGCGCAAGCGCTTGAGCAAGTTGTTGATGAGACGGCTATCAATCGCATTGTATTATCAAAGATGGGCGATATGATGGGGCTAAAAGGCATCTTGGTAAATACTATTATTCGCCAAGTCAAACGCCTAGTTCCTAAGTACAAGCTTAACGATCCCAAGCACGAGGTCACAAAGTTTCCTGATGTGCTCAAAAAAGGCAAAGAGCTGCCTTTTAACAAGCCCAAGATGAGCTTAGATCAAAAAGCTATCTTACAGTACACCGGTGGCACCACAGGTTTATCCAAAGGCGCCATCCTATCGCAGCGTAACGTGGTCGCCGCTGCACTACAGTCGGAGGCTTGGTATTCGCCTATTACCTCAGAGATCAATGAGGTCTATATCAATATGGTGATGGCTTTGCCTCTCTATCATATTTTTGCCTTTATGCTCAGCTTATTAGGCATGCGCTCAGGCTATACCTTAATCTTAGTGCCAAACCCTCGCGATATGCCAGGCTTTGTCAAGACTTTATCGAAGCAGCCGTTTCATATCTTCCCTGCGGTCAACACCTTATTCAAAGGCTTATTAGCTCAGCCAAACTTTAAGGATTTGGACTTTAGCTCACTACGTATCACTCAAGCCGGCGGTATGGCGGCCACTGAACAAACCGCGCAAAAATGGCTAGAGGTGACCGGTTGTCCAATGGTTGAAGGTTGGGGCATGACCGAAGGCGTTGCTGGAGGAACGGCCAATGTGATTACCAATCGTGAGTTCAATGGTACTATTGGCATTCCTGTGCCTAGCGTTGATATCATTGTCGTTGATGATAGCGGCAAGCGCTTGGGCGTACATCAAGCAGGCGAGATGTGCTTTAAAGGGCCCAATGTCACTATGGGCTATCATAATAGTGATAATAAAGACGTTTTCACCACTGAAGGCTATTTTCGTACAGGAGATATCGCTAGCATGGATGAAAAAGGCTACTTTACTCTACTTGATCGCAAAAAAGACATGATTTTAGTCTCAGGTTTTAATGTGTTTCCTAACGAGATTGAATCAGTAATGCTAGACTGTGCAGCTATCATTGATTGTGCGGTCATCGGCGTTCCTGATGAGCGTCAAGGCGAAGCGGTCAAGATTTATGTCGTTCCTGCCAACAATGCAGTTAGCAAGGAGGATATCAAAGAGTTTGCCTTGGATAATTTGACCGGTTATAAGTGCCCTCGCTATGTTGAATTTGTGACTGAACTGCCAAAGTCCAATGTCGGTAAAGTTCTACGCCAAAAACTACGTGAAAAGCATTTATCCGATAACCCGCAGCTGCTGTAATTGTTTTAATTATCTATATTTTCAGTAGCTTAAACAGCCCTCTATAGTCATATAGAGGGATTTTTATAATAGTAAAAATAGTATAGAATTTTAGCCACATGCTGACATCTTAAGATATAAGGATTTATCGGCGATGCTAAACAGCTAAAGCAAAAACAACTCCCCTCCACCATTTATCAGATAATAAGGACATTACTAATGATAGATAAACCTTGGCTCGCTCAGTATCCTGCAACGGTTCCTGCAACCATTGACCCTGAGCAGTACTCAAGCTTGATAGAGCTCTATGAAGAGAGTTTCGCAAGTTTTGCTAAGCAGACTTTTAGTATCTGTATGGGCGTCAAACACAGCTATGAGGATATCGATAAAGCCTCAAAAGCCATCGCTGCTTGGCTACAAGCTCAAGGCTTGGCACAAGGTAGCGTAGTTGCGCTGATGATGCCAAACATTCCGCAGTATCTGCCAACGATGCTTGGTATCTTACGAGCCGGTTATGTGTGTACTCCAGTCAATCCACTTTATACTGGCCGTGAGCTACGCCATCAGCTCAATGACTCGGGTGCCAAAGCTATATTCTTAGTCGATAATTTTGCAAAAGCGCTTGAAGAAGTGGTTGATGATACCGATGTTGAAGCTATTGTCGTCTCAAAAATAGGCGATATGATGGGTCTCAAAGGCATAATCGTCAATACGCTGATACAACATGTCAAAAAACTAATCCCTGATTATAACCTTAAGAGCGCTAAGCATAGCGTTACTAGCTTCCCCGATGTCCTAAAAAAAGGCAAAAAATTGACCTTAAACAAAGTCAATGCGACTCTAGAGCAAACGGCATTCTTACAGTATACCGGTGGTACCACTGGGCTTTCCAAAGGCGCTATCCTCACTCAGCGTAATATCGTTGCCGCAGGCCTTCAATCTGAGACTTGGTCAGAACCTATTATCTCGCAAGTGGGTGATGAGCAGATAAACATGGTTTTAGCCTTACCGCTCTATCATATTTTTGCTTTTATGCTGAGCTTAGTGGGCGTCCGCTCTGGTAATGCCTTTATCCTGATACCTAATCCGCGCGATATACCAGGATTTATCAAGGCCTTATCCAAACAACCCTTTCATATATTACCAGCGGTCAATACTTTGTTTAAAGGCTTACTGGATCACCCCGATTTTAGTAAGCTTGATTTTAGCAATTTACATATGTCGCAAGCTGGCGGTATGGCGGCCACTGAACAGACCGCCTCGCGCTGGTTGCAAGTGACTAATTGCCCGATGATAGAGGGTTGGGGCATGACTGAATGCGTAGCGGTTGGTACTTGTAACCTGCTGACCAATACCGAATTTAATGGCACTATTGGTATTCCTTTGCCTAGTATTGATATGATTATCATCGATGAAAATGGCGAGCGTGCCGCAGTTAATGAGGCGGGTGAGATCTGTATGAAAGGCCCCAATGTGACGCCTGGCTATCTCAATAAGGACAATAGTAAAGACTTTACCGCTGACGGCTATTTTCGTACTGGCGATATTGGCAAGATGAACGAGCAAGGTTATTTCACCCTACTCGATCGCAAAAAAGATATGATATTGGTTTCAGGGTTTAATGTTTTCCCCAATGAGGTTGAATCGGTCATGCTAGATTGTGCCGGTATCTCAGACTGTGCAGTCATCGGTATCGCTGATGAAAGCCAAGGCGAAGCGGTTAAAATATATGTCATACGTGATAACAAGCAACTCTCCAAAAAGGCTATCATGGATTTTGCTCATAAAAACTTAACCCGCTATAAGTGTCCTAGTCAGATTGAGTTCGTTGATGACTTGCCAAAAAGTAATGTCGGTAAAGTGTTACGTCAACAGCTACGTGAAAAGCATAAAGCAGATCATGCCTAGTCGCTCATTAATGCTATATCTACACAGC
>JARIDJ010000045.1 GCA_029267175.1 Psychrobacter sp. | reverse complement strand
ATACCTTGCAATGCGCCTTGGTTGTCGTTGTTGATGGCATCATCGCTATTATTAATATCTACTTTGTCCATGATATTCCTTATTTGCTTACTATTACTTTTGAACGATCTTTATTATTCTTATCATTAACACGTTCTATTATCGTCTCTCGAAAACTAAAAAACGTACGCTAATGTTCAGCGCTTCATTAAGAGCCAACAATAACGTACGTTGATTATGCACAACTTATATTTAGCTTAAAATTAGAAAAAAGCCTGAATACCAGTCTGGGCACGCCCTAAAATTAGCGCATGAATATCGTGTGTGCCTTCATAAGTATTGACTGCTTCTAAGTTCATGACGTGACGGATAATATGATACTCATCCGAGATACCATTACCACCATGCATATCACGGGCGACGCGCGCGATATCGAGCGCCTTACCGCAGTTATTACGCTTAATGAGTGATATCATCTCAGGGGCAGCGTTATGCTCATCCATCAAACGACCTACACGTAATGCCACTTGTAAGCCAAGCGCAATCTCAGTTTGCATATTGGCAAGCTTGAACTGTACTAGCTGCGTCGCGGCTAACGGACGACCGAACTGCTTACGATCTAAAGTGTATTGACGCGAAGCTTTCCAGCAGAACTCAGCCGCCCCCATTGATCCCCACGCGATACCATAACGCGCCTTATTTAAGCAGCCAAAGGGTCCACTGAGTCCGCGAATATCAGGAAAGGCGTTAGCTTCTGGCACGAATACCTTATCCATCACAATCTCGCCAGTGATCGAGGCACGCAATGAGAACTTGCCTTCAATCTTCGGCGCTGATAGACCCTTCATCCCTTTATCTAGAATGAAACCACGGATTTTGTCTTCATCGTCTTTGGCCCAAACCACAAACACATCAGCAATGGGACTATTAGTAATCCACATCTTGCTACCCGTCAGCTCATAACCGCCATCGACAGTGCGAGCGCGAGTAGACATCGAAGCCGGATCAGACCCTGAATCAGGTTCAGTTAAGCCAAAACAGCCGACATATTCGCCCGAGGCCAATTTTGGTAAGTACTTCTCGCGTTGCTCCTCAGTACCATACTCATGGATCGGATGCATCACTAGGCTTGACTGCACACTCATCGCCGAGCGATACCCTGAATCCACCGCTTCGATCTCACGCGCTAGCAGTCCATAAGCCACACTAGATAAACCCGCGCAGCCGTAGCCTTCGATGGTGACACCTAGCAGACCCATCTCACCCATTTGCCGCATAATATTGCGATCGAAAGTCTCAGTACGATTAGCGTGCACGATACCAGGCATGAGCTCTTTTTGAAAAAACTGATGGGCTGAATCACTGACCATACGCTCTTCGTCAGTTAGTTGGTCGCGCAGTAAAAAAGGATCTTCCCAATCAAAGCTGGGGCTTGAGTTAGTGCGGGTATTGGTAACAGGGGCCATGTCTTACTCCTTGACGGGTGTAGTCGGTGCTATAGAAATGAGTATTTAGTAGTACTGCTTTTGAATGATGTTATGCAGGAAAAGCATTTTGATGATTATACTTCTTGACAGTGTTGTTCCGCTGTGCAAAACTTAGTTTCATAATATATAGTTATTTAAACAGAATACTATGACGTTGTAAACCTTTTACTTGGATATCTACTTATAAAATGACAAAACTTACGACTACTTCCAGTCCTCTACTGACGCGAATTAATACCACTTTACAGCACAGCAAAGCCGATAAAGATCGTCAATTCGTCACTGCGCTTGCACGCGGTTTGACGTTGTTAGCTGCCTTTGAAAACGACGAGGTTCTGAGCCATCAGCAATTGGTGCATATGAGTGGTCTCCCTAAAGCGACCGTTACTCGCTTGATTTATACTCTCACGAGTCTTGGTTTTTTGCGTACGACTGAACAGGGACACTATCAGTTGGGTAGTAGTGCGGTGCGACTTAGCGCTGCCGCTTGGAGCCGTCATGACTTAGTCACTATAGCTGAGCCCTTACTTCGCCAGTTCGCTATTGAAAATGAGGTCTCAGTTAATCTCGCTACCGAAGTAGAGGGGGAGATGCGTTATTTGGCTTGTCATCGTAGCCCTGCTCGGCTATCTGTCAATCTACAAGTGGGCTCGGCGGTGCCTATTGTCAGTACCGCTATTGGAAGAGCCTTCTATGCGACAAGCGCACCAAATCGGCAAGCAATCATAAAGACTCATTTGCACGAACAACTCTCTACTACTTATTATGAGCAAGCTCAAGTTATGCTTAGTGAAGCGACAAGATTTTATGATACGCAAGGTTATACCTTATCCGATGGAGAGTTTTCATCCGATATATTGGCAGTGGCGGTTGGGGTGTTTGATGTTACAACAGGATTATATGAATACTCGCTCAATGCTAGCGTACCAAGGGCGAATTGGGATAGCGATGAGTATGCAGCAATGATTGTACCGAAGTTGCAGGCGTTGGCTAAGCGGATTGGAAGTGCTATATAAGGCTTTTTGCTAAATTCAGTAGCTATCAATACGGCACGTATTCAGCATCTCTAACATTATATCTCATAAGTGAACCATCCGAGCTGATTCGATAACGATTACGCACATGACCGATAGAAGGATCACCGCCGCAGATTTCATCGTGAATCTCCATAGCCGCAAACTCCCAAACTTGAGCTATAACATCAGCAGTATTATTCTCTGAACGAAAACTTAGGCAATTAAATGATTTTAAGACAGATACACCAGTAGTCAAAAATTATGACTTTGAAAACTAGGTTTGGCTATATTTGACTTTAGTTAGGACAGGTCTATAGTAAAAGCATACGATCCTAAACATCGGAGTCGATAATGCCAAATTTTAATATCAAATTACCTAAAGTGTCCGCGCTATTAATAGCTTTACTGTTTGGCCTAACCGCTTGCACGCCAGCAAGCGACAGCGTCAGCGCTGATCATATCAATAGTAGCGAAGACAAAGTCAAAGTCGATGAACGTATGACTACTGACATCACGCCCTCAAGCTCATTCACTACCAATAGCTACGATAATATAAAGCTTGGCGATACCTTCAATCCACAATTATTAACTCAAAATACAGATGATTTAGACGGCTGCTTTGGTGCGCAAAGCGCTAATCATCCTGATGCATACTATATGATTATAGATAATACTGTGGTCGAAATAGGCACATCGAGCGAAAAGATTGCGTCTACTTTTGGGGTTAAGGTTGGCGATAGTCTTGAGCAGTTATATGCCAAACACGACGGTCAATCACCTGAGATCGAAGACAGCCCTTATGGTACTCCCAAGGAGAACATTATCGTCTATTATTGGCATGATCAGAGCGTTAATGATGAAACGTTAGGTACTAAGTATCAAGTGGACAACGAGGTAGTAACCAGTATCAGTATTGGTCTTGAGTCCGCGTTAAGGTTATGGGAGGGCTGTGCTTAGTCTAACAAAGGCTCAGGTAACATAGGTGGGGTGCTGTCCATAAAAGTTAAATAATTCAGCCACAGCTCATAGGTGCGTTGCTTTGTCATTCTAGTATGGCAATTGATAGACATAAGCCCTCGAATTGAGCCTGTGTTCCATGACGTATGTACCGCATCACAATTGCTATTTTTATAAGTTTTCCATGTCTGCTGTGATGTCTTTATAGCTTTGACAGTATTAGGGTCATGCTTATATTGGCTATAACTGGCAATCAGATATCGACGCATTATTTTATCTGCTACAGCTCCTTCTTGAGAGGCGCAGTAGTTGATATCAAGTGTAGTTATCGCCTGATCACAGTTAAGATCATCATTACTCTGTGCTAGTGCTGATTGAGTTACGATCATTAATATAACTGAGCTTAGTATAGGGCCAAAATTTTTAGAAAGTGATTTGAATCTCATATGGTCATTTATCCTTGTCGAAAACCTTAACTCCTATAGCCACTTTAGTTACTTTGCAGCTCTAAAATCCAGCGATTAAGCTCATTAACTCGATTACGATAGGCATCATTCCAACACGCTCTATGCACCAAACCTGTACCGCCACCTTGCAAACTAGCATAAGGCAGATTAAGCATTTCACAATTGGCAGTAGTAAATTTATCCCATGCCATTTGTGATTCACTAAAAGCCTTTAAGTATTCGCTACTAGGTACTAATACTTCATCAACCGAGACTTTGGTAGTTTTTATAATGTTATAAATATTATTCAGATCATTAATAAACTGCTTATTCTCTTTATTTAGACAATCGATATCTTCGTAAACGTTAGAATAATGACAACTTGTTTTGTCATAAATTGACGCTTGGGCAGTAGTAGCTAATACTGCCATATATAAACCAATACTAATGCTTAAAAACGCTTTAATCATCGAACATACTCCTCAACTTATATAAAATTTATTTAACTAAATTTAACTCATCAAACCTAAGCCCAAACTTCATTAAATACTTACGCAAACGATCGCTATCATTGGGATTTTTTAGTTTATCGCGAGAGTTAGCATAAAGATAACGCCCCGCCGCTGCTTGATTTTTATGAGCGATACAGACCTCAATCACGTAAGCTAATTGTATTGCTTCGAAAGGATCAATCGTCTCCAGCATTTCTTCGTCTAGATATCGTTTTAAAAGGTTATGACTACCCTGCTCTAGTAGTCCACTATTTAGCGTGGTTTCAAGTTTATCTTTACTTAGGCTATTTTTAGACTGTATGTTTTCCGATGATGACCAAAGCTCCGTTAAACGCTCAATCTCTGCTTCTACATCCTCTACCCTAATCACTTTGCTATCAGCAAGCGTGGTCAAGCGAATCATACTCGCGCTTAAATCCCGAAAGTTGCCTTGCCATGTCGCCTGTGAACTGGTTGCAAAGTCTTCATACTGTTGCCGCGCAGTTGGCTCAAATCGATATTGCTGCTGCTGCTCGCTCCCTAATCTTGCTAATTCATAGTCGATATTGGCGGGTAAATCCTCTAATCTGTCTTTAAGTGACGGCAAAAAGAACGTCCATGTATTAAGACGCGCAAATAAATCGGCGCGAAACTCGCCATCCACTACCGCCTGGCGCAA
>JARIDJ010000035.1 GCA_029267175.1 Psychrobacter sp. | reverse complement strand
AGTTATATCCTTGGGATGAAGGCTCAACGTACATCAAGAACCCACCATTCTTTGATGGCATGACTATGGAGCCTGAAGGGATTCCTGATATCGAAGGCGCGCGCATCTTAGGTCTGTTCGGCGACTCAATCACCACCGATCACATCTCGCCAGCGGGTAACATCGATGCAGGCTCTCCTGCGGGTAAGTATTTGCAAGAGCGCGGCGTGATGGAAGCTGACTTCAACAGCTATGGCTCACGCCGTGGTAATGATGCAGTTATGACTCGCGGTACTTTTGCCAATATCCGTATCAAAAATAAGATGATGAATGGTAAAGAGGGCGGCTATACTTACTACTTCAAAGGCGATAAAGCGACGCTTGCCGAAGGCGTTGAGATGGCGATGTATGACGCGGCGATGAAGTACAAAGAAGATAAGCGTCCGCTCGTAGTGATTGGCGGGGCAGAATATGGCTCAGGCTCTAGCCGCGACTGGGCAGCGAAGGGGACTATCCTACTTGGGGTCAAAGCGGTATTGACCACCTCGTTCGAGCGTATTCATCGCTCCAACTTAGTGGGCATGGGCGTATTGCCATTGACCTTTAAAGACGGCGAAAACGCCGAGACTTATAAGCTTGATGGCTCAGAGGTCATCAGCATTAGCGGTCTTAATAATGGCGAGAGCAAAACCGCTCAAGTCACTGCTACCCGCGCTGATGGTTCAGAGGAGACCTTTGAAGTCAACGTTGGCCTGCAGACGCCAAAAGAGCGCGAATACGTCCGTCATGGCGGCGTACTGCACTATGTATTACGTCAGCTAGCCAGCGAGAGCAAAGATGCGGCTTAATGGTTGATTAGATTTAGCTTAGGATTAGAGAAAGCCCATTCGCAATGAGTGGGCTTTTTTGTGTTTGATAGTTCGTAATGGAGGCTCTACTGACTCTGCACCTGCCACTCAATCGCAGGTTTATTGTAGCCGCGAATCACTTCATCATTAAACATTAGCAAAGGCACACCGCCACCGCCGAGGCTCTCATATTGTCGAAAACCCTCAGCGGAGCGCTCGATATCATACTCACAGTAGTCAACATTGTGCGCGGTAAGTAGCTCTCTAGTCTGCTCACAATAAGGACACCAGACAGCACCGTATAAAACAATATCATTGTTATTAGCGGCGTCACAGGCCACAGAGTCAACCGTGACGGTACTAGCATTGATAAGGTAAATACAGCTTATCAGTACAACCATACCGAGAACACCCGAAAACAGCTTTATAAAACTCATAGCCTTACCATTCTTATCTTTCAAAATCATTTACAAAACATAAGATGATAACACTTTCAATGTTAGCTTTGGCTCAAGGAGGGGATCTAGGTGCAAAGTTTAATGACAACAACAACGCCACTTTACAACACTTCTATTCATCTATTGCACTATTACTCTAAGAGCAGTAAGATATAATTATATAAATAAATATAATATTATTTAAAATATCAATTTATGGAGAATTAGATGAAAGCTATTATATTATCATTGCTGATGTTGTTCGGTTTGAGCACCCATGCTTTAGCAAAAGATGCGTTATCTATGACGCCGCAAGCGGTTTGGAGTATGGTACAACAAAACCCTGATGATATTTTATTTGTCGATGTCAGAGATCCTGTGGAGATTATGTTTATCGGCTTTACTGATGCTGTCGATATCAATATCCCATTCAAGCAAGTCGATCGGACTAATTTTAATGAAGATAAAGCGATTTTTTCGATGCCTGATAATCCAAACTTCGCTCGCGATGTCGAAAAAGCTTTGCAAGATAAAGGCTTAGATAAAGATGCGTTGATAGTAACGATGTGCCGTTCAGGTTCGGCGCGTGGCAAGCCTAGCGCTGATTATCTATTAAGCCAAGGGTTTACCAATGTGAAATATGTCGATCATGGTTTTCAAGGGGATACCGTCAAAGAAGGAGAGAACCAAGGTTTTCGCTTAATAAACGGTTGGCAAAATGCAGGCTTGCCTTGGTCGCCAAAGATAAACTCCAATAAGATTAGCAAGCCTTAAGCAGCGCTGAGTATGCTTAGGACGACTTAACTAACGCGTAACCTACCAAATTAGTAACTATCAATATAAATAACGGTGGGTTACGTTTGTATTCTCTTTAAGCGCTGAAACAATTCAATAGATGCTAAATCTGTTTAATTTATTACCCTTAGTTTTTCTCAGACAAAAGCTTAATCCCTAAGCCAATAAATACCACGCCGCTTATCTTGTTTAACATAGATTCAATCGCTGGATTCTCACGCCGCTTTTTGCTAAATCTTGCCGCTAGTAGCGCTAGACACAAGCACCAAACTAAGGCCGTTAGGGCAAAGCTCAGTCCCAAAATTAAAAAAGACAGCGTGCTATGTGCGTAGCTTGCATCGATAAACTGCGGAAAAAAAGCGATAAAAAATAGCGCGACTTTTGGATTAAGTGTATTGGTTAGCACGCCTTGCTTAAATATTTTCTTATAAGCTAAAGTGTTAGCTGGAATCAGCTTTTGGTTATCGGTTAAATCATCAGTGATTACAGAATCTTTTTTACTGGTCAGCATTTTCAAGCCCAAATAGCACAAGTAACCAGCGCCAAGATACTTAACGATAGTAAAGGCTAAAGGCGACTTGGCTAAAATAATTGATAATCCTAGCGCTGCTAACACAGTATGCACTAAAATACCTGAGACGATACCTAGCACCGAGTATAGCCCAGCCTTATTGCCTTGCGAGACGCTACGGGTAATGATATACATAGTGTCCGAGCCTGGCGTTATATTCAATAAAATACCGGTTAAAATAAATCCCCAATAATTCTCAATACCAAACATAGCTTATACTCTCTTTTTGGGCTGACTATTTATACATAAAAATAGCATTCTTTGAGCCGCCAAAACGTTATCATCGGCTTCTTTTTATTACGATAAAATATTCTGTCTTATCCGCTTGCCAAATCACTGCTAAATTGAGCCAACTATGAGTAGACGCGACCTTATTATTTTTATTAGTTTATCCTTTATGTGGTCGTTATCGTTTATTTTTTATAGAGTGGGCGTTCCTGAATTTGGTTCTATTGCCTTTGCTAGCTTGCGCGTATTATTTGCTGGGGCTACGATGCTAGTTTTTGTGCTGCTAAGTCCTAATAATCGCTTGGGTATTAGGCAAAATTGGAAGCTGTTAGCCATAGTCGGTCTATTCTCAACCGCGATTCCCTTTGTGCTATTTTC
Organism: Psychrobacter sp.; assembly: GCA_029267175.1. Lineage (GTDB taxonomy): Bacteria > Pseudomonadota > Gammaproteobacteria > Pseudomonadales > Moraxellaceae > Psychrobacter. Next base: position 42,925 of record JARIDJ010000035.1, on the reverse strand, counting down.
CTTTTCCGCTCAATCGGTAAACGCTGGGGTTTTAGCGGTGCTCAATGCTTCTGTACCAATGATGAGCGGTTTTATTGCTAGTACTTTTTTTAAGGATAAGCTGGCAAAAAAACAGATAGTAGGGCTTATTATTGGCGTTATCGGTGTGGTTATCTTGATGAGTGAAAACCTGTTTGGTACCCAAGCTTCAGAGTCAGCAGGTCTATGGCCGCTAGGGTATGCGTTATTGGGCTGCGTCGGTTACGCTGTCGGCGCTAATCTTACCAAAAACTATTTACAAAATCTCTCACCCATTCCGATTACAGCAGGCTCTATTATCATCGCTAGTCTTGTGATGCTTCCTATCGGTATTTATGAGTTTCCCTATGGTAAAACCATCAGTATAAAGGCTTGGCTATCCGTTATTTGTATTGGTGTATTCTCCACTGCGATTGCCCTTATTTTTATGAATCGTTTGATCAAAAATATCGGACCGATGCGAGCGACGAGCATTACCTTAGTGATTCCAATCTTTGCGATATTATTTGGTTATATATTGCTTGATGAGGCTTTAGACATCTTTGCTATTGTTGGCTCAATAGTGATATTAATCGGCACTTATTTGTCTTTAAACTTATCACTTAAAGGTTTAGTCAAATCTTAAGATAATCACTCCATTGTAATCATCAGACCCATTATAAATGTAAAAGACGCTCATAAAAAAAGCTCAATCCTATTTTGCTGGGATTGAGCTTTTTAGTTTTTAACTTAAGACGCTATTAATCAATGAGTAATTAACGAATAATTAACGAACGTTATCACCCCAAGTGACAATGGGCTTGTCCAAACGATGACTGGTCGCCGCACTTTTTGCACCGGCAACGGCAGCCACAAACGTTAGCAAGGCACTGATTAACCAAAATAGACCACTGTATAACGCTGCTTTACGAGCAACATCTTCAGCTTGTTGTAGATTTTGATCGACAGTCTGCTGAGCTTGAGCGATGTATTGCTCAGTTTTTGTTTTATACTCACTAAATGACTGAGTCACTTCATTACGTACTTCTAATGCTTGAGCTTCAGTTAACCCTTGAGCTTGCAGGCGAGTAATTAGCTCATCACTTTGTAGCGTTTGTTCAATAGATGCCATGCGCTGTTTGGCATAGTCATCAATGTTACGCCAAGTATCGACACTAGTGAAATCCATATCTTGCACATCACCGCGAGTCTCATTGATCATCTGTTCTACCACGTTAGTAGTGGCTGCGATTTGTTGCTCGTTTAGGTTTTGAGTGTTTTTGGCGACTAAATTATTAAGATCTTCTTTACTAATATTACCAGAAACCGTTTGATAGGCTTGCTGCGCTCTTTGTTGTAGCTGTTCAATAGAGCTATCAGGAACGGCAACGGCTGCTGTCCCTACCGCTGAGGTACCTGCTGCTGCAACGCCGCCTGCAGTCTTAGCTACCGTACTAACCGTACCACCAACGACATTACCAGCGGTTGCCAAAATACTAGTAGCGCCGCTCATAGCAAAAAAGGTAGTAAACAACACAATCAAAGCTGCTGTCAACATACCCGTCAAAGTAGCATCTTTTTGATCCACCTCTGTTCCATCACCAAAGATAGCCTCTGGTGCCGAAAACTTGATAGCGTAGTAGCCTGCGACAAAGGCACTGACTAAAGCAGTAACAGCGGCATAAATACCGCCAGCAATACTAGTGCCTTTTAAGTCAAAGGGTAAAAATGAGCTTAACACCAAGGCTAGAGCTACCATTGCCATGACGACTATTAGCCCCATGACAAGGCCAGCTAGCACTCCGCGCCAAGAAGGACGACGCTGAGGAGAGTAAGTAGTGGGCAACATAGCTATTCCTTATTTTTTGTTCTAGATTTTATGTCATCTCAATAGATGAGAGGCTTTAATAATTAACTAAAGAGTTTACTACTAGCTATTGAGCTCATAGTAAACGTCAATAAACATAAAGCCAGCATAGGGAATTAAGCGCTACATTAATAATGCTGTTAAGTTTAAAAAGAGAGCTATCGTGTATAAGGATGTTAAGCTACGTAAAAGGATGACTTAGATGTAAGTTCGTGTAGACATTAAGTTAAAGTGATTAACTTATAATTTAGCCCTGCTTTTCATTTAAAGGTTTATAACGATTAGAAGAGTTACAAAAATAGCAGCGGAGCTATCATATAAACTTGTAGACAAAAAAATCCCAGTCACCATAATGATGACTGGGATTTAAAGGTGCGCTTATTAGTCTAATCTAATGGCTTATATCATACTAAACAAAAGGGCTAATAAGTGACGCCGAATAGTGGCGTCCCCAGGGGGATTCGAACCCCCGTTACCGCCGTGAAAGGGCGGTGTCCTAGGCCTCTAGACGATGGGGACGCATAGAGTGTCACAACCAAAAGGTTATAACGGTACCTCACAATATCAGAGTGGTTAGTTATAATAACTAGCCTTGCCTAGGTGCTGATACTGTCCTAATAACGATATTTATATAAAGATAAAATCTTATGATAAATAGATGGTGGAGCTAAACGGAGTCGAACCGTTGACCCCTTGCATGCCATGCAAGTGCTCTACCAACTGAGCTATAGCCCCTCGTTAAGAGTGAGCGTATTTTAGGGAATAGTAGAGAGGTTGTCAATAGCTATTTTTGAAAAATAGCAAATATATTTAGATGAAAATTAATATACGGTTGTTTGCATTATATTGATTAAAGGCTTGACTAAGCCAAACTGATAAAATAGCCTTTAAAGTTAGGATAATACTTATTTTTGGAGTTCCAAATGACAATTAACAAAATACAGAATCGAATCAATGAAGAAGCTTCAGATAAAGAGATCAAAGATTTTGAAGAAAAGACTATGAAAAATATGGGTATCTTTGATAAATTACCAACTCGTGAACAAAACAAAGAACTCGCAAATATAATGGAAACTCAATTTCCTCATATGGATTTCACTTATCTCTGATAGATCAGTCTATAAAATAATGTGGGTTTTGCCATTGCATCACCCACGTTATTTCAAGCTTGCGAACTGATTAGCTAGTCAATTCATTATTCAGCATCAGCCAAAAAATCTGGCAAATTCATCGCGGTTTTCTCAAGCTTTTTCAGTTTTTTCTTACCGAGGCCGCCAAGTACCTCGATAGCGTGACGTAAGCGGTTCAAAGTCATATCGGCGCCGATGATCCACATCGAGTTCATCACTGGTGTAGAGGAGGTGCTACCAGCGATAGCGATAAAGAACGGCGCAATAAAGTCGCGCATCTTAATATCAAGCGCCGCTGACATCCCTTTAACTACTTTATAGATATCTTCTTCTTTCCATTCAGGTAGTGCTTCTAGCTGCCAAGCGGTCAACTGCAATATCTCCATAATTTGCTCAGCAGAGAGCGTCTTGTGATTAAAATCTTCGGCGCTGATCTGAGGTAAGTTCTGGAAATAAAAACCGCCCCAATTTACCGCGTCTGATAACAGCTCAATGCGCGGCTGGATAGCTGCTGCCATAGCGGTTAATTTGTCACTATTATTGGCCCAGTCAAGGATTTTATTTTTTAGCTGCTCAGGTGTTAGCGCCCGTAGCCATTCACTATTTAGCCAATTAAGCTTTTCGATATCGAAGATCGGACCGCCCAAAGAGACGCGCTGAATATCAAAACTTGCGATCATCTCATCAAGAGTGAACTTTTCGGCATCATTAGGCATCGAGTAGCCCATACGGCCCAAATAGTTGAGTAGCGCCTCAGGCAATACGCCAGCATCACGATAATAAGTGATCGAGGTTGGGTTTTTACGCTTGGAGAGTTTTGATTTATCAGGGTTGCGCAGCAGCGGCATATGGCATAAGATTGGCATCTCCCAACCGAAGTATTCATATAGTAATTGGTGCTTAGGCGCTGAGTTGAGCCATTCTTCACCGCGCATCACATGGCTGATTTGCATCAAATGATCATCGACCACGTTGGCTAGATGATAAGTCGGTAGGCCGTCGGTTTTTAGCAAGACTTGCATATCGACTTGCTCCCAAGGAATCTCAACAGTACCGCGTAGCATGTCCTCAACCTTACAAACGCCCTCTTTTGGTACGCGCATCCGAATGACAAAAGGCTTGCCATCAGCTGCCATTTTATCCGACTCTTCGCGAGGCAGATCAGCATAGCGGCCGTCATAACGAGGGGTCTCGCCACGCGCCATTTGCTCGCTGCGCATGATATCTAGCTCCTCGGCAGTACAAAAACAGCGAAAAGCATGATCATTATCAAGTAATTGCTGGGCGTGCTCTTTGTAGATATCAGCGCGCTCGCTTTGACGATAAGGAGCGTGAGGACCGCCAACGTCAGGGCCTTCCGCCCAATCAAGTCCTACCCAGCGTAGCGCGTCCAAAATCATTTGCTCAGATTGTTCCGTGGAGCGCACTTGATCAGTATCTTCGATGCGCAAGATAAATTCGCCACCGTTAGCTTTGGCAAAAGCTAGATTAAATAGCGCAATATAAGCGGTGCCGACATGCGGGAAACCCGTAGGCGAAGGGGCAATACGAGTGCGTACCGGGCGAGCAGTAGCGGTAGTCTTGGTAGATGATGTGGGTTGCGTCATAGGAGCCTCAGATAAAGTGTTTAGTTAAGAAGTTTTGGTGTAACCGGTTTTGATTGATAATTGAATAAACAGAGATATAAATAAGTATAAAAAATAGCGTAAAATATAGCGCTAGTATAACAGACAGCCAAGATATTTTTAGCTAAAAGCCCAGTTGGTGCTTGACTAGCCGTGTATCCTTGCGATAATAACGCTAGCTGAGGGTAACTTGTTTATTTTTATCTGATTTTTATTTTTATCATTACTGGCCATTAGGGTCGTCATTTACTGAGTTATTTGTGTCACTATTAAATTCAAAGCCTGATTCTAATTTAGACGCCAAACTAGATACTAAGTCTACTGCGGTTGCCGATGAGTTGAGCTTTAATCATGAAGCGGTGTTATTGAACGAAGCGGTCGCCGCTGTGCTAGGCGTCAAGTCCTTACCTATCGATGCTAGCAAAGATAGCTTACAAGCAAGCGGTGTCTACGTCGATGCCACTTTTGGCCGCGGCGGGCATAGCCGATTGCTACTCTCGCATTTGGCTGATAATGCGCGCTTAATTATTTTTGATAAAGATCCCACTGCAATTGCAGTCGCTAACCAATTAGCGAGTGAGGATAGCCGTGTAACGGTAGTGCATGATAGCTTCGCTACTTTGAGTGACCACTTGGCTAAGCTTGATATTGAGCAAGTCGATGGGCTGATGGCCGATCTAGGTATCTCCTCTCCGCAGATCGATGATGGCAGTCGCGGCTTTAGTTTTATGCGTGATGGCGCTGTCGATATGCGTATGGACACTAGCCGTGGACAATCAGTGGCACAGTGGCTTGAGCAAGTCGATGATGAGACTTTGGCGGATGTATTGTTTGAGTTTGGAGAGGAGCGGCACAGTCGCCGTATCGCCCGTGCTATCAAGCAGATGGATAGCTATGAGTCGACTCTTGAGCTGGCTGAGGTGATAAAAGCGGCGCACCCTAACTGGCAACGCGGCAAGCATCCAGCTACTCAAAGCTTTCAGGCGATGCGTATTTTTATTAATAATGAGCTTGGCGACGTTGATAGCTTTTTGCAGCAAAGCCTTGCGGTTTTAAAGGTAGGCGCTCAATTATCGGTAATCAGCTTTCACTCGCTTGAGGATCGGCGTATCAAGCAGTTTTTGCAGCGCCATAGTAAGGGGCAGTATCCGGAAGATGAAAACCTACCGATGCCGCCGCAGCGTCCACGTTATTTTAGTAAGCCCAAACGTATTGGCCCAAGCAAAGCTGAGATTGCTCAAAATCCACGGTCGCGAAGTGCTTGGCTACGAGCCGCGACTCGTACTGATGTTGAGTATCATAAAGCTTCAACAGCTACGTAGCTGTTAAAAAGCGGTAAGTAACAACCGTTAAACTAGCGAGCTATTTGCTATTTAGGGTTACCTAAGCTATTGCAGGTTACTAATCATTTTCTGCTACTTTTTATCTACCTTTAAGTTCATCTTTTTGAGATCGTCATGGCAATATCTCGCAAACCTAAATCTGACCGCGCCGCAAGCTCTAATCATAACGATGTAGGTGAGATGTTTGCGCAGCGTTTTAGTGCTGTAAATATCTATGTAGTGGCGCTATTGTTATTGGCGGCTGGTATTGTTTGGAGCGGTATTAAGACCGCTGAAACGGTTCAGCAATATCATCAGGACTACAAAACCTTGCAAGATATGAAAAAACAACAACGCAAGCTGCAAGTAGAGCATCAGCGTTTGCTTATCGAACAACAAACCTTCAGCGCAACTCCGCAAATAGCGAGTCGAGCGGTCGCCGAGCTGGGTATGTATTCGCCAACCCTCAAAGATAAGCTCATTATTCAGCCTGGAGCGCCAGTGATAGCGGGCGATACCATCGCTACTGCCGACACTGATAATAGTGATACCGATAGCGATAATACGGATTTAAGTCCTGATAATCCTGCCTCTGCAGCGGCCAATACTGCGGAGGAGGGACTATGAGCGCCAAAAAGCCTACCAATAGAAAACCAGCTAGCGGTAAAGTTATAAAGCCTCTGCGTCCTGCTAGCAAAGCCAAAGCTGCGCCAAAAACTAATGAAAGCAGCGCTGATAAAAAACGGTTTTCTCGTCGTAAAAAAGACGATTCCCAAGGCGCTTATACCAGTGTAAAAAACCGCAAAAGCAAAAGATCTATCATGAGCAAAGCCTCGGGTGCTTCTGCACGTGGTAGCTTTGAGTACGACAAAAACCGCTTTCGCTTTGTTTGGGCGATTGCTTTGACGGTTTTGGGTCTACTCATAGGCCGTGCTTATTATTTACAAGTAGCTAATGCGCAGTTTTATCAAGATAAAGGCAATGAGCTGATCACCAGCGAGCGCACACAAAAGTCTTATCGCGGTATGATTACTGATCGCAATAATTTGCCATTGGCAGTGAGCGCTCCACTAGCGACAGTGTCGTTTAGTCCGCATGATTATGCGCAGGAGTATTACGAGCTCAATAGAGTCATTATTGAAAACCCCAGTCAGCCGGTGCTACGCGCGCGGATGCAAAAGCGCTTAGATAATATGGATCTAACGGTGCTAGCAGCCGCGGCCAACATCCCGGTCACTGAGCTTGAAAAAGCCACAGCGATCGATAAAGATATTGATTTTACTGATGAAGAAGCAGTCAAAGCCGCGCTGCCTTCAGGACCTGGTTCGCATTATCTACCGCTACTTAATAAAGTGACGCCTGAGATTGCCCAAAGCGTTAGCTCGCTTGATTTCCCAGGCGTTTATGAGAAAAATTTCTTTCAGCGCTACTATCCGCAGCCGCAGCCCAACTCACAGCTATTAGGCTTTATGGGTCAAAACGCTAATGACCCTGAAGGCGGCTATGAAGGCCGTGCTGGTATTGAGCGTCAATACGAGCAAGTATTGGCAGGTGAGGACGGTAAAGTCTTGGTATTAAAAGATGCCAAGCAAAACAGTCTAAAAGAGATTAAGCAGCTAAAACCAGAAGTTCCGGGTAAAGATGTAGCGCTGACGATTGATTCGCGTTTGCAGTATTTGCTTTATAAAGAGTTAGAGAAAGCTGGACGTTTGCAGCAAGCGCGCTGGTCAACGGGGATGGTCGTTGATGTACAAACCGGCGAGGTGCTGGCTTTGTCGACTTGGCCTTCATTTAATTCCAATAATCTTAATGAGATGACCGGTGAAAATCAGCGTAACCGGGCGCTACTCGATACTTTTGAGCCAGGCTCGGTCATGAAGCCCTTTACCGTTGCTGCGGCACTCGACTCAGGAAAATACACCGCCAACTCGCTCATTGATACCAATCCTGGCTCTATTCGTGTGCGCGGCTACACCATTCGTGATCACAATAATTTGGGTACCATTAACCTTGCTACTTTATTACAAAAATCAAGTAACGTCGCCTCAACTAAGATAGCGTTATCCTTGCCTGCTGATGCCATCACCAACATGCAGCGCCAGTTCGGCTTTGGTAGCAAAACGCCGCTACAGTTTCCAGCTGAAGCTAGCGGCCAAGTCACCACGCCAGAAGAAAAAGAAACCGCTCGCCGTGCGACAGTCAGTTATGGCTACGGCATGGAGGCGACGCTAGCACAAGTAGCACAAGCTTACGCAGCCTTAGCCGCTGGCGGGGTGATGCATCCGTTAACGCTAACAAAGACTGACAAACCATTACCTAGTAAACGGGTAATGGAGCATGAGCAAGCGATGGCGATTGTACAGATGTTAGAGAGTGTCACGCAGCCGGGTGGTACGGCAAAAGCGGCTGACATTGATGGTTATCGAGTGGCAGGCAAAACGGGTACTTCGCGCCGTATCAACCCTGACGGTGGGTATTACAGTGACCAGTATCGTAACGTTTTTGCTGGTATGGCACCGGTATCTAATCCGCGGTTAGTCGGTGTTATCTTGCTAGAGGATCCGCGCGGTCTGCATTATGCTGGTCTAACGGCCGCGCCAGTCTTTCATAATGTCATGAAAGAGGCATTACGCCTGTATAATGTGCCGCTTGATAAACCGTTGCAGACAAAAGAGCCGTCATAGCGACTGGCCTTATTTTTATCTCATTTATTCTTGCTCTAGGATTTTTTATGACTGACGCTAATCAGACTAATACCGTGACTTTGCAGCAGCTTATGGACGCAGCAGAGGCTCAAGAGGGTCACGCTCTTGACAGACAACAGCGTCTATCCGTGAGCCTTAATAAGTTAGATGATTTAAAGATGTTAGGCGCAGTTAATACTCCATGCTCAGTGCTGACTATTGGCTTTAATCAGTTACACTTAGATAGCCGTCAAGTGGCAAAAAATGACGTCTTTATCCTGCTCAAGAGCCAAAAGCCAAACTGTCAACAAAGCCGCCATTATCTGCAGCAAGCCGCTCAGAAGGCGGCTTTTATCTTATCTGAGATTGATCCTACCGCGCTATTTGCTAAAGCCAGTGTACCGCCTAACGCAAACATTCAACTCGACGATAACGACTTGAGTGCTGAGTCGCCATTATCTGATTTACCTTGTCCGGTTATCTACGCCCCAAATATTCGCGACTTTTTGGGTGATTTGGTACAAGCGCGTCTGCAATATCAGCAGCCAGTTCAGTTGCCAACGGTAGTAGCAGTGACCGGTACCAATGGCAAAACTACTATTAGCCAATTAGTAGCCCAGCTAGCGCAATTGGCGGGCATGAGCAGCGCGGTGATGGGCACCGCTGGTAATGGTAAACTTAATGCCTTAGTGCAAGCCAGTCACACCACTGGCGATGCCTTAGCAGTACAGCAGTTTTTGCAGCAAATGGGCGCGCAAAACGTTGACTTATTGGCGTTAGAGGCCAGCTCTCATGGTCTTGATCAGCAGCGTCTACAAGGGGTGCCGATTAAAGTGGCGATTTATACCAATTTATCACGCGATCACTTAGATTATCATGCCGATATGAACGAGTATATCGCTGCCAAAGCCCGACTCTTTGATAGCCAGCATTTTCCAAGTCTTACTCATGCCATTATCAATATCGATGATGCTCATGGTGAAAACTATGCTCAAACGATGCTAGATACCGCGCAAGCAAGTGACTTGACGGTTTGGACGTATAGTTTAGACTCGTCAAAATCAGCGACTTTTAGGGCCGTTGATATTCAGCCAAGCTTGCAAGGGGTAAAGATTGCTTTGCACAGTGAGTTTGGCGACATCGATATTATTAGCCCGCTATTAGGCCGCTTTAATGTCGCCAACCTATTAGCCGCTATCGCAGCAGCAGTAGCGCTTGGCATTGATATGACACAGATGAGTAAGCTAGTTCCTAAGCTACACGGCGCGGTTGGACGTATGCAGCGTGTACCTTCAAAAGAGGGCTGCTTTATTGTCGATTATGCGCATACTCCTGACGCATTAAGTCAAGTATTAGCCAGTCTTAGAACACACTGTGACGGTAAGCTTTGGGCAGTATTTGGCTGCGGCGGCGATCGCGATGCGGGCAAACGTCCACTCATGGCGCAAGCGGGGCTTAGTGGAGCTGATCAAGTGGTATTGACCGCTGATAATCCGCGTACTGAAGACCCCAATGCCATCTTAGAAGATATGCAAGTCGGCATGAGTGACGAGCAGTATCAGCGCACTCAGATCGAGCCTGCTCGGCAAAAAGCGATAGCATATGCGGTCAATAATGCCAGTGCTGATGATATCGTCGTTATCGCAGGCAAAGGCCACGAGACTTACCAAGAGATCAACGGCGTACGTTATGATTTTGACGACAGTGTCATCTTGCAGCAGGCGCTAACGGATGCAGGCCGCGCATAAGCGCTTGGCAACTGATAATAAAAAAACACAGCAACACAACAATGAGCTAATAAAAAAGGTATCGACTATGACCGTGGACAACCACAACACCATTCAGTCGCAGGGACTTTATGTCTGGCAAGCTGAAAATTTGCTAACCGCGACGGCAACGCTTGGTGGTCGTTGGCAAGCGGCGCAAACCGCCTCAAACTCCTCAGCTCAGAGTGAAGACAGTAGCGAGCTTGTCGTTACTAGTAACCGCATCACTACCGATACGCGCACCATTCAAACCGGTGATATCTTTTTGGCCTTGAGTGGTGACAATTTCGATGGTCACGACTATATCAATGTTGCCGCTTCCAAAGGCGCTATCGCAGCGATTGTCTCGCATCCTATTTCTACTAGTATTCCACAGTTAGTGGTCGATGATACGCGCTTGGCTTTGGGTCAATTGGGTGCTTATCGTTGTCAGCAACATCCGAATTTGACGGTGATTGCCATTACTGGTTCTAGTGGTAAAACCACTTGTAAAGAGATGCTCGGCAGTATCTTTGGTCGCCTTGCGCCAACCTTGATTACTCGCGGCAATCTCAACAATGATTTGGGCGTGCCGATGATGCTATTAGAGCTCTCCGATCATCACCGTTATGCCGTTATGGAGCTAGGCGCTAATCATATCGGCGAGATTGCTTATACCACTGAGCTGGTACGTCCTGATGTCGCTTGTATTCTCAATATTGGTACCGCGCATTTAGGCGAATTTGGCAGCCGTGAGGGCATTTGCCAGACTAAGGCGGAGATTTATCACACGCTAAGCGATAATCAATTTGCCATTGTGCCGGATAAAGACGACTTTACCAATCAGCTACGGCGCACCGCTGAGAAAAATACGGCTAAGGTGATTGGCTTTGGTAATACCGATGTGAGCGCAAGCCACCTAGATGTCGAGCCTGAGCGCAGCGAATTTAAACTGCATATCGGTAATAAGGTACAAGATATCTGCCTACCGCTAGCGGGTGAGCATAATGTTAATAATGCTCTTGCCGCTGCCGCTTGTGCTTATGCACTAGATATCGACATCGAAGATATTGTCACTGGCCTTGAGAACGCGCGTCCGGCTAAAGGTCGCCTCAATAGCCAGCTTTTAGGTAATCATCGACTGATTGATGATACTTATAATGCCAATCCTCATGCGGTACGCGCCGCTGCCAAAGTATTAGCGGCGCAGACGGGTACCCAAGTCATGGTACTCGGTGACATTAGTGAATTGGGCGACGCTGCCGTTAGCGAGCATCAAGGACTTGGCCGTACTATCGCCGCGACCGGTATCGATGTGCTACTTTGTGTTGGCGAATACGCGCAGTACACGGTGGCAGGCGCTGAGGAGATTGGCGGTATTAGCGCTCATGCTTTTGATGATAAAGACAGTTTACTACAGTATTTGCAGCAGTATCTACAAGCGCAGCAAGCACAGCCTTGTACTGTGTTATTTAAAGGTTCCCGTTTTATGGAAATGGAAACGCTCATTAATGCGCTAATCGAGGAGTAGGCGGTGTTAGTTTGGTTGTTTGAATGGCTTAGCCAGTATTACTCACCGTTTTCTGCGGTATCTTCCTTGACACTGCGTGCGCTTCTTGCGGTTATTACCGCTTTAGGTTTTAGTTTGCTACTTGGCAAGCGAGTGATTAATCACTTGCGCACCCTTAGATATGGGCAGGCTATTCGTAATGATGGCCCGCAGTCGCATCTGATTAAGACAGGTACGCCAACGATGGGCGGGGTACTTATTCTTACTGCAATTGGCGTGGCAACGCTGTTATGGGCACGACTAAATAATCCTTACGTTTGGATATTATTAGTAGTGATGGTGATCTTTGGCGCGGTAGGTTGGACCGATGATTGGCTAAAAATTAAGTATAAAAACCCAACAGGACTTATTGCGCGCAAAAAATACTTTTGGCTCTCGGTAGGCGCTATTTTCGTCGGTGTCTCCTTATATTATATTTCGACCTTGCAGCCTGATATAGCTACCACGCGTATGATGCAGGATTTATTATTGCCTATCTTCAAGAACTGGGCGATTCCTTTCTCAGCGGTGCCCTTTGGCATTGCTTTTATCATCTTTACCTACTTTGTCATTAATGGCGCTTCAAATGCGGTGAACTTAACCGATGGCTTGGATGGTTTGGCGATATTGCCGGTGGTATTGGTGGCCGCTGGTCTTGGAGCGATGGCTTATGTCTCAGGTGACGTAAGATTTTCAGAGTATCTACACGTACCTTATATTGCCTATAATTCTGAGGTTATTATTGTCTGCGGCGCTATGGTAGGGGCCGGGCTTGGCTTTTTGTGGTTCAATGCTCATCCCGCGCAAGTGTTTATGGGCGATGTAGGCGCATTAGCCTTGGGCGCAATGCTCGGTACTATTGCGGTCATGACCCGTCAAGAGATTGCCTTTGCTATTATGGGCGGCTTGTTTGTCGCCGAAGCGGTATCAGTGATATTACAAGTGGGCTCTTATAAGCTGCGAAAAAAACGTATCTTTCGGATGGCACCGCTACACCATCACTTTGAAGAGATTGGCTGGAAAGAGACGCAAGTGGTGGCAAGGTTTTGGATTATTGCTATCGTTTTAGTAGTGCTGGGCCTGATGACACTAAAACTGCGTTAGTTGAGACCTTAAATAATACCTGTAGTTGTTAATAAAGTTAATAAGCCACTTTGATAATATACAGAGTGGCTTTTTTTATCGCTTATCAATGCGGTTTTTTGCTAAGATGCGAGTGCTAAAATGCTAAGCAAATCTAGAGGATGTTAAGATGTCTGTGTCGCTATTTACTTGCCCTATTTGCCAATCCCCATTACTGCCAGCTGTTACTAATTGGCACTGTGACGGCAGCTTAAATCCTAAAAATATCTCCCACGGCTTTGATGTGGCGCGGCAAGGCTATGTCAATCTATTACCCGTGCAACAAAAAAAGTCTAAGCAGCCGGGTGATAGCTTAGAATCGATTGCGGCGCGTCAACGCTTTTTGCAGGCAGGTTATTATCAGCCATTACAGACTTTGATCTCTCAGCAACTAGACCAGTTATTATCGACTAAACCAGCTCAGATAAATAGCGAACAAGCTAAAAGTTCGATCAATTGGTTAGATATAGGCTGCGGCGAAGGCTACTACACTCAAGCTATCGCTCAGATAAAAAGGGTTGATACTTTAATTGCCGCTGACATTAGTAAGCCTGCGGTATTAGCCGTAGCTAAAGCCAGCAAGCTAACCAAAAATCTATGGCTTAATGCGGATAATCAGTCTGATAATAAGACAGTAATCTATCCGCTAGTGACTAGCGCTGCACATCTGCCCTTATCAGCAAATAGTATGACAGGTATTAGCAGTATTTTTAGTCCGATATTGCCTGAGGCGTTTGCCAGCGTCTTAGAGGATAAAGGTTATTTAGTGATTGCTAAGCCTGATGTAGGTCATTTGGCTGAAGTACGCACGGCATTATTTGCTGAAGTACGCGAGCATAACTCAGACAAGTTTTTGATTGAGCTTGAGCCATTTTTTGAGCTAATAGAGACTCGTCAAGTTAGAGCTGAGCTGAGTCTGTCATCAGCAGCTTTAGCTGATTTATTGACGATGACGCCTTATGCTTATCGCGCGCAGCCAGAGAAACGACAAGCCTTATTAGCAATGGCTAAAGAGCATCCTTTTGTGACTACAGCCAAATTTGTGCTTTATGTTTTACAAAAAAAAGCACTATAAAACCGGCCCCATAGTCGCGATGATATTATTCCAAATTCTATAATATAACGGCCATTCTTCTACCTGCTCACGGCTGACTTTATCTGAATCGCTCAGATACTGCTGTTGGCGCTCCATGATAGCCGTAGTCAATGGCTTATCGCTAAAGATGACATTGTTTTCATAGTTTAGATCAAAGCTACGTAAGTCCAAATTGGTTGAGCCGATTAAGCCTATCTCGCCATCAATAGTCAAAGTTTTGGCATGTAAGAGACCCGGTTTATACTCATAAATCTTTACTCCAGCTTCTAACAATTCCCAATAATAACTGCGCGACGTTGCTCCTACAATGAGTGAGTCGTTGTGTTTGGGGAATATCATCGTCACGTTTACTCCGCGATAAGCGGCGGCGCACAAAGCGCTGACTAAAGAGTAATCGGGTACAAAATAAGGGGTGGAGATAGTCAAAGTATGCTTAGTCTGCCCAATTAAAGTGGTCAAAAACTGCGGCGTAGTACCGCGGCGCTGAGAAGGCCCATCGGCAAATACTTGTGCTGCTACGCTAGTAGCAGGTTGATCATTATTAGATAAAGTTGGCGGCTTGCTATTTGCCTCAGTATGATAAGGAAAGCTATCGATAGGGGTTTGAGGGTTTTTGATGAGCCAGTCGCTTGCGAACAGCATCTGATTTTGAGCCACTATAGGCCCCTCAAAGCGCACCATAATATCGACCCAAGGGGCAAATTTGGGTTTAGTACGAAACTCAGGATCAGCGCAGTTACGACTGCCGTTATAGCTGATTTTGCCATCGATTACGGTGATTTTGCGGTGATTACGCAAGTCAATACGGCTAAAGAGCAGCACTTTGATAATGTTTTTGATCGGTAGTGCTACGCTGACCTGTACGCCAGCTTCCTTCATCTCCCGCCATATTTTGGAGTTCACCATTTTGCGTGAGCCCATGCCATCGACCATCGCTCGGCAGCTCACTCCACGCTTTGCGGCACGTATAAGTGCCTGCGCGGTATCTATACCCATGCCATCGATAAGCCAAATGTAATAAAGCACATGGATATGATCAGTAGCAGCATCAAAGTCAGCGATCATCCGCTCCTGGGTCTGCGCGGCATCTGCCATCAGCTCGGCGCTGTTATTTAGCGTAGTATGAAAACCTGTCGCTGCTGCTGAATATGCAAAGGCCATCTGATAATGCGGATCAACCGCTCGTAGTAAGTCTGCCTCGTCGCCCAGCACTTCAGGATTAGTGCGGTGTAATTTGGTCATGTTTTTTTTATGCTTATCGACAAACTCGCGGCCCAAATGGATCTCGCCAAATAGCCAATAAACCACTACGCCGATATAAGGTAATACAAATAACACGACTATCCAAGCGAGTCGTGCAGGAGCGGTCAAGTCGTGACGTGCCAGCACCCTTACTGAGATAAATAATAGTAGTATAAAGTGAATAGTCAGTACGATATCTAAAAACATAGAAGTAGCCTGTTATTATTTTTATTAGTGCTGTTTTATTTGCTAATACTGTTTGAGCTTCGCTATAGCTGTTGTCATTCCTTGACTATAGCGCATTTTTTATTATTAAGTATTTCAGAACGTAAGCTAATACTTAACTATTTTCAAAATATTCATTCAGCTAACCTTAATAAATCCTTAATAATTAGTTACGATTATCTTCAACCATGTTTTGTTAATAGTCAAAAAAAGGAGTATAAATACCGAGGTTATTTCTCTCATAGGTTAGAGCTATGCACGCTGTCAAACGCTATCGATTATTAAATAATTTCACTATTTTGGTTAGCCTTATCGGCGTAGCTGTAGCGTTAGTAGACAGTGGCTTTAATTTAGCTCCTTGGCTGCAGCATGTTTTCCATATCTTTTATTTACTGATTATTTTCTTGGGCTTCGTAGTCACTGCAGGACGTTATCTCTATAGTAAAAAGCCGTTAACTATCAATAAAGTCACGGTCTTTGACTTACTAACCAGTATTGCGATTATCATTTTACTATTCGCACACTTTACTGATTTATTACGCTTAGGCATGGCAGCCAGTGTTGACGGCTTTGTAGCGATTAAGATCGCAGTGTTAGTGACCTTTATTCGTGAACTCTCCGATCATGATTTCAATCTTAATCGCGCCTTTCTCAATCCGGCACAATTCTTCCTATTGAGCTTTTTGTCGGTCGTTTTGATTGGGGCATTACTACTGATGATGCCTAATGCTACTACCCAGCCGTTAACCTTCGTCGATTCATTATTTACCGCCACTAGCGCGGTCTGTGTGACTGGTTTGATAGTGGTCGACACCGCCACTCATTACACCACTTTTGGGCAAGTTATTATTTTAGGCTTGATTCAGATCGGTGGCTTAGGTATTTTGACGTTTGTGACTTATTTTAGCTATTTCTTCAAAGGTGGCGTCAGTTACGAGACTCAAGCGAGCATTAGTGAGATGTCCTATATGCGTGGCATGGGCGATGTAGTTACTACGCTCAAGTCCATTCTCTATGTGACCTTTGGCGTTGAAGCGGTAGCTGCAGTGCTAATCTACCTGTGCATTTATGATCTACCGAATATGGACTTCTCTGAGCAGCTATTCTTCTCAGTGTTTCATGCTATTTCGGCCTTTTGTAATGCTGGCTTCTCGACTTTTAGCTCGGGGATGTACGATGACGCGTTACGTTTTGATTATCCGCTACAACTGATCATTGCCACTACCTTTATCTTCGGTGGTATGGGCTTTGTCATCGTAGTTAACGTATTACGTTATTTAAGCTACCGTACTCAGCAGCTGCTTTATCGTAAGGATCAGCGCTACGAATATCGCCCTTGGCTGCTCAATATCAATAGTCGTATCACCTTGATTACTACCGCTGCACTGCTAGTAATAGGTCTAATTGGTGTCATGATATTTGAATACAATAATGTATTGGCCGATCACGAGAGCTTTTTTGGCAAACTAGTCACGGGCTTCTTCACTGCCGCCACCCCGCGTACTGCTGGTTTTAACAGTGTCGATATGGGCGCGATAGCTTTTCCGACGATTATGCTGACTATATTTTTGATGTGGATTGGTGCTTCTCCAAACTCCACTGGTGGCGGTATCAAAACCAGCACCTTTGCTATCGCATTACTCAACACTTTGAGTCTAGCGCGTGGTCAGACCACTGTCGAAGTGTTCAAACGTCAGATTGCTGAGATCTCCATTCGCCGCGCCTTTGCAATCATGTGGTTATCGTTATTGGTCATTGGTACTGGAGTAACGCTAATCAGCTATGATCAGCCAGAGCTTGATTTGATAAAAGTAGTCTTTGAGTGCTTCTCAGCATATAGCACAGTTGGGTTAAGTTTAAATTTGACCGCAGACTTATCTGACTTTAGCAAACTGGTAGTGTCAGTAATTATGTTCGTAGGACGGGTCGGGATGCTCACGTTGTTTATTGCTTTACTCAAAAACCGTCATCAGCGTAATTATCGTTATCCGACCGAAGAGATTACTATTAACTAAGCGTTAAGATTTTTGGGTTTTATAAAAGGTATCAAAGGAAAAACTATGAAATATATTATCGCTGGATTAGGAAATTTTGGTTCCTCCTTAGGAATGGCGCTGACCAGTCAAGGCCATGAAGTCATCGCTATCGATAGTAGTATGCAAAAAGTAGAGGCTTACAAAGAAGTCATCTCAAGCACGATATGTATGGACGCCACTGATGAATACACGGTCAGTGGCTTGCCCATTAGCGATACTGATATCGTCATTGTCGCTATCGGTGAGGATCAAGGCGCCAATGTAATGGCGACCGCGCTGTTTAAGACTCTAAAGGCACGTCGCCTTATCAGTCGCAGTATTAATCCTTTACATGAAAAGGTACTACAAGCCATTGGTGTTGACGACCTTATTCATCCTGAAAAAGAAGCCGCTACGCGTTGGGCAAAAAGACTATCGCTGCGCTACTTCGTCGACTCGTTTGAGCTAAGCGATCATTTCAGTATGGTCGAGATTAGTATTCCAGGTATTTTGATTGGTAAAACTGTCGAAGCGCTACAATTAGAGCGAAAATTCAATATTCGATTGCTTAGTACTATGCGCTATGAGTATTATGAAGATAGCTTCGGTCGCACCCAGCGCAAGCCTAGTATTAAAGGTCTAGCGGCTCCTGAGCAAGTGCTACAAGATAAGGACGTACTAATCATCTACGGCGATAACCAACACATCAACGAGTTCCTGCGCAGTGTTGGAGTAAAAGTTAAATAGCTATCCATAAAAAGGAGAGAGTTATGAATAAGCGTCTTTTTTCCGCACTGTTGATTGCGAGTATATCCTTTTCATCATTACTATCAGGCTGTGAGCAGACTCAAAATCCTAATGTCATGCTCTCAGAAGATCAAAAAGATCCGATAAAAGAGTTGGAGATGACCTCAGAGGTCGATCGCAGTCAATTCAAGTATAAGCAGACCTTTTATGTGCCAATCTACTCGGATATTTATACCGATAGAGACAATCGTAAAGTGCTGTTATCAGCGACACTAAGTGTGCGCAATACTACTTTAGAAAAGTCGCTTTATATTAATAAAATCGATTATTACGATACCAAAGGTGCTTTTGTAAAATCTTACTTGAGCAAACCTATCGAGCTACCCGCAATGGGGACGCTCAATTATATTGTCGAAAAAGAGGAAGATAAAGGCGGCTCTGGCGCTAATTTTATCATCGAAGTGGAAGGAGTGGATGAAACAGTGACGCCCGTTATTGAAGCGGTGATGATCGGTAATTTTAGTAATAAAGCTTTTTCGTTCCTAACTCAAGGCACGCCAGTTAAACACGGAACAAAGTAGCTGATAAGTTAAGCTCTATAGTAACCTTGCTATGGCAAAGCTACTATAGTAGTTGTAGTCAAGCCATTATAATTTCTGTACTCTTTTTATTTAGCACTAACTATAGCTAGCCCCAGATCTTATGATACTTAAGCTCAAGCTCCTGTGTACTCTCAACACGGCTATCATCAGCGATAATACAATCAATCGGGCAGACTTTATCGCAAGTAGGCTTATCATAAAAGCCTACGCATTCAGTGCATAGATCAGCATCAATGACATAAGTTTTTTGCCCTTTTTGATCGTAACTAATAGCATCATTAGGGCATTCAGGCTCACAGATATCGCAGTTGATGCAGTCTTGAGTAATCATCAAGGCCATAGTAATTCGCTCCTAAAGACAAATAGTTTACGTAAAAATAGGCTGCTTGACATTTTTCATAACTAGCGCAAATTGTAGCGTGTCATTATCGATGTTTTTGAACGGATTATTAATTTGTGCGATCCAGCCAGAGCCTAGCGCCGCCTCAATAGCACTGCCTTTTTTATCCCACATCTGCTCAAGAGTATAAGTCAAATTACCGTTTGGTGTCATTACCTCGATAGTATCACCGAGCTCAAGCTTATTTTTGATCTGCAAAGTTAGCTTATCAGCCGTCACCGCTGTCACCTCAGCGACAAACTGCTGCTGATCGGTTTTTGAAGCGCCATACTCATAGTTTTGGTAGCTGCTGTGCACGTGACGACGCAAAAACCCTTCGGTATAGCCGCGATTTGCAAGTCCATCGAGCGCACTGATTAGCGTATTATCAAAGGGCTTACCAGCTAATGCATCATCCATTGCTTGCCGATAAACTTGCGCCGTACGCGCGACATAATAATGCGACTTAGTCCGGCCTTCAATCTTGAGCGAATGCACCCCTTTATTAAGCAAATCTGGGACTAGCTCTACCGCGCGTAGATCTTTTGAGTTCATGATATACGTGCCGTGCTCATCTTCATACATTGCCATCAGCTCGCCAGGACGATTTTGTTCTTCAAGTAGTACCACCTCATCACTGGGCTGCTGAATTTGGTCATCCGCCATTAAACTGTCTTGGTTTGCAGCATTATTAATAGTGATTGTTAGTGGATCGAACTGTTGGGGCTGGCTAGGCGTGTTTTCTGGCGTTTGTGCTTGAGTGATAGGCACGATATTGCCTGCCTCGTTTTCAGTCGCCTGATAAGTATTATAATTCCAGCGACAAGCATTGGTACAAGTGCCTTGATTGGCATCGCGCTTATTCATATAGCCGGACAACAAGCAGCGCCCAGAGTAGGCCATGCATAGCGCCCCGTGCACAAACACCTCAATCTCCATAGCTGGCACTTCTTCGATAATCTGCCCGATTTCTTTGAGTGACAATTCCCGCGACAAAATCACCCGGCTGACGCCCATCTGCTGCCAAAACTTCACCGTCGCCCAGTTTACCGCATTAGCCTGCACCGAGAGATGAATCTCCATCTCAGGGAAATGCTCGCGCACTAGCATGATCATGCCGGCATCCGACATAATCAGCGCATCGGGCTGCATCTCAATAATAGGGCGAATATCTTCGATAAAGGTCTTAAGCTTGGCATTATGCGCTTGGATATTGACCACCACATAAAATTTCTTACCCAAGCTATGCGCGTAATCAATACCGCGGCGCAAATTATCCTCATCAAAGTCATTATTGCGCACACGCAGACTATAACGCGCTTGTCCGGCGTACACCGCATCCGCGCCATAAGCAAAAGCGTATTGCATATTTTTAAAAGTGCCAGCCGGGCATAACAGTTCTGGCGTACGCGCGGGGATATTAGCTTGACTCATAGCGTGACCTATCGATAGCAAAACGATAGCCGCTTATTGATCACTCAACAAGCGGCTAGCAAATAAGTAGTTAAAACAAGCTATTATAAGAGATATCAGCTTGGCATAAAAGCAATTCATCAAAATGAGTAGGGGTTTTTGATAACTTTTATGATGTTATAAAATAGCTTAGGGTTTGCTTGATTCACTCATCCTCATTAATGGCAAAACTCCAAGTGATAAGGTGTATAAAAACGCTAATCCTATTTATATTCTGCTACCTTTATTTATTGTCAAACACACAAACACGCTTTAGTACTCGCCCAATAACCAGCCGCTGACAAACGCAAAGTACTCACGAAACCATGAGTTATAACGTATAGATAATGGCGTAGTGCTAGCGACGGCTATAGGCTGCTCATAGCCTTGATAACGAGCGATAGCTACCGCTCGTATCGTATGAAAATCACTGGTGACAATAGCGATAGGTTCGTCTAAAGAGACTTGATGCTGCGCTAGTAGCGCCTGACTATAGCTCATATTCTCCTCAGTACTAGTACTTTTGCCTTCTTGCAAGACTCTAGCGAAAGCTATGTTATGTACCTTATGTAGATAGTTCGCCATTACCTCAGCCTCACTTTGTGTGCGACCAAAACCAATACCGCCTGTAGTGATTACTAACGCTTGTGGCTGAGCCTTGATAATAGGCACCGCTCTATCCAAACGCTCAGCTAGTGTCGGTGTTGGCTTGCCATCCTCAGTCCCTGAGCCTAGTATCATAATTGCGGCAACCTGCGCTACCGGCTGTTTGCTTAGCTCAATTTGCTGCTGCAAGCTCGCGATAAAGATACCAAAGCTTATCAGCCATAATACAAACAAAACCCATAAAACACACCATAGCCGTTTCAGTAGCCGATTACGCTCGATAAACTGGCGAATGCGCAGCCAGTATACGCCGTGTACGACAAAGATAATGCCAATCATCAAAGGTACGACTGTGCCAAAATTAATCTTGCCTAGCGCTATTAATGCTAAGCAATCGAGGATAATGATGACACCACTAATGATTAAAAGAATGCGTATCATAGGGAGTCTTGTCACAGGCAATAAAGGTTTGGTCATAATAAAAGGGAACTCTTCAGGGCTAGCAATCAGTAATAAACCCACCTATTAAGTGGGTTTATCGCTTATCTCAAATTATCGACTGACTACAATAGCCGAATGTTGCTGACTAAAGCTACTGGCTAACCAAAGTTATAGTACTATTATTAGCATTGTTATTAGGCACATTGATACTGACCTTACTACTCAATATTTGGCCTTTGGTGTTGATTTTATAGCATTCAGACGTAGAGCCTACAGGCGTAGCCAATAGCAAATTCTCAGAGGTATTTATACATAACCAAGCACTATTACTACTATCTGGCGTCAGTGACCAGCTTTGGCGATATAAAGCCGTTTTTTGACTTTTGCTGCTATCGCTGTAAACGTTTTCAGTGAGTAGCGGATAAGATTTATCGGCTATCGCTGTTGACATCTTCGGTATCGTCGCGGTTTGTGTAGCAATAGAATACTCTCCTGAGCGATCGGTATAGCCGTGGAAGGTCAACGGATTGAGCGTATAGTAGTTAGTGCTAGTGGTCTGATTAATGACCTTATCATCAATCTTACTAATGGTACGAATCTGAGCACTTTGTACGCGCTTATTATCGAAGACCACCGCTCCTTTCGGTGCTACGGTGATGTCTGCTGATATCTGCTGGTTACCTAACATAGTCATCAAGGTAGAGGTACGGTTTTGCGTGTAGATATTGAGGAGAGCGCTCTCAACTGGATATTGAGTGGCGGTATTGTTACTAGTACCGTCCATCGGTGCATTGATGGTCACACAAGCGCTCAAGCTCAGGGTTGCTGCTACTGCTACGGCTAGATTTTTCATAAAATAATCCTTGTTATTATTGTGATTGGGAGGCTCTGTGCTAATTACTATAAATGAATTTTACACCGCTCGCGTCTGACATTCGTTAACGAGCTTGCTTGCATTATTAGTAATAAACGCTCCTAGTGTTGACTCACAATGACTGAATAGTTAATAGCTAGCTAATCGGCAGTAGTTTTATTATGCTAATAGTTCAGCACTGCTCACTCAGCAAAAAACAATAGGTGACATATGGATGTGTTCTCGTATTGGCAAGGGTTCTACAACAATCCTTGGTTTTGGCAATTTCCAATGGCGACGCTCGCTATCAGCATGGCGGCGTTCCTAACGGTAGCGATTCCGTGGACGATTGTCGCTTGGCAAGATCCTATCGCACTACGCAAGTATAAAATCCAACAAAAACCGTTCGAGATGAAAAAATTCTTACTGCCCTCTATCGGTCGTATCCTTATTAATAATATTATCTTAGCGGCGTTGTTAGTGCTGGTTTGGCCAGTATTAAAATTAACTGGTGTACATAATGGCGCGCTACCAGCTTGGTATATTATTCTTGCGCAATTGGTATTTTTTGTGCTGCTCGATGATTTTTTGTACTACTGGATGCATCGCTATATGCATGAAAATAAGTGGCTGCTGAGAAATATTCATAGCGTCCATCACCGTATTCACAATACTTGCGGTATCAATGGCAACTATATGCATTGGGTGGAGTATTCACTGACCGCAGCACTGACCTTAGTCGGGCCTATTTTACTCGGCGCACATATTTATGTGGTCTATCTATGGGTAATATTACGGCAAATAGAAGGGGCTGATGGTCATATTGGCTATGATATTCCGTGGAATCCTGTGCATCTATTGCCCGTCTATGAAGGGCCTGTCTATCACGACTTTCACCATGCCAAATTTAAGGGTAACTATGCCGGGTTTTTACCGTATTTAGATAGATATTTAGGCAAGACGCATATCCCCGCTTATCTGAATTACCTTAAAGAGAAGAAGAAGGGCTTGACGCCGCTTGAGATTGAGGAGGGCACGAAGTTAGCAAAAGTACAAGCTCAGGCGCTTAAGAAGCAGACGCGGAGTAGCTAGCTTTTAAAAAATAGATAACTTTTAAAAAATAGATAATGACAGTGGACAGTGAGCTAAAACCAGCTAAGTTTTGAGATTTATTAGCAGGTTTAAAAGAGAATAAAAAAGGTAAGAAAATCTTGATTGAGCACAGAATAATTGGCGGTGAAGGAGGGATTCGAACCCTCGATACGCTATGAACGTATACACACTTTCCAGGCGTGCGGTTTCAGCCACTCACCCACTTCACCGTTTAGACAGGCCGTTATTAACGGGCACTGATTTTTGAGAGGCTAAGTATAGCTTATAGCATTAGTAATGTCACGGTTTGGCGCTGATGATTTTACAATATTGCTCTAATAGTAGATGCTATCTTTCTTGGTAGCTGCCTGCTAGGATAGCGTATCAGCGCTTAGCGCTGTGTATAATAGATTATTCTAGGATTACCTAAGCTAAGGGTTATAAGTAGATTGATGAGCTTTATAATAATTAATATCAGGGCAGATAGCAGTCCAAAAAATAATATAAAAGCTAGAGTAATGGCGGCTCCTAAGCTATTACTGATAGCGTTAGCCATGCTGTGGGTATTGACTATAGCTCCAGCTTACGCTGATGATTTGACTCAATGTAGTCAGTCTTTTTATGGTGGTGTCTATCCTAAATTTACCAATGACAAGCTCAGCGCCAAGACTCAGCCCCTTTGTATGGATGGTTTTGCGGTTATGTATTCAGGCGTATCGCGTACCCCGCTATGGTCCGCTGAGTATCTGACTCGTACTCGCCTAAATCAAGCTAAAGAGATCGATCGCGAGGATAGCTTTCATGAAGAGAGCCGCTTGCCAGAGTCGGCTCGTGCTTCGTTAGCGGATTACTCAGGCTCTGGTTATGACCGCGGTCATTTAGCGCCCAATGCAGATATGGCAACGCGCTCTCAGCAGTACGATAGCTTTAGTCTGGCTAATATTGCCCCGCAGTCGCCGCGAAATAATCGCTATATTTGGCGAAATATTGAGTCCGCTACCCGCTATTTAACTCAGCAGTATGGCGAGGTTTATACTATTACTGGCGTGGCTTTTACCAATAAGCAGACCAAGCGTCTCAATAGGCGAGTGTTAGTACCGAGTCACTTTTTTAAGGCGGTTTATATTCCCGCTATCGATCAAGCTGGCGTCTATTATGCGCCTAATGATGAGTCGGAGCGTATTGAGGTCATTAGCCTTGATGAGCTTACTGAGCAAATAGGGGTGGATGTATTACCAGTGCTAGATAATGCGGTAAAAGCGCAAGTCTTGGCGCTACCCCTTAAAGCGGGCGAGCCGATAGAGGCTCCTACTAGTGCTAATGAGGAGCCAGTATGGTTGATATTCGTCTGGGCTTTAGTCGATTGGCTAATGGGTCAGCTACAAGCTTAAATCAGCTTAATTAATTTTAGTACCTAGAGATAGAATATAAATTTTAAAGAAGATAGGCTTTATTGAAAATGGCTATCATTAATAGAAGGAATAAAATATGATTGAACCCTTCGCTAATAATCATCAAAGTATGCAAATTGGGGAATTAGTTATTGAAAACCAAAAAGATAAAATCATTATTTATGGTGATATAGAGTTATACCTTAATAAAACCGGTCATGAACAAGCAAAAAAGCTACATGAGCTTACTAGTAGCATATTAAAATCTTATGAAAACGCCGATAATTTTAGGGATAGCTACAACAAAAACGTAGAAGAGTCAAAATTAAAGGATGACCGGTTAGACGATGATATCGATAATCCTTTTCTGTAACTGTTTGATATAATTCTAAATTATAGAAAGAAATTGATATAAAAAATTACTAGGCAAAACTTATTTTTTGCCTATAATGTATTTAGACAGCGCTTGTACTGTTTAAGAGGTTAGAAGTTTTTAGTTACTAAGAACAAGTAAGTTCCGCAGTTTAGACTTTTATCATTTTGACTTAAACCGTGCTATTTATTTTTTTATCAAGAGACAGGCGCAAATAACGTAACTTATTGAACAATCATTGTACGAAGGGAGTCGATTTATGAAACTATTTACAAAAACCGCTTTAGCAGTAGCTGGTATTAGCATGGCAACGATGGCATTCGCCGCTGATCCATTGCACAATACGACTTGGCAGACTTTTGATGAAGGTAAGCCAAAAGGTACGGTCAAAATCACAGAGTCTAACGGTGTATTGACTGGTAAGCTTATTGATACAGTTTCAGCCAAGGGTAAAAAGCACGTTGGCATGACTATTATCTCTGGCCTAAAAGCTGATGGCGGTGGTAAATACAGTGGTGGTACTATTACTGATCCTGAGAAAGGTAAAGACTACCGCATGACCGCAAGTTTAAACGGTAATACCTTAAATCTAAAAGGTTATATTGGTCCATTCTCGCGTAGCCAGCAGTGGAAAAAGAAATAAGTTAGCGAATACTGCTATTATTAGTCAGCTCTATTAATAGCATAAGAGACCCCGTATGACCTATAGGTTATACGGGGTTTTTTCATGCTATTTTTGTCAAAATCTGATAAAGCTTAGCAAAGCTATCTGACAAACTCAGGATAAGCTTCCATACCACACTCGGCTATATCTGCACCTTGATATTCTTCTTCCTCAGAGATTCGTAAACCGATAACGACCTTTATCACCAGCCAAATCAGTAGGCTTGCCACATAGACCCAAGCAAAGATAGTAACGGCGCCAACGAGCTGAGCTATAAAGCTCGCTGCTGGATTGGTAAGCGGTACGATTAATAAACCAAATAGACCTGCTACTCCATGCACCGAAATAGCGCCAACAGGATCATCGATTTTCATTTTATCTAGAGCCAAAATAGATAGCACTACAATGATACCTGCAGCCACCCCAAATAAAGTCGCTTGCAAGGCAGAAGGGGTAGAAGGCTCTGCAGTGATAGCGACTAGCCCTGCCAATGCACCATTGAGCAGCATAGTAAGATCGGCTTTACCAAAGATCAGTCGCGCTAGTAATAAAGCACCGATAGCACCACCCGCGGCAGCGGCATTAGTATTTACAAATACCATAGCTACGCTATTGGCGCTCGCGATATCTGCTAGTTTGAGTACTGAGCCGCCATTAAAACCGAACCAACCCATCCATAAAATCAAAGTACCCAGTGCCGCTAAAGGTAAATTCGCTCCAGGAATAGCGCGTATCTCGCCATTAGAGCCGTACTTACCGCGGCGCCCTCCTAGTAATAACACCCCTGACAGGGCTGCTGCCGCACCGGCCATATGCACGATACCGGAACCGGCAAAGTCAGAGAAACCTATTTCGCTTAGATTATATAAGCCAAAGACCTCTTGACCGCCCCAAGTCCAAC
Organism: Psychrobacter sp.; assembly: GCA_029267175.1. GTDB lineage: Bacteria > Pseudomonadota > Gammaproteobacteria > Pseudomonadales > Moraxellaceae > Psychrobacter. The sequence goes on along the minus strand of JARIDJ010000035.1, from coordinate 15,805 downwards.
TACCTTGCATCGGGTAGATAAAGCCAGTCATAACGGCTGCAAACAATAAAAAAGACCAAAGCTTCATGCGTTCAGCGACAGCGCCTGAGACGATGGACATACAGGTCGCGACAAATACCACTTGAAAGAAGAAGTCAGCCGCCGCTGAATAGACTGAGTCACCATCAAAACCATTTTCAGCTGATGCGCTCAAGGCGTCTGCTACTAGCGTCTCGCCTCCTGCAATACCATCTAACAACGGCTCGCCACCATACATAATAGCGTAACCGCAGATCATATACATGGTACAGGCAGTGGCAAAAAGCGCAATGTTTTTAGTTAAAATCTCGACGGTATTTTTGGCGCGTACCATCCCAGCTTCTAGCATAGTGAAGCCGGCGGCCATCCACATCACCAATGCCCCACACATCAAAAAATAAAAAGTATCTAGTGCGTATTGCAACTCGAAAATTTGACTTTGCATCTTAATTCCCCCTTGAATCGATGATGCAGATATTGGACTAACGGTTAAATAAAATCATAATCAACCGCTATTGAGCGCGCTTATAAGCAATTAGTGCCCCATAACTGGGCAATAATGGTTATAGGATTATCAAATGGCATCAGAACCGGTTTCACCGGTACGAATCCGAATCACTTGCTCTAAATTGGTGACAAATATCTTACCGTCGCCTATTTTGCCCGTGCTAGCGATACGAGTGATAGCTTCGATAGCAGGCTCGACCATCTCATCGATGACCGCGACTTCTACTTTTACTTTTGGCAAAAAATCTACTACATACTCAGCACCGCGATAGAGCTCAGTGTGTCCTTTTTGGCGGCCAAAACCTTTTACTTCAGTGACAGTAACGCCTTTGACACCGATGTCAGAGAGTGCTTCACGTACATCATCGAGTTTGAAGGGTTTCAAAATCGCAGTGATTAACTTCATAAGTTTTATCCTTTCATGAGTGAGGCCACAAAAAGGGGGCTATCAGCAGTAGTTGCTGTACGGCTCCTCTTTTATACTTACTATCAGTCATTCAAGAATTGTGCCAAGCCTACTCAAGGGGGTAGGTAGGATTGGAGTTTTGAGTGATTATAGTCCGTTATAATTAGAGGAATAAACCGTATCGCTAGATAGTTTTTCGATGTGGCATTGGCTTAAAGAGGGTTTTATTATAACGAACTTCTAGGCTTACAGGGAGGCTATAGCTCTATGAGTTACTAAAACATCATACAGAGTAAGGAGTAGCTATTCTAAAAAATAGCTATTAGGCGATAATGCGTTAAGACAGACTATAGTCAAAGACTAGACTAAACCGAAAGACAAAATAACAGGTGGTATAAAACAAAGCAGCGCTTAGCGCTCAAGGGCAGTAAGCGCTATTTAATAAGGTACAAATGCTAATAAAAGCTTTTGACAATAGCTTATAACTTAGGAAACAGCAGATAAGGGGTTTTGGTACTACCAAGCAGCTTTTTGGTATCGCTGCCTTGTAGCAGCTCACGTAGACGCGATTGACCAAAAGCGCCGCTCATAAGCATACCAATCTCATGCTCGTTTTGATAATAGCTGAGGGCGGCGCTGACATCACGGCTATCTATTAAAGACTTTTTGGCACTGATACCGGCCTGTTTTAGACGAGCGTAAGCTTCGCGTAAGGCATCGCAATTCTCATTGTTGTTTTTACCGACCATCACAATATGAACGGTCAAAGAGCGCACTAATGGGGTTTTACAGAGCCAATCGAGCATTCGATGACTAGTGGCTCGGTTATCAAAGGCAAAAAGTGCGGTAGTTGGGGGCAAAAATGGGGCATGAGTCACCAAAATAGGGCAGTGGCTCAATCTAACCAATTGACTCAAAGTAGCCCTACAGGTCACCTGATGCCCGATAACTATTAATTGCGATTTTTCATCGACGTAATCAATACTCTCGCTGAGCGTTTCGTGACGATGTAAAGTATAGGTTTTACGCTTATGCTGATGCTGCTCGCAATAGGCGGTAGCTTGATGCAATAGCAGCTTACCTTGGGCTTTGAGCTCGCTATTACTTAAGTGCTCTTGATTGGTGAACTGATCTAGCAGCTGACTTTCGTCATCGATATTTAGACAGCCAGAATAGTTTACTGCCGCTTTTTGCTGCAAGCTGGGTATCGAATGCAATAAGCCAATCGGCGCTTGCAAGCGATTAGCAGCCCACATACTGGCATCTAATACCGCTTGCACATGATCGGGACAGTCCAAACAAGCAATGACACTGTCAGGTTTTAAGTTACTCATAGGGCAACCACATTATCTACATTAAGTAGCTTATAAATGAAGTAAGTTATCTAAATTAAGTTATCTAAATTAAGCAAAAACACGGTGAATAAAACCCAACGACTTATAAGATCTCTAACCGTGATAGATAAAGTTAATCCAGCAAACCAATATCACGCCGATCATGAATAGAGAAGCGATCGATCAAAGTACGACTGGCACTATTGAGTCCAACTACTTTGACATCAATACCTTCGCGTTGCAAGCGCATGACCAGCTTATCCAAAGTGTCGACCGCGCTGACATCCCAAAAATGTGCTTGGCTAACATCGATATGGATAGTATCTAAGGCTTCTTTGGTATCAAAGCTATTTAGGAACTGCGTAGTGGAGGCAAAGAACACTTGGCCTTGCACGTAGTAATAGCGAGTATTGCTACTGTCATCATAATCGCTATAGATGGTTAAGAACTGACCGATCTTATTAGCAAAAGCCAAGGCCGATAGCAGCACTCCAACACCAACGCCATAAGCTAAGTTATGAGTAAAGACGGTGGTCAGTACGGTGGCTAGCATCACAATGTTGAATGACATAGGGTGAGTTTTGAACTCGCGAATAGACTGCCAATTAAAGGTGCCAATAGAGACCATAATCATCACCGCCACTAGCGCGGCCATTGGAATTTGGCTGACCCATTCGCTCAAAAACACTACCATGATGAGTAGCACCACACCAGCCATCAAGGTCGATAGCCGTGTACGGCCACCAGACTTGACGTTAATCATTGACTGTCCGATCATCGCACAGCCTGCCATACCACCAAAGAAGCCTGAGACCACGTTAGCCATGCCTTGACCGCGGCATTCTTTATTCTTATCACTAGGCGTATCGGTTAAGTCATCAACGATAGTCGCCGTCATCATTGACTCAAGTAGACCAACGATAGCTAAAGCAATAGAGTATGGCGCGATAATCAATAAAGTCTCAAGATTGAGCGGAATATCGGGTAGTAAGAATACTGGCAGCGAGTCGGGCAGCTCGCCCATGCTACCGACATTACGAATGTCTAGATTCATGTACATCGCTACCGCCGTCAAGCCAACGATACAGATCAGCGGTGAGGGAATAATACGGCCAATCTTTGGAATGAGCGGAAACAGATAAATAATAGCCAAGCCGGCAGCGGTCATAATATAGACGGTCATGCCAACTCGCTCCGTCATCGGATTAAGCTCTGGTAATTGGGCGGCAAAGATCAAAATCGCCAAGGCATTGACAAAACCTATCACTACCGAGCGCGATACAAAGCGCATGAGATTGCCAAGCTTAAGAATCCCCATGACTACCTGAATAGCGCCGCACAGTAGCGTCGCAGCCAGCAAATATTGCAGACCATGATCAGCGACCAGATCTACCATTACTAGCGCCATAGCACCGGTTGCCGCTGAGATCATCCCAGGACGTCCGCCTACAAAGCTGATGACCACGGCAATACAGAATGAAGCATACAAGCCTACTTTTGGATCGACACCAGCGATAATAGAGAAGGCAATCGCTTCTGGAATCAAGGCGAGGGCTACTACCAGTCCGGACAAAATATCGCCGCGGACGTTAGAAAACCACTCATCACGTAAGTTATCAATAAAAGATGTCATAAATAAACGGCAACTGCATAGAGTAGAAGGCAAAAAAGTAGTCACTAATCATTAGTAATAATATCAGCTGATAGTCATTACTGATGATAGAGCTACGGCGTCGCTTAACAGACTATAGCTGTTAGACGGTATGACACTTGCATGAGTGCAAAAGCCAATAGCGAGTAGGGGAATAATAGGTTTACTAGGGTATTCAATCATAATATTTGAGGCTGTAGCTCATAACCACACGCTATAATATAGCGGCAAACTACCATAGGCTCATAGTAACAATGAGATGAATAATAGTTGTAGAAGCGTGAGGTTAGTCACAACATGCTAAACTAATCAAAATCTGAGCAATTAGCTATAAAAACAGGGGCATAATAGCACAAAGTGGCAAAAAAGCAGTACCGAAATATTAACGATACCGTTATGATGCTAGTCTAAATAGTCAATAATAACGTTATCTGGCATAGTAATGCTGACTACGGTTTCACCCAACTATCATTACAGATAGCTGTACTGATTTACTCCCATGACTTCATAAAAGGAAAATATATGTCAAGCTCTGCTACAACAGATACATTGATTCATAAAGGTAGTGGCCTGCAAGTTGTGGTCGGATTGGGACAATCGGGCTTATCAGTAGCGAATTATCTTACCGATCAAGGCTATCAAGTCGCGGTTACTGATAATCAGACCACACCAGCCTTGGCTGATAAGCTGCCAGCTGCGGTTGAGATTCGTCAGTTTGGCGGTATTGATGAGGAATTATTACTGCAAGCGGCGCGTATTATTATCAGCCCTGGTATCTCTTTAGAGACAAAAGCAGTGGCGAGCGCGCGGCAAGCTAATATTCCAGTCGTGAGCGATATTCAATTATTTTGTGAAGCTTGTAGCGCGCCGATAGTCGCTATCACGGGCTCTAATGCCAAAAGTACGGTCACTACCTTAGTCGGTCAAATGGCAAAAGATGCAGAGGTTAATGTTGGGGTAGGCGGTAATATTGGTGTGCCAGCTTTGAGCTTATTGGCAAATAGCGATATGGAGCTTGCTGTCCTTGAGCTCTCAAGCTTTCAGCTAGAAACAGTGAGCAATCTAGGAGCGCAAGTGGCAACGGTGCTCAACATGTCGCCTGATCATCTTGATCGTCATGGTGATATGCTCGGCTATCATCAAGCCAAGCATCGTATCTTTCAAGGCGCTAAGTCGGTGGTGGTAAACCGCGAAGATGCTTTGACTCGGCCTTTAGTCGCGGATAATTTACCACGATTGAGCACTGGTATTCATGCTCCTGATAAAGGTCAATATGGCCTTATTACCGATCCTGACGGGCAAATTTATCTAGCGCGTGGTAGTGATCGTTTATTATCAGCGGATAAGCTACCTGTGAAGGGTCGCCATAATTTATTGAATGCGCAAGCGGCGCTAGCTTTGGGCGAGCTGGCAGGACTACCGCTCGATGCTATGCTAAATACGTTGCAGCAGTTCACCGGTCTAGATCATCGCTGCCAATATGTCACTGCGGTAGCGGGTATCGACTATTTTAATGATTCAAAGGGTACTAATATCGGCTCTACTATGGCGGCAGTCGAAGGCCTAGGAGCGGTCTATGCGCCAAAAGATGGTAAGCTATTATTGATACTAGGCGGGCAAGGCAAAGGCCAACAGTTTGGTGAGTTGACGCCACTTATCAATGACTATGTCAGTCAAGTACTGTGTATCGGTGAAGATGCCAAGCTCATTGAGCAACATTTGCGAGAAGCGGGCTTGAGTAAAGACGTTAGATTGCATCAGTGTCAGACTTTAGAGACTGCTTTTAAAGTTATCAAGCAAGTGACGGATAGCAGCTTATCACAAGTGCAAGCGGTGTTACTCTCTCCAGCTTGTGCAAGCTTCGATCAATTCAGCGGTTATGCTGAGCGCGGTGAGTATTTTACTCAGTTAGTGCAGCAGCAATTAGCCAAGCTAGATACCGCTGATAGTTAAGGGTCTTATTTAAATGCTTATATTTAAATGCTTATGATTAATGGTTTCATTAATGATTTTATAAGCCATGGATATTGTTGGTTTTTTATTTTAAGCTATGCTCTATAATGCTGACTAAGCTTTGATTACTAGTCATTCTTTATTTTTCTCTATATCTCAATGGTGGTGTTCACTGAACGCCGTACTTTTTGCTCGTTAGTATATTTGAATATTATGGCGCTCTCCTTTTTTTCTCGCTCAAACTCAAACGCTACTGCCAAAGCTACTAGCGATGGGGTGTTATCTTTACCATCCTCGCGTGCAATCTTGTTAGCTAGTGTTGGCTGCATGATGGTACTGAGCTTATTGATGGTGGCTTCTGCCTCTATTCCTTTTGCGCTTAGCCGCGGTATGACAGAGCTGTACTTTTTTAATAACCAGCTGCTTTATATGGCGATCGGTTTAGCGGCAGCTTTTGTTCCCTATAAGTTTGTCCCGCTCAAGACCCTTTATCAGACAGGTACACAGTTTTTTTTATTGTTAGTGACCGCGGTATTACTAATAGCGACTTTGTTTGGTACTCCTATCAATGGCTCGAAGCGTTGGCTTAACTTGGGAGTCTTAAACTTTCAGGTCGCTGAGCTTGCTAAGTTAGTGGTTATTGTCTTTGTCGCTGATTTTGTGGTGCGCCGCTCTTTTGAGGTGCGTAACGGCTGGGATGGCTTTTTGCGTATCTCCTTAGTGATTGGTCTGTTGACCTTTTTACTACTGTTGCAGCCAGATTTTGGCTCATTGGTAGTCATCGTTGGCACTGTGTTTGCGATATTTTATATAGCAGGCGCGCCTTATAAGCAGTTTATCGCGCTAGGGGCGGTCGTTGGCGTACTTGGCGTATTAGCCGTCACTTTAGTGCAGTATCGATTGACCCGCGCTTTGTCGTTTTTGGATCCCTTCGATGATATCCAAGATACCGATTATCAGCTAGCTAGAAGCCTGATTGCTTTTGGTCGCGGTGAGTTTACCGGGGTTGGCTATGGCGAGAGTGTACAAAAGCTGTCGCATTTACCAGAAGCGCACACTGATTTTTTGTTAGCGATTACTGGTGAAGAGCTGGGTTTCGTCGGCGTCACCATGGTGCTGTTATTAGAGGCTTTGATTATCGGTAGTGCCATGCGTATTAGCTACAATGCGCTCAAGCGCCGGCAGATGCGCATGAGCTATACCGCTTTTGGTATTGGTATTATCTTTATTGCGCAGACTATTATTAATGCCGCGATGAATATGGGCGCGATGCCAACCAAAGGCTTAACTATGCCGTTTTTTAGTTATGGCGGCTCCTCAATGCTGATTAGCCTAATAATGGTAGCGCTCTTATTGAAAATCTATAAAGAGAGTCCTGAGATCGAAAAGAGCCAATGCCGTCACTATTAAAAATTAAAGCACAGCTAATTGCTGCTTATTTTGTAGCGGTGTATTGTCCCACTGACTAATGGCTTGCCTAAGCATACGCTCAGGCGTATCGATATCGAGCGCTGGTTGCTGTAATAGCGCAAGAGCGCTACTCAATAATTGGCTTGGGTTGCGAGTATCGATAGGCTGAGCTAGGTTCTGCTTGGAGAGCTTTTGTCCCTGTTTATTACATATCAATGGCAGATGATACCAATGGCTGACAGCAGGTAGCTTGGCGACTTCTAGCAGGCTAATCTGCGCGGTCGTCATCGGTAAGATATCTAGTCCGCGCATAACATGGCTGACATTTTGTAAGCCATCATCGATACTGGCAGCAAGAATATAATTGATCATACCGTCTTGTCGGCGTACTACCATATCGCCCAAAGTTTGCTGCGGATTAGCCCACTGCATTCCTTGAATCCCATCGTTAAAGCCAATAGCATAATCGGGCAATTGCACCCGTAATTTATGCTTATCTTTTGCTAAATCGGTATTAAGACAGCAGCGCGGATAGATTTGTCGATTGGGCTGCCGAGTTAGAAGGGCTTGCTTGGAGCGGGCAATAGAGTCAAAGTTATTTTGGCGCTTATCCCAATAGCTCGCTAGAGTTTTACGTGAGCATTCACAGCCATAAGTCAAAGGCGCTAGCGCTGACGAGAGATAATCTTGGTAGATATCGGTACGCTCAGACTGATAAATGACATCCCCATCCCACTGCAAATGCAGGGTCTCTAAATCTATCAAGATTTGCTCAGTGAACTGCCGATCACAGCGCTCGGTATCAGTATCTTCTATCCGCAGCAGCCAGTCTCCACCCAAAGACTTGATATGGCAGTAGCTAGCTAAAGCGGTGGTCAAAGAGCCCAGATGCAGCTCACCAGTAGGAGAAGGTGCAAAACGTCCTATTGGCCGTTGCAGTCGATGTTTGGCGGTATACGCTGAGCTTGAGTGTTTGTTTAAATTCAAAATAATCAACTACCAAAATAAGAAGATGGCGTTAGAATAAACAAGCTTTTTTCAAAAAGATATTTACTTTCAGTAGCGTTTAGCAATAGCCGACTCTCTTGTTACTAAACATAAAAAAGCGAGCCATCTTATTAAAGAGCGCTCGCTTGCTAATCGATACAGAGGTTAGAGCAGAGAGCTATTGACCTTGGTTTTGACGCTCTTTCATCTCAGATAAGGTTTTGCAATCGATACATTGCGTAGCGGTTGGACGCGCCTCTAAGCGGCGCAGACCAATCTCAACACCGCAAGTTTCACAAAACCCATAATCATCGTTCTCGATTTCTGTTATTGATTTATCAATTTTACGAATCAGCTTGCGCTCGCGGTCACGAGTACGTAGCGCTAAAGCAAACTCTTCTTCTTGAGTCGCTCTATCATTGATATCTGGCATAGCGCTTGACTCGTCTTGGATATAAGTCTTAGTGCGATCCGCCTCACCGATCAGCTGGCTCTTCCAGTCCAATAAGATCTCTTTGAAGTGTTCAAGCTGCGCATCAGACATATACTCTTCGTCTTCGGCAGGCACATAAGGGGTGAACTTTACATCATCTGGAGACGTAGTTGAAGTGCTCATAAGGGTATCCTATTTTTCCAAATTAATTCCACAAAACGAGATTGCAAAAGACAAGAGCTTAAAATTTATTTTAACCCTATGACTTGTCCTTTTTAGAACGTTTTACCACGTGGTACGCAAACAACATAGTGGATAAAGTAAAGCGCTAATATGAGGCCATTCTTTATCAATTACAAAGGGTAAATGAGTAATGATTCTATCCTTTATCATTATTGTACTACTTACCCTTTAGGGTTAACCAAATTATGCCAATAAAACTGGCTATCAAGTATCTAGTCTTTTAACCCAGCTTGCAAGATTACCATTGTTTGCTAATTGCAACCAGCGATATCCAGCGCTAGCCTGCTCATCATAGCTAAATTCATCTTTATTAGGCAAAAACTGATAGCAAGTTGAGGGAGTTGAATAGACAGTGACACCGTTTTTATGACGAATTTGTTCTTGATGAGTATGACCACTGATAATGACTCGCAATTGCTCATATCGGTCTATACGTTGCCAAAACTCCTCAGCATTCTCCACCATATGAGCATCTATCCATTCAGAGTTCATAGGCAGCACGTGATGATGTAGCGCCAACAAAGCCGGCTTATCACAGTTATCAAGCTGCTGACATAGCCAGTCCAAATCAGCGTTTGCTAGTACCCCTGAGATTTTGCCAGATACTGAGGAATCTAACAATAATAGCTGCCAGTACTCGCTCTCAATCACATGCTGGTTGAGTAGTCTTGAATCCATAGAGCGTGCTATTAGCTGACGTTGATCAAAAGGTAAATCGTAGCCCAGCTCATCAGTGACATCATGATTGCCTGCGATACAAGCAAAAGGTATTTGCGTTCTTTTTAGCGCATCAAAGATATAATCATAAGTTAGCGGATCTACTTTACTGACTAAGTCTCCGGTCACCAATATCAGATCACAGCGAATATCTTCTGCTAACGCTTGCTTAAGACTGCTATCAAAATGCTGTTGACACTGTGACTGACTCTCTCTAAGCGCTGTGGTAGCTTCTAGAGTAGGGGGTGTTGTCAGATGCATATCGGTAATTTGCAAAACGTTTAGTTGCTCATCGATAGCATTGATCTTACAAGCAGGATAACTCAACATGACTACAGACTCTTAGCTCATTAAAAGTGAACATCCTTACCGCTACACGCACTATTTACTCCCCTTATAGCGACAATAATAAAAGCCTAACACTGCAATGATTTTGACCATTGATAATTATCTTATAACACCTTTAACGCTGTTTTATATAGCAAAATTATAACGATAAGTGGGATAAATATATAGCAGTAGCGTCCGTTCCACACCAGTATATGGGTAATATTTTAGGCTGTTTATAGCATAATTTTACTAAATGACCAACTGTTTAGTGAAATAAAGTTGATTAGCATAAGGTTTTGGTTAGCAGGTGCTTATTGTTTTGACTAATGAGTACTTATCAGGATTTGGTTCGATGCAGGTTGGTTGCAAATTTAGAATTCAACTTTGACAGCAGTAGCGCTATAAAAAATAAAATGGCTAATACTAAGACGATAGATAAGCCCGTTTGAATATCTAACCAAACACTGCCCCAAACGCCTAAAGTCACGCCAAACTGAGCCATCACAAGCGCAAATATCACCATCTGTTTAGGAGAGCTTGACCATAGCCTCGCGCTCAATGCTGGTAACACTAACAAGCCGCTAATCAATAAACTACCAACCGCTTGCAAGGCAATCGCACAAAATCCGGCTAATACCCCCATAAAAAATAAGCGTTGACGAGTCGGACTGATGCCTTGAATACGCGCTAAGGCTTCATGCGTTGCCAGCTTAATTTGCGCCGGCCAAATATAGATCAGTAGCGCCAAGCCGATGATTACACTAGCCGCAAGCATAGGCAGATCTGCCCAATCTAGCTCCAGCAAGTTACCAAATAAAAACCCGAGTACGTTAGCTTGCTGATCAGTTAGCTGGGTCAAGGTTAGCAGGCCTAAACACAATAAAGTAACCGCCACTACCGCTAATACCGCATCCATGGGCAAGCGCTCATCATCAATGACTATCAGCCCCAATACCACTAATATGCTGACCATAGCAATACCAATACCCATCGGCAGCTGCCACAGTACCGCAAGCGCCACGCCCAACAGCGTACCATGAGCTAGCGCATCTGCAAAAAACGCCATGCGTCGCCATAGCACTAGGCAACCAAGCGGCGCTGAGAGCAGTGCTAAAATACTGCCGGCAATCCAAGCAGGGGCAATGATGGCTAACCATGCAGTCATAACCGATATCCGTTAAATATTTGCTAAAAGTGGTTTAAAAGAGAAGAGAGCAATTTGCAAATCGACGAGTTTGTTTAAAAAGTCAGCTCGCTTGCTGCACTACTATGAGCACTGTGCTCGCAAGCGTGAGGCTGATGCACATAAGGCTGCTCATAATGATGGCCAAAGAGCTTTTTGAATTCATGACTGACGGCAAGCTCGCTGGGTTGTCCTTCACAGCAAATATGCTTATTGAGACAAATCACGCGCCGGCTACCTTTCATCACCCAGTGCAAATCATGAGACACCACTAGCATGGCACAGCGCAAAAACTCTGGCAGCTCATCAATGAACTGATACAGCCAAACCTCAGTATCAGGATCTAGGCCTTGCATCGGCTCATCTAATATCAATAAATTGGGCTTATCGAGCAGCGCGCGCGCGAGTAACACGCGCTGAGTCTCACCCCCTGATAAATGTCCCATTTGCCGTGAGAGCAGATGATTTAGGGATAAATTATCAAATATAAACTGGCGCTGCTGTGGTAGTAAGCGACGTTTATCGGCCTGCGCTAATAAGTCTTTGACGCGCAGTGGCAAAATGGGCGGTATTGAGAAACGCTGCGGCACGTAGCCAAGCTGTAGCGTTTGATGCGCCTTTATGCTGCCTTCACTAGGAGGGATCAACGCCAAGATGAGCTTGACTAAAGTCGACTTGCCAGCGCCATTAGGACCAATAAGACTTACCGTTTCATTAACGGCAATATCTATGCTGATATGCGATAGCAAGCGCTGCTTATCGATGTCGTAGCTGACATTGTCAAGGCTCAATAGCTTAGTGCTATTATAGCTGTCAATCGATAAGGTATTTGCGCTCATAGCTGACCTGTAAGTTAAAAAGTGGTATTGAGTTTAAGACTAATAAATTCATCAAAGCTAAGATATTGCAGTGAAAAAAGCTACTGACAAGCTTGGCAACGTCCGCTTAGCTCTATGACGCTATGATTGACCAAAAATCCAGCATCTTGCTCTGCAAATCCCATCATCTCTTGTACTGGCAGGCTGCTACATTCTTGCACCCGCTGACAGTATTCACAAATCAAAAACGCCGCCGCATGCTGAGCGCGAGGATGACAGCAGGGTACATAAGCGTTGATGGAGGTCAACTGATGAATCAGACCTTGCTCTAATAAAAACTCCAAGCTGCGATAAACCGTTGGCGGTGCGACATTTTTACTTTGTTTTTGGTCTTTAGCCAAAAGGCGAGTTTGCTGAAGCTGGGTAATTAAATCATAAGCGCCAACCGGCCGCTTAGCTTGCAAGACTAGCTTGTATATCTGCTGACGTAGCGGTGTAAAACGCACCCCACGATGACGGCATTGTTCGATAGCTGCTGTCAAGCGCGCACTGATATCGCTCTTGCTTAAATGCTGAACGTCATGAAGATGATCGCAAGATGATAGCGCATTAGTCATAACCCACTCCTAAAAATAAGGGTGCACTTTTTATTGTTATAGTATAACATAATGAAAGTCAGACACTAGACTATTTAACTATTTAGTTAATTAGCTTAGTTATTTAGCCCTCTATATTTTAACCATCTATTGATACCGATTGGCAAAAGAGTCGTTATGAGAATAATAAACAAAACACTAGCAACCCTAAAACATTATGCTCAGCCAAAATCTTGGCTGCTGGCCATCAGTGCAAGCTTGATCATAGCCAGTCCAATAAGCGCCCAAGCGGCCAATACCGTAAGCGTCAGTAATTATCCGCTATTTTTATTAAGCGCGGCGGTGACCGAAGGCGCGCCAGCTGCCAAGCAATTATTAAATCCAGGGGAGGTTGGGCATCACGGTAGCGTTAGTCCTGGCGATATTAAGACGATTGGTGATAGCACCTTTGTGGTTTGGTTTGGCAAATCATTAGAAAACAACTTAGCTTCGAGCCTAGATAAAGCGCCTAATGCTATCTCTTTATTTGATTTTAATGCTTTTACGCGCTATCCACTACGCGATGTCAAAGGCAAGCCTATTGCCAACACTTTGGATCCGCATATTTGGCTCGATCCGGAAAACGCCAAAGCTATTACCCGAGCGCTAGCGGTTATTCATAGCCATGCCAATCCGAAGTACAAAGCGATTTATCACAATAATGCCAAAAAGTTCGCTGAGCAAATGGATAGAGCAGTCGCGACTCAGCGGCAAAATAGGCAGCAGAGCAGACCTTATTGGGCTTATCATGATGCTTACCATTATCTGGAGAGTAGTCTAAACCTACAGCTGGTTGGCAGCTTAACTAGCGATCATCATCTAGCGCCAAAAGCCAGTCAATTGCGTTGGCTTGATGAGCAGCGTCCGCTCAAAACGATGTGCCTTATCACTCAAAGTAAACCCGCTAGCGGCTTAGTTAGTAAGCTCAAGCCCGTCACTATCACGGTACAAGCTGAGGATATGAGTACTAGCAAAAACTTTGTTAGCGGTTGGAGCACGATGGCGCAGCAAATCATCAATTGCACCAGCTAAACTGCGGCTCAAAGTAGCCAAAGCAAAGCTGCGAGTCTACTAGATAAGGTAAATCGTTGATAGTAACGGTATTTTCCTTGCGAAACTCTAGATGACTCCTTATAATACTCGCGCTTGATTTAGTTCAATAAGTGCCAGATTACATTTATCTCCTAATTAGGATAGAGCGTGACTCAACCTGCCAAACGCAGTCAAAAAGATCAAATCAGGGTCTATCTCAAGAGACAAACTTGGGCGCTACTAATAGTGATTATTGGCGCTTGGCTTATTGACAGCATAGGGTTCAACGGCGAGCTAACAGTAGCCAAAAGTGCGGCTATTGGTGGATTATTAAGTTTTGTGACGCAGATGGTCTTTGCGATGTTTATGTTTAGCCATAGTGGTTATCGCGCTCGTAACCGCATTGTTAGTCAGTTTTTTCGCGGTCAAGCGCTTAAATGGGCATTAACTGTCTTTGGTTTTGCGCTGATTTTTATCACCATAAAACCTTTGTCGCCATTAGCTTTGTTTGCAGGCTTTATCGTAATGAAAATAAGTCATGTGTTGATGCTCGGACGTATAAAGTAGTATTGCTAACTGGCGAAGTTATTGGCTTTATCCCAATCAGTTAGCCGCAGTATTTAGGGTTCCAAAATTTATTATGAGCGCTTTACGCCTAATTTGGATGAAAGGCAACCAATTATAATAATATCTTACAAATTAATTATCGACTTAAAGCCATACTGGCGTGGATGTCAACTCCTACCTCAGTTATACAGTCGATAAAAAACGAATAATTGACTTTACACGAATACAACGTTGCATTAATATACACAGCTAATTGTTTTGCTCAAGCGTAATCGCTGAGCAAAAGTCTTGCCAAAGGGATAGGCGGACCGATATATAACGGCTCATAGGTAGCAAGGTTATATGTGTATAAAAAGGGCTAGTAGTCATTACTTTTAGGCCCTTTTTTCATAGCTAAAATTTATGCAATGCTAATAAAAACAAGCATTTGCATGACAGATACAAGTTAGATTGGGATGGCTGTTGTTGAGGATAGGAGCGCTAAATAAGCGTTTATTGCGTCGCTACGATATTACTGAAGATAGCGGCGACAATATCCTAATAAACCTCAGTAGACGACAACCATGTTTTGGTAGCTGAGTAAATCGTTGATTAATGAGAAGCTGACACTATGGCAGGCGAACAAACAACAACAGAATATATCTCTCACCACTTAACGAACTGGACGTACGGCTATTTGCCGGGCGAAGGTTGGAAAGTTGCCTACACCGCTGAAGAAGCGAGTGCTATGGGCTTTAATGCTATCCACCTTGACTCTATGCTCTGGTCGATAGGTTTAGGCATTGTGTTCTGTGCTATCTTTTGGATGGTTGCCAAAAAGGTAACCTCAGGAGTGCCAAGCAAGACTCAGGCTGCTGTTGAGATGATCGTTGAGTTCGTTGACAACAACGTCCGCGATTCTTACAGTGGCACCTCAAAGCTGATTGCACCGCTAGCATTAACCATCTTTGTCTGGATATTCCTGATGAACTTGATGGATTTATTGCCGGTTGACTTTATTCCAGCGCTTGCTGGACAAATCGGTGCCTTGATGGGTCATGATCCGCATCATGTCTTCTTCAAAATCGTGCCAACGACCGATCCTAATATCACTCTTGGCATGTCGTTCTCAGTCTTTATTTTGATTATCTTTTATAGTATCAAAGAAAAAGGCATAGGCGGTTTTGTTGGAGAGCTTACGCTACATCCGTTTAGCGCTAGCAACCCTATCGTACAAATTATCTTGATTCCAGTTAACTTTATTTTAGAGTTCGTGACTTTAATAGCCAAGCCCATCTCTTTAGGTTTGCGACTATTTGGTAACATGTATGCTGGTGAATTGATTTTCATACTGATTGCCCTGATGCCATTTTGGATTCAATGGGCGTTATCTGTACCGTGGGCAATTTTCCACATCTTAATTATTACCCTTCAAGCGTTCGTATTTATGATGTTGACGATAGTTTACATGTCACTAGCATCATCAACTGAACATTAATTAGACATTCAATAGGCATAAGAGGATACATCAATGGATCCAGTATTAGGTGGTTACACAGTTATCGCAGTAGCGCTACTAATCGGTTTAGGCGCACTTGGCAC
>JARIDJ010000030.1 GCA_029267175.1 Psychrobacter sp. | reverse complement strand
CGGTCGGTCCACCATTTACGTAGTATGCTTATTAAGTATTTTGCCCTACTCGGCTTTAGCTTGATAAGTTTAGTTTGACATAATTTCTCTTTAAGGAAATTATTCTTGCAGAGCTAAAAAAGCAGTGCTTTTTTATACGCTCTTCAGGACCGATAGCTCAGTTGGTAGAGCAGTTGACTTTTAATCAATTGGTCCCGCGTTCGAGTCGCGGTCGGTCCACCATATTGCAAAAGCCCAGTCATTATTGATGACTGGGCTTTTTTTATGGTTTAAGGATAAAGGTTTTGATCAACCGCCGTCAACCACTACTGTTCTAGTAATCTTTCACCGTTCCTTTTCTACCCATTAGCTTGTGTTTGATAGTATCTTTTATCGTACGAGGTTTTTTGGGAGCCTGACGGATAAGCCTATCAAAAGTTTGATCATCGATGACCAGCTCGCAGCCATGGGCCATCATTACATTAGAAGGCTTCAACTCTTTGATTCTTTGTAAGGAGATAATATAAGCTTTGGGGTCATAAACTGGAAACGGCGCGACAAACTTATGCTTTAGCTTAATGATCAAATCAGCGGTATAAACTTGGCGAGTAGGCAGATGAAAAAGCGACAAGTCCCTATCGGTATGACCTGGCGTCTCTAATATTTGCCAGTCCTCAAACCCCATAACTTTATCACCATCATTGGCAGTAATATCGGGCTGAAGATGAGGAGCATACCATAACCTTTTACGCGCACACTGCTTACGATAAGCAACATAATGAGCTAGAGCAATATCAGTCAAGTGCATAGCTCGTCCCTGAATACCGGCATACCACTGCTTGGGTTTATCCGCCGACACAATCAGACAGCCTGTTGCGTCTCGTAACGCATTAGCGCCGCCTGCATGATCAGGATGCATATGAGTGACTACTACCACTTTAAGATCAGTAATAGGCCGCTGTAAAGTCTTTTGAATATAATCAAGCACCATAGTGACATCAGCACGGCAACAGCCATCTAGTAGCATTAGCTTATCAGCATAAACCGCCAAATAACTACTTTGAATATAACCATCCAACCTTACAATCTCAAGCAAACTCATTATTCATCCTTGAACGACTTTCTTTATCTATTACTCTTCATCTAACATCATTAATCTATACTTTTTATTATAACGTTGATGACTTCAAATTAACTCACATTCAGTGAACGCTTGTGACTATAGTTTTATATAAAGCTTTGAGATTAAGACTTTATAGAAGCTAAAACCGATAAAACCCAGCGCTTAGGCTGGGTTTTATTATTAATAGTTTAATCAAAGGCGCATTTTAAAAAAGGCTCACTGACATCAAAGCAGATTTACGCCAAATCACGTACCTTAGGCTCACGCTCCCACAGACGCGATTTTGCGTTTTCGACAAAGCTATCAAGCTCTGACAGTGGCGTAACAAACGCATCTTTTTCTACCGGCAGTTTACTTAAGATAAATTCATCTGTCGCACCGCAGTACGCGATCGCTTTACAGTGAGCATAAGCGTCCGTGAACCAGTCAAGCGTTGAGCTGTCTTTAGCTAACTTCTCAGCTTGATCGGGCATAATGATACTAACGATAGCATCGAACATCACAGAAGGCGCGCCAGCTACGCGCTCATCCGCTTGTACGCGTGTGCCGTCATCTAACTCTACCTCTTTGCTAGGCGCAACGATTTTTACCATAGCGCCTTCAGCCTCAACGGCGTCTTCAAATTTCTTAATCTCCTCATGTTTTGAGCCTTTGGCCACTAAAATACCAATTAGGCGTCCTTTTAAGCTCTTAGGAGTGCGTCCAATAGTCTGTAGAGGCTTAGAGGTACCCATATTTTGAACAGGAGCCGCCGGTTCAGCCGCTTCTGGAAGCTCCATACCTAAAGCTTTGGCCACACGGTTTGCCAGATCTTCATCGATATTTATCAAGTGGCTTAGCATACGAGTACGGACATGGGGTGTGTCTACTTTGCCAAGCTCAAAGGCATAAGCACTAGCAATATGAGCTTGCTCAGCTGCTGTCTGGCTGCGATAAAACATACGCGGCTGGCTGTAATGGTCGGCAAAGCTCTCAGCACGGATACGACCTTTAACCCCATCATCTAATGTCTCTGCATACGACTCAAAACCTTTTTTGACGCTTTCACGCGGACGAGTGGGATCAAGGCTTTGTGGCTCATAAAGAGTACGAGTTTTGGGAACTTGCATTTGCATATGACCATCTTGCTGATTATTGGCAAATGGGCATTTAGGCGCATTGATAGGAATTTGTGCAAAATTTGGCGAGCCCAAACGCGATAACTGAGTATCTAAATAACTAAAGAGACGACCTTGCAGTAGCGGATCATTACTAAAATCTATCCCTGGTGGCAGATGCGAGGGACAAAAAGCTACTTGTTCAGTCTCAGCAAAGAAGTTATCTGGGTTACGATTTAGCACCATTTTACCGATGATTTTTACCGGCACTAACTCCTCTGGAATCAGTTTGGTGGCATCTAGATGATCAAACGGAAACTCCTTGGCTTCTTCTTCGGTAAACAGCTGAACGCCAAACTCCCATTCAAAATACATCTTATTATTAATCGCCTCAAACATATCACGGCGGTTGTAGTCAGGATCAGCGCCAGATATCTTGACCGCTTCATCCCAAATGAGCGATTGTACCCCGGCTACTGGTTTCCAGTGATAACGGAAAAAAGTGCTCTTGCCTTCTTTATTTAATAAGCGATAACTATGAATGCCAAAGCCTTCCATCATACTAAAGCTACGCGGTAATGCGCGATCGCTCATCAGCCAAATAACGTTATGCATAGTTTCTGGGCTTAAAGAGACAAAATCCCAAAAAGTATCATGAGCAGAAGCCGCTTGCGGGAAACCACGATCAGGTTCAGGCTTTACCGCATGAATAAGATCTGGGAACTTAATAGCATCTTGAATAAAGAAGATTGGCATATTATTACCAACAAGATCCCAGTTGCCCTCTTCGGTATACATCTTCACCGAAAACCCGCGTACATCGCGTGGAGTGTCTTTAGAGCCTTTGTTACCGGCGACGGTGGAAAAACGCGTAAACACCGGTGTCTGCTTACCAGTCTCAGTCAAAATCTTGGCAGTAGTGTATTCTGCTAATGATTCGGTTAACTCAAAATACCCGTGAGCAGCACTACCACGCGCATGGACAATACGCTCAGGAATACGCTCATGGTCAAAATGATTGATTTTTTCGCGTAGTACAAAGTCCTCTAACAGCGTTGGACCGCGACTACCTGCTTTTAAAGAATTCTGATTATCAGCAATGACCACCCCTTGTTGGGTAGTCAAAGCTTTGGTGTCATCGCCAGCGCGCTGATGGGTCTCACCACCATTACCCCGTGTCGGGTTCATATCTTTGGCGGGGTCAGTATGATCTATATTCGTTTTCATAAAGCATCCTAGCTAGTTAGTATAGTATTCAATAATGCTAATCATTAACCAAGGCTAGCATTATTAGGAGTCAAAAAAGTGGCTCAACGTCCTAAACCACTAAGACGAGCACCACTTATCAATTGATAATTAAATAGTCTAAACAAAAAGAGTGCTTTACATCTATGAAGCCTTGTAAATTTTTGGTTAAAGTTTGCATCTATCAAACCATTATTCATCGGCGTATTTTAAAAATGATTCCTTGTCATTTGATAATTCTTTAGGGTATGATTTTATGAATACTATTATTCACTTACTAATAGTAAGGTTTATCTACTAACCCTAACTAGCATTAGCCACAAAGCTCAGATCTTCTCATAGCAAAACATAACGCCACTCTAATCATTAAATAATGAGGCTAACCATGAAAACTTCTCTTTCTGTGTCAAAGAAGCCCTGCTATAAACTTATGCTCAGTAGTTCGCTTGCAATGATGGTATTAGTGATTAGCCAATCAGCCTCAGCAATTACTAGCAAAACCATCACTTATACGGTAGATAACCAAACTTATGAGAGCTACTATGCCAAGGCTGACAAAGCTAATGCACCTTTTATCTTGCTTATTCACGACTGGGATGGCTTGACAGATTACGAGCGTAAGCGGGCGGATATGCTCGCGACTGAAGGCTATAACGTTTTGGCCGCTGATATGTTTGGTCAAGGTATTCGTCCGACTAAGCTTGAAGATAAAAAACGACTGACCGCTGAGCTCTACGATAATCGGAGTAAGATGCGCCGTATCTTAAGCGCCGCCTTAAATACTGGACAAGCGCAAGGCAACGATGCGCGTAAAGGCGTTACCATGGGTTATTGCTTTGGCGGTAGCGTAGCGCTTGAATTGGCGCGCTCTGGTTTTCCCCAAAAAGCCTTTGTGCCTTTTCATGGTGGTTTAGAGACTCCAGCTAGCCAAAATTATGACAATGTTAACGGTGAGATTTTAGTGTTTCATGGTAGTGCTGATGAAGCTGTACCCTTAGAGGATTTTACCGCTCTAGGCAAAACGTTAGAAGCGGCTAAAGTGCCTCACGAAATGATTACTTATAGTGGTGCTGTACATGCATTTACCGACTTTAATAATCCTGATAGATACAATGCTCGCGCTGATGAGCGCTCTTGGAATCGTTTCTTAGACTTTTTGGCCACCAGCTATCGATAAATTTTAGTGCAATAAATGAATTGTTTTGTGGACTGAGCTTGATACGTTAAGCCCTTTAATAAGAGGTAAGGATATAAGTTATGTTGTTGAATAATGATGTGCTACGGGCGCGAGTCAGATTATTGGGATCGTTTTTGGGTGAGGCTATCGCTCGCCAATCTGGAGAAGAGACGGTAAACACTATCGAGATGCTACGTAGTGGCTTTATCCAAGAACGCCGTGAGCATAATACCAAAGACAAGCAGCAGCTCATTGACCTCATCTCCTCCTTAGATAATCAAAGCTTAAAAGATGTCATTCGCGCTTTCTCTATTTACTTTTTTTTGGCCAACTTAACCGAAGAGAACTATCTACGAGAGCAGCGACGCGCCATGCGTGCCCAGTCCAACCAAAGCTGGGAGGGCTCCTTTCGCCGTACTTTATTAGAATGCCGAGAGCGTCATATTGAGGCTAATCAGATAAAAGAGCTGATGGATCAGTTAAAATTCATGCCTGTGTTTACCGCGCATCCGACCGAAGCGCGCCGCCGTACTACCATGAATATCTTACAAACCCTCTATCAGCATAGCGATGCACTAAACGATTTGCCTGAAGGTAGCCAAGCATTTGAGGAGGCTAAACAAAAAACCGCTGAAACCATCGATTTATTGTGGTCATCCGATGAGGTGCGTACCCGCAAGCCTTTAGTTTATGATGAGATCAATAATGGCTTGCATTATTTCGATGTCAGCTTATTTACCGCCATTCCCAAAGTCTATCGCAATATCAAAAATGCTATTATCGATATCTATCCTGAATTGACGGATTATCCGCTACCTGCCTTTGTCAGCTTTGGCTCTTGGATCGGTGGCGATAGAGATGGCAATCCTTTTGTCACTCATAAGACTACAGAGATGGCGGTATTGATGCATGCTAATACCGTGCTGCGTCATTATCAGGTACTGCTCAAAAAACTACGCCGCGAGCTGATTCACAGTGACACGATTGTCGATATTGCAGCGGATGTCTATGCTCGTATCGCCGATTATAGCGAACTTGACAGACAAGTCTTCTCTTATAATATTGATGACTATAATAATGAGCCTTATCGGCGCTTACTATCGATAATTATTGCCAAAATCAAAGCCACTAATGTTCATATTCAAAGCCAAGGCATGAATGCTGAAGCGGAAAAACTAGCTTACTCTACGCCGCAAGATTTTTTGGCAGACTTACGCCTTATCCGTGAAAGTGTCAAAACTCACGACAAAGCTCATGCCGATGGTGCCCTGCTTGATATGATCCGTCTGGTCAAAACTTGCGGCTTTCACTTAGCAGCGCTTGATATCCGTCAGGACTCAGGCTATCACTTTGAGGTCATTGCTGATATCTTTGCCAATGCTTCAAACTTGCCGGATTATAAACAGCTCAATGAAACAGAGCGCCAAGAATGGCTAACCCGTTTACTGAGTCAACCGGGTACGCCGCTGATTTATAGCGATAATTTGACCGAGCAAACTCGCGAGCAGCTAGCTTTGATG
>JARIDJ010000023.1 GCA_029267175.1 Psychrobacter sp. | reverse complement strand
TATAGTAGAGCTTTTATAAAAGTGGTACAGTAGTTTTAAAATAAGCGAAAAGTAAAAATATTATGACTTATTCAGCAGACTTCCGTGCTCAAGTGATTAAAAGTGTCAAACAACAAGATATGAGTATCAGACAAGCTTGTGCATTTTATGACATTAGTAAGGCCACACTACAGAATTGGCTCAAAGATCCTACTATCAAACTAACTCGCAATAAACCACCCAGTAAAATACCTAATGAAGCGCTATTAAAAGATGTTGAACAACATCCAGACGATTACATGTACGAGAGAGCACAGCGTTTCAACTGTAGCAAGTCAGGTATCGAGGCCGCTTTAAAACGCCTTGGTATCAGTCAAAAAAAAGACCTTAGTGCATCCAAAAGCTTGCCCTCTAAAGAGAGTTAACTATCTAAGCAAACTTAACGACTATATCGCTCAGGGCTATGCAATTATATACATGGACGAGAGTGGCTTTGAGGTCGAGACCATTCGTTCTCATGGTTATTCGCCTATTGGAACCCCTTGCATTGATTGCTATAACTGGCAAGGTAAAAAGCGTACCAATGTTATTGGTGCCTTATATAAAAAAGCGTTATTTGCCCTAGATTACTTCGAAAAGAATATCAATGGCGACATATTCTACAACTGGTGCAAAGACACGCTAATACCATGCCTTAAAACCAAATGCGTAATCATCATGGATAACGCCAGCTTTCACAAACGCGTTCAAAGATTGCTAAATAGACATGGTCATCGCCTGCTATTTCTACCCCCGTACAGTCCTGATTTAAACCCTATTGAGAAAAAATGGGCACAGGCTAAGTTTCTACGCAAAGGGTGGATGGAGAATAATTTAACTAAACTATTTCATGATATGGGTTGTACTAATTTTATTATGGATTGACTATATCAAACCTTCAAAAGGTACCCCTGCTCAGAATCTATCTAATCTCCATACTAGTGTTATTAAGCTCATTTATTATAGCGGTTTAGCGAATCTAAGTTATAAACGCTTAAGCTGAGATGATAGATTGAAAAATTTGTTAAATTGCGTCATTATGAGGCAGTTTTTTTATGTCAAAACGGTGTGTTATCAGTGCAAAAACCTAATCTTACTAAGCTGCAGTCACCAAAACGGGTGATAAGCTCCCTGCCCTCAAAACAAGGCGGGATTGTTTTTAGCAGTATTTTGCTAATCATTGTCATCGTGGCTATGGTTTTATTAGCCCTGTATCTGATCAAGCTTGATCGTACTATTACCCATAAATTTGAAGGCAAACGTTGGGATATTCCAGCCAAGGTTTACTCACAGCCGCTTGAATTATACCAAGGGGCTAACGTCGATAATGAGACGATGAAAACTTGGCTTGAGCTGCTAAATTACCAAAATAAAAAAGATTATGATCGCACCGGTAGCTTCCATAAATCTGGTAGCACTTACTTTATCCATACTCGCGGCTTTAGTTATAGCGCTAATGATGTCGATAAAGAACAAGTCATAAAAATGACTATTGCTAATAAAAAAATCAAAAGCATTCAGAGCACTGAGCCAAATGACACCGGTATTATTCGCCTAGAACCGGTCAATATTGGCGGTATTTATCCAGATAGCAATGAAGATCGTTTAGTGGTCTCTTTAGACGAGGTGCCACAGCCACTGATAGACGCGCTAATTGCCACCGAAGATCGCGGTTTTTATGAGCATAAAGGTATCTCAATAAGAGGCATCGCGCGAGCAGTAGCCAACAACTTCTCGGGCGGCTCTATGCAAGGCGGCTCTACCATCACCCAGCAGCTAATAAAGAACTTTTATCTAAATTCAGACCGTACTATGAAGCGTAAGGCCAACGAGGCGCTGATGGCGGTACTGCTAGAGCTGCATTATAGCAAGGATGAGATACTACAAACTTATCTAAACGAGATTTACTTGGGTCAAAACGGCAATCGCTCTATCAATGGCTTTGGTTTGGCTTCACAGTTTTATTTTAACAAACCTCTAAACGAGCTACGCTTGGATCAACAAGCCATGCTAGTGGGTATGGCTAAAGGCCCAAGCGTCTACAACCCTCGTCGTCATCCCGAAGCGGCCAAAACTCGTCGTAATGTGGTTCTTAGCAATATGCAAGCTATGGGTACACTAAGCCAAGAAGAGTTTGAAGCTGCTAGCGAAAAATCTTTGGGCGTAGTCGATAAACCTGTCGAGGGCAAAAGCCAATTCCCTGACTTTTTGGACATTGTCAAACGTGAGCTAAATGACGTTTATTATTCAGATGATCTCAAAAACGAAGGACTTATCATTATCAGTACCCTTGATCCTATTGCCCAGCTAGCGGCTGATAAGGCTGTGGATAATAAGCTAGGTGAGCTGCGCCGCAGTAGTAGCAAAACCAAAGATTTGCAAGGAGCTTTAGTCAGTGCCAATCCTGAAACCGGCGAGCTAGTCTCTGTAGTCGGTAGCGGTAGCGAATTTACTGGCTTTAACCGTGCAGTAGATGCCAAACGTCCGGTAGGCTCATTGCTCAAACCCATCATTTATATGACCGCTCTTGAGAGTGGCCGCTATAACCTAGCCAGCTCCGTAGATGACTCTCCTATTACTATTACTCTAAAAGATGGCGACTGGAATCCCAAAAACTACGATGGCCGTGATCACGGTTTTGTGCCTTTATCGACTGCCCTAGCCAAGTCCTATAACCAAAGTGCGGTGCGCTTGGGTATGGAATTTGGGTTAGATACCTTTGCCAAACAGCTTCGCCGCATGGGCATTGAGGAGAAAATACCGCCTTACCCTTCAACATTGTTAGGCGCTGTTAACCTAAGCCCTATGGATATGCTTGGGGTTTATCAAGTCTTTGCCACCGGCGGTTTTCGTACTCCTATTCATAGTATTCGGACGGTTATCGATGATCGCGGTCGTATTTTGCAGCGCACCGGACTAAACACCCAGCGTAGCTTGCCGCCAGAAGCGAACTTTTTGACTAACTATGCCTTGCAACAAGTGGTAAAAGAGGGCACTGGGCGCCGGGCCAACTCTTTGGGTAACAGCCTTAATATAGCCGGCAAAACGGGAACCACCAACGACTACCGTGATGCTTGGTTTGCCGGTTATAGCGGCAACTATGTCAGCGTGGTTTGGGTAGGCCGCGATGATAATAAACCTATTGGTCTAAGCGGTGGTACCGGAGCGCTACCAGTTTGGGTGGATTATATGCGCAGGCTTAAACTGACACCGGTGGCGATGGCTGAGCCTGAAGGTATCGAGTGGTTATGGCTTGAGAATAACTCAGGTAAGCTGTCTAATGAAAAATGCGCTAACGCCCGCTATTTGCCCGTAATGTCGGCTTATCTGCCCAAAGAAGCTAGTGATTGTGCTTTGCAGCTTTATCAACAAGAGCGCGCGCGTGAGCAAGGGTTTAGTATTGAGCCTGCGCAGCCAGAAGCGGGAGATAATGAGCAGCAAGTTAACTCTGATGAAGAAACACAGAATAACGGCGATGAGAGAAATGCAGATACTTGGTATGATCGAGCGCTTGAGTGGTTTTGATTGGTAGGAATAGGTAGGATATGTTGAGTAGCTCCGATTAAGTCCGTATAATCTACTAGCTATAATATCGAGTAGATAGTCTGCTAATTATGAGATTATTAATACATTAGGTAAAGTAAAGGTAGCAGGTTTGACATGGCGATATTAGCACCGCAAAAATCACCCGCTTTATTCGTAGTACTCTTTAAAGTACGCTTACTGACCTCAAATCTAAAACTGTTAGCTTCTATTTTGCTATCCGCTTTAGTATTAACGGCTTGCCAAACTGTGCCTTCTGTCCCGGCGATTAGCCAAGAGCCGATTAGCTCAGAGCAAACGATGACTAGCACCGCTCAGTCTGGAGATGGTGATCAAGGCTATTATGAAGCTTATAGCGATGATGATTATCCTATTGAGCCTTATATCGCGCCTGAAGAAGAGACTTCCCCTTCTTATCCTATCTATGACGACTATGACAATGCTTTGTATAACGATAACAGCTCGCAACCTGCAACTTATAGCTCATCATTACCACCGATGCCTAGTGATAGTGCTATTGAGACCGTGCTGCCGCCGGTGATTACTCCGCCAGCTAGTAGAGGCGATTACGTCGTCCCCCAGCAGCCTACATTGCCATCACATAGCGAGCTATTGGAGCGGGCACGGCAAAATTCGCAGCAGCAAAGTCGTCAATCTACTAGTAGTAATAGCAACTTGCCAGCGTTTCGCAATCTTATGCAAATGGGCACCTCTCAGCTAAAAGCTGGCAATCTTAGCGCGGCGGAAAGTAGCTTTACGCGGGCTCAGCGCTTAGCTCCTAGATCCTCGGCGGTCTATTTTTATTTATCACAAGTGGCGCTAAAGAAAAACCAGCCTCGTAAAGCTGAAGCCATGGCTCGTCGCGGCCTCACTGTCTCACAAGACGCTAGTCGTCGCCGCGCTCTATGGCAGCTTATCCTCAGATCTGGGCAGGCTCAAAATAATGCTCGCGTTATCAAAGAGGCTCAGCAAGCGCTACGCTAGCGATGAAGCTAGGCCACAAGACTTTTATTGAACTTATAAATCTATAACTGACTCGTTCTAATTCAAAATTTAGCTTATTTTTACTTATTAAGGTTATTTTTATGGCATGGCAACAACTGCATCTACAGTGCGAAAAAACCAACGTCGATCTTGCTGAGGCATTATTATTAGAAGCGGGCGCTTTATCCATCATGCTAGACGATGCCGGTGATCAGCCACTGTTTGAGCCGCTGCCAGGTGAATCGCCGTTATGGGATGAAGTAATATTGACTGGTATCTTTGATGCAAGCTCTGAAAATGGTAGTCGGCAAGCGGTTGAGCAATTAAGCCATGAGATTGCCGCGCAAGTACAAGCCAGTCGTATTTGGCTGAGCGCTATCGAAGATAAGGACTGGGAGCGCGAATGGATGACCCATTACCAGCCTATAGAGTGCGCTAACAACCTATGGATTGTGCCTGAATGGTTGACCCCGCCGGCTCCTGAGGCCACCAATATTATTATGGATCCGGGCCTCGCTTTTGGCACCGGCTACCACGCCACCACTCGCCTTTGTTTAGACTGGCTAACTACAGAGAGTTTGCAAGATAAAGTGGTCATCGATTATGGCTGCGGTTCTGGTATTTTGGGTATTGCCGCCTTATTATTAGGGGCGCGCCAAGTCTATGCGGTAGATATTGATCCACAAGCGGTATTAGCAACTAATCAAAACGCTGAGCGTAATCATGTCGATGATCGCCTGCTGGCTTTTTTACCTGAAGAGTTCAACGACTATTGTGCCAATAATAAGGTGATACCAGTAGATATCATAGTCGCTAACATATTGGCAAAGCCGCTCATTGGCTTAGCGCCTTATTTTGCTACTCTTATCGCTCCTAAAGGCAGAATCGTGTTAGCAGGACTTATTGAGTCGCAAACCGAAGCTGTGACTGAGGCATATCAGCCTTACTTTACTCTTGATCCTAAGCATGCTTTTACGGCGCAAGAGGATCATCACTGGCAACGTTTATCAGGAACATTTACAGACTAGCAACATCTAATTACATCTGTTACGATATCCACTGCAGTCCATAGTTAGGGCTAGTTTATGCAGCTTTTGGAATGGATAACATGACGACGCAAATCAAAACCCAGTGCCCCAATTGCTATTCATATTTTGATTTGCCGCTAGAGTTAACGTCGCTATTGCATCATCCCAATACTCCAATGCGCTGTGGTCATTGTCAGCACGATTTTATTATTAACGAGCATTTGATAGCCTCGGCTGATAAAGCTATCTGTGTTAGCTCTACCGACTCAGAGTCTGCACACGATAGTGATAATTCTTGGTTAGAAGAGCTGATTTTAAATTTGAATAACGAAGGTCAACCTCATTATTCAACGAGCGCGACAGAAAAAAAGCTTAATCAGCCCTTGGATGAATCATTAACTAGCGCTGTATGGGACGCTTCACCGTCTTCGATAAAAAGTGAGGCTGCAAGTATTTTCTCAAAACCACTTTATGTACCAGACAAGATACTAGCAGATGATAAAAAACAGCTCTCATGGGGAGAGGATAAAGAGCGGCGTTCATTAGCTACACTATTATGGCTAATAGGTTGTTTAGTCTTAGTGCTAGCGCTATTTGCGCAGTATGTTGTTTTTAATCTAAACACTTTGCTCAAAAACCCAGATCACGCCGCTCGCTTAGAGACCGTCTGTGCTATAGCGGCTTGTAGCTTGCCTTCTGCTGATCTAGAGGCTTTTATCATTAATGATATTGACTTTAGCGCTAGCAAGATTGAAAGCGCTAACACCTTTACCGATATAAAAGCGACTTTAGAGAATCAAAGCACCAAAACGCAACTGCTTCCTAGCCTTAAAGTTAGTATTTATGACCATGACTCTCTACTTGGTGAATTCATCGCCCTACCAGAGGATTATTTGATAGGTCGTCAAGAGCAGTTAGCAGCAGGTTACGGTAAACCTTTTATATTCACTATTCCCATCAGCGCTAAACAAATTAGCCAAGTGACTATAAAAGCTATTTATTAAAGTGATTTACTAAAGTTATTGACTGAACATCATGAAGGACATTACCTTATGGCACCCTATGCGCAATCTCCAGCCAACCGTTTTGCCCAAAGCGTTCATTATACTAAACCTGCTGAGGGCTCAGAGCCTCTACGCTACCATGTCGAGCGCATGGTCCGTGAGTATTTTTCGGCATTAGGCGATGAATTACCAACCGATTTATACGAGCTTATCTTAAAAGAAGTTGAGCTGCCTTTACTCAAAGTTGTCCTTGAAAAGACGCGCGGTAATCAAACAAAATGCGCGCAAGTGCTAGGATTGAACCGTGGTACTTTACGAAAAAAGCTAAAATGTTACGATTTGATGTAAATAACTGCTTTGAATGAATTAAAGCCACTGATGTAACCACGTAAAAAAGACAAAAGCTGACCACCCTTAATTAAACATGGCAATGAACAAACGGGCTACCTTTTAGCGCTCATTGCCTATACTACCTTGCCTAAAGTGTCATGTATCAAACAGTCATAGTGTTAATTTACTGTCGAATACTTTTCACTTTCAGGCTTTTTTTATGGAATGATTTTATGACTAGCAAACCATTAGCTCTTCTTTCAGTATCTGACAAAGCCGGTATCGTAGCATTCGCGCAAGGCCTTATCCAATCAGGTTTTGGCCTGCTATCTACCGGTGGTACTTACCGCCTGCTAAAAGATAATAATATCGAAGTCACCGAAGTCTCAGACTACACCGGTTTTGCTGAGATGATGGATGGCCGCGTCAAAACTCTACATCCTAAGATCCACGGCGGTATCTTAGGTCGCCGCGGTATCGATGATGAGATTATGAGCGAGCATGCTATTGAGCGTATCGATATGGTGGTGGTCAATCTATATCCGTTCGCTGAAACTATCGCGCGCGCTGACGTTACTATGACTGAGGCTATTGAAAACATCGATATTGGTGGCCCTACCATGGTTCGCGCCGCGGCTAAGAACCATGCTCACGTGGGCATCGTCACAAGTCCTGCCGACTATGATCGCGTGCTTAGCGCATTGAGCAAAGGCACGACGCTTACGCCAGCTTTGCGTTACGATTTGGCGGTAAAAGCCTTTGAGCATACTGCTCAATACGATGGCATGATTGCTAATTTCTTAGGTAGCCGCGTCAATGAGACTCAGCAGCCAGAAGCTTTTTCGCGTACGCTAAATCTACAATTTGATAAGGTAGAGGATTTGCGCTACGGTGAAAATCCGCATCAGCAAGCGGCTTTTTATGTCGAAAACAGCGCTTCAAGTAGCGCAGAAGCTTCGATTGCCACCGCAAAGCAACTACAAGGTAAAGCTTTGTCTTATAATAATATCGCTGATACTGACGCCGCTCTTGAGTGCGTAAAGGCCTTTAGTGCGCCAGCTTGCGTCATCGTCAAGCATGCTAACCCTTGCGGTGTCGCTATCGACTCCGACCAAGTAGCCGCTTATCGTACCGCTTTTAGCACCGATCCTGAGTCCTCTTTTGGCGGTATTATTGCTTTTAATACGCAGCTCACTGTAGCTGCTGCAAAAGATATTATTGATAATCAATTCGTAGAAGTCATCATTGCCCCAAGTATTGAAGAGGGTGTGTTAGCCGTAACTGGCGCCAAGAAAAACGTTCGTGTCTTAGTATGCGGTGAGCTGCCAGCATTGACAGAGCACAAGGCTAAGTTTGACTACAAACGCGTCAATGGCGGCCTACTAGTCCAAGAGCAAGATTTGGCGATAATCGGCGCTAATGAGCTGCAAATCGTCACTGACGTGCAGCCAACCGAGGCGCAAATTGCTGATCTGTTATTTACTTGGACAGTAGCTAAGTACGTCAAATCAAACGCTATCGTTTATGGAAAAAATAAGCGTACTATTGGCGTGGGCGCAGGCCAAATGAGCCGGGTCAACTCTGCGCGTATTGCCGCGATTAAAGCGGAGCACGCCGGTCTTGCAACCGAAGGCGCAGTGATGGCATCAGATGCCTTCTTCCCATTCCGCGATGGTATCGACAATGCCGCTGAGGTAGGTATTGCCGCTATCATTCAGCCTGGCGGCTCTATGCGCGATGACGAGACCATCGCTGCTGCTAATGAGCATGGCATAGCTATGGTGTTCACCGGTATGCGTCATTTCCGTCATTAATAGTGATAGGATTTTAGAATAGATCGTTTGTTAATCTATTGATAAAATAGCCGCTTGGTATTATAAAATGCTAAGCGGTTTTTTATGGTTTTCTATTTGACTGACTTTTGAATAAAAGCTTTACGGTAGTGACTAGGCGACTGACCATAGCGCCTTTTAAAAGCGCCACTAAAAGAATGATCAGAGGCGTAACCGACAAGCTCGCTTATCTTGCCGATAGAGTATTGCTCTTGCCGCAAAAACCTAGCGGCAAGTCGTAAGCGATAGTGACTAAGATAAGCTTGTGGAGTAATGCCAATCAGTTGCCTAAAGCGCGCGCTTAGGCTTGAGCGCGATAGCCCAGACTCTTTAGCCAACTCTTGCAACGTCCAAGCTTCTTGTGGATAACTGTGCATCAAGTATAAAGTCTTTGATAGATAAGGGTCTTTGAGAGCGGCGAGCCAATGACCGTTATTATGCTCTTTTGTAGCGCTAGACGACCTATCATCCGCTAAACTTTCTACCGCTGTTTTCGGGGTTAGCTGCCAAGGGGCGTCCGCCCATAGCTCAGCTTTTTGCTTGGTAGGATGAGCGACAGCAGTGACGTACTGCTTGCTGCTCGAGACTGTCTCTAGTTGCTCGACATACTCTCTTATACATTCGATCATAAGCATACTAGCCAGCCGCTCTAGCATAGTGCTCTTGCCTGGTCGTTGTAGTCCTACTTCTAATTGAAAAAACTGTAAGCCAATTTTAACGACTTCGTTATAAGCAGAGTGCTGCTGAGTGGGCTGCGGTAAGCTATCTGGTAATGAGGACAATAGTGGTCTTGCCATATCCCTATCAAACTGGCTACGCACGACGATAAATCTAGCTAGCATAGTGCTCTTTATTTGAGTGCTCTTTATTTGAGGGCTCTTTATTTGTTCGCTCTCTTTTTTCTCAATATTAGTATCAGTGTGGGTTTCGATAAGAGTATCGTTTTTACGGCTAGAACCATTGATCACTAAATTGATCTGGCCTTGTTTATGAGCTGGCATGTCAGTACTAGCAACTGCTTTAGATATATCGGGACTGGACTGAATGCGGTAGCCTTGTTTCGAGGTTAGCATAATCATATTGTTAGCGGTTATAGATTGATACTGATTGGCATAATACAAAACAATCTCACCGCTCATCACGACGATAAATGTCAGATAATCGCGCTTGTGCTGTTCAAGTCGCCATTCACCCCCTGCCTGCACGCTAATATATTGTACTTGTTGTAAGTGCATCTCATCGAACAAACGACTCAAAATATCCATGACTTAGCCTACGCTTAAATTACTAAAGTAAGATTAACATAACGAAAACTTAGTGATAAATGGACACTGATAAAGCGTTTTGGACGCAAAGTGAGATATTAGTGTATTTAAGCGACGTTTTGACCCCTCCCAAAGCTCATAATGCATTATAAGCGCCACCCTATTTAATAACTTTCAGTAGAGTTTGAGATTCCTATAGTTTTGATACAAGGATAGTATGATGACTAAAACTTTAAATAGTCAGCAAAATGCCATTATTCAAAATGCTGTCAATCAGTCAGCTTGGCAAGATCCTAAAAGGCGCTTTTGGCTACTTAGCCCAAGCTTGCCATTGTTAGGTTGTCTATTTGCTTTAGGATTAAGAGACCAACAAGGCTTTGAGCCGAAGAATACAGCTATGGCTTGGGCTGGCATTATCTTACTTCATGGCATAATACCTATAGCCGATGTCATCGTTGGTAAAGATGATAGTAATCCGCCAGATAGTGCTATGAAGAACTTAGAGCAAGACCCCTACTATCAGGCGATTGCGCACGCTTTTATTCCTTTACAATATGCTTCCCTACTACTATTAGCCTATCAGTATATTCATCGAGACTTGCCTTGGTATAGTCGTGTAGGAGTGGCTTTTACCGCAGGTATGGTTAACGGCGTGGCTATCAATACCGCTCATGAACTAGGCCATAAATCTGATAAGTTAAATCGTACTCTAGCGCGTTTAAGCTTAGCTCCAGCAGCTTATGGACACTTTGCGATAGAGCATAACTTTGGCCATCATCGCTGGGTTGCTACCCCAAAAGATCCTGCAAGTAGTCAGTATAATGAGAGTTTTTGGCAGTTTTTGCCCCGTACCGTAATAGGCGGATTGCGCTCATCGATACGTATTGAGAGCGAACGTCTCGCGCGCCGAGAAAAAAGCTTTTGGCATCCAGACAATGAATTATTACAAGGATGGGCGTTATCTGTAGCGCTTTATGCCCTTCTTTACAAACTGTTTGGAAAAAGAATTCTTCCATTTATAGGCTTGCAAGCCGTATATGGATTTAGTTTATTGGAAGTGGTCAATTATTTAGAGCATTATGGCTTACTTAGACAGCAGGACGAAAAAGGTCGCTTTGAGCGCACCCAGCCTGAACATAGCTGGAATAGTAATCATACCGTCACTAATTTATTCGGTGGTGTTCTAAAAAGTATGCTGGCATCAGACGTAGCCGTAATTGACATAGAAGAATACCAAATCAAACACCTTAAAGTGGTTATCAAACTTTTTTGAGAAGCAGCAGGTCTTTCGAACCGCTCGTCTCAACCGGTGTCTTAAGCGACAATTATTACCTTCTATACCTACGGTATGCTGTTTACCAACTCGCTTATGATCAAGTTTAAAGGCGGTTAAAAAGCTGTCCCAGTTGTCCATGCTAATAGAGTCATAGCTCACTTTAAGCTGCTTAAGACGGGCTCTCAGCTTCT
>JARIDJ010000006.1 GCA_029267175.1 Psychrobacter sp. | reverse complement strand
CGCACTGCGCCTATAAGCGCCTGTATAAAGGTCAGTCGCTACCCAGTTGGCATTTATTATTGACAAAAGATGCCGTAGCGACTCAGCAGCAAATGCGCGCGGCCAATATTGGCGTAGCAGGGCGCTGCATCTCTGAGATTGGCATGGCAGATGAGGAGATGGAAGAGCGGGTGGTCAATTGGGTCACGCCTTGACGGTCAGCTTGGTTAAGTCTAATTAGAAACGATAGCCGCTGATTTAGCTTGTACTTCCGCCTCTAACTGCGAATCATCCAATGGCGGTATCGGTAACCCTTGACGAATTTGCTTGGAGAATTTTTGACTATTATTAATCAGCTGTTCATCAGAGCTGCTTTTATTAAACTGATTATCAAAGCCGCGAACTTTTGGATTGATATGGGTGCGCTCATACCAAGTATCCATCGACCATGGCTGCCCTTGCTGTTTAGTGTTGCCATCTAACATACCGATGTCATATAGATAATTTGGCAACCAGCCGGATACCCAAATTCGATAATCCCAAGGCAGACGCTCACCGCTGACGATACGCGCCATATAAAAGATGATATTAGTACAGTTACTAGTAAAAGTATTATACCAAGCAGGCTTGGCGACTAGCTCATCAGCCGCGCTTAGGTAAGACTCAAATAGGGCGGCTACTTCATGTTTTTGTAAATGACTGACTGGAAATAAGTAAACTTGCTCACCGCGCGCATTGCTACGAGTATAGAGTATATCGCGCTCCTCTGCTGCAATAAGGCTCAGCTCAAAACGCCGAAAAAACCCTGCAAAAGCAGAAAAGGACTCATGCTGCTCTTTACGAATCTCAAAGGAGAAGGCTAAAGGCCTATCGTCCTCAAAACGAAAGCTCACTAGCGTATGAGCAATCAGTGGCCCCATCCAATAAGAGTTAGTCACATCAATGCCTGACAATTTGGACATATCAACAGTGCGTGTCTGCCAGCGCTCATTGGCTAGGATCTCTAAAGGCTCCTCAGCCGCGCTATCGGTTTGTTCAGCAAGGTACCAATCAAAGTTACGCACATTATAAAAGGTAATTAAATCAGTATTGTTAGCGTCGCGGCTATAGGATAGCACTTCGCTGACCTCCGGCTGCCAGTCGCGCTGCGCTTTAGCTTCAATAGAAAAAAACCAGCCAACGCCTATTAGCCAAAGCCCACTATATAAAACCGTCAAAAATTTGCTTAGCTTTTTGGTTTTAAGACTCTCATGAGTTATCTTATTGACAAGTTTTGGTGCATATTGCAGCAGCGTTATTGAGACTAGTAAACCAGCAATCAACACAGTAGCGAGCCAAGTGATAGGACTGAGCGCGCCGAACTGATACCAAAGCGCTAATACTAACCAAAGTGCCGATAGCAGTAGCGCTATGAGAATAAAAAAACGCACTAGCTTATAGAGTAAGCGCTGGGGCTGATGGTCTTTTGTTTCAGGGTGAGAGCTAGCATGGGCGTGGCTACGAGGCGACAATAGCTTGGATAAAAATGAGCGACGTGACATAGGCGTAAATTACGTAAATGAATAGTTTGACCATAGCAAAGTTTCTAACACACTGACAGTACAATTTGGATAAATTTTTCGTTGAATGTCGCTTTGCCTTGGGATAAAGTGAAGCTAAATAAGGTGTAAATTTGGGCTATTGTTGAATAGCGGTTTTTATTTGCTATTTTAGCCCCATGTAGTTTGAGGTTTATAAAATTCAGTTTAGTAAAAGATTTATAGCGGTTATTTATATATTAATAAACTTAAGAGGTTAACTCACATCACTATGTCTGATGATGCTCCCAGTCCGAGTAGTTGGTCGATGCGCGGCTTAAAACGCTGGCTATCGACTGCCCCCGAAACCCGTGATGAACTGATTAGCTTAGTACAGCAGTCGCGTCAGTTTTTAGAGCCTGATACCGTTGATATGTTAGAGGGCGTATTAGATCTACCGGCGACACAAGTACGCGAAATTATGACCCCGCGTCCGCAAGTGGTTGGCTTGCACGAAAGCACTAGCCTCAAAGAGGTTATGGATATTATTCTTGAGACCACTCACTCGCGTTATCCGGTGTTTGATAGTCAAGATGATGACGCCGTTATCGGCATTTTATTAGCCAAAGATTTGATCCCTATCCTTGTGCACATGGTGCGCGATGAAGAGGATAAAATCGATAGCAAACGCCTAAAAGATTTGGTACGTCAGCCGCTCTACATTAGCGAGACGTCACGCTCTGATACTTTGCTGCGCTCCTTGCAGCGTACGCAAGTACATATGGCAATCGTGGTTGATGAGTTCGGTAACTTTGCAGGCGTAGTCACTATGGAGGATCTGCTTGAGGAGATCGTCGGTGATATCGTCGATGAGCATGACGATTTTGATGAAGACAGCGACATCAATAATATCGTGGCACACCCCGAAAAACCTAATACTTGGCGCGTACAAGCCTCTACAGTGATAGAGGACTGTAATGACGAGCTTGGGAGTCACTTTGATGATACGGATGTCGATACCATGGGCGGTCTGGTGATGCAAGCTCTTGGCTACGTCAGTGATTTAGAGGGTGAGAGTGTGATAATAGATGATTGGCAAATCACTATCACTGATGTTGAGGGGCGCTCGATTAATAATTTGGAGCTGACTAAGACCGGTGCCGGTAGTCATCTGTTGATAGGCAGTCACTAATAGCGCTAGAGATATAAAAGCTCGCTTTAAGGTTAATAAAAACACGATTGCGATCGTGTTTTTATTGTTTCTAATTCCTAAAAATACAGTATTCTAAAAACGCCGTTATTGCTAACAACCCTAGATAAAGAGCTTGTGTGAGAGGATAGTTCCAGCGAGAACGCTACGCAATTTATCCCCTTTGCCGCAACAGACTGTTATTATAAGCGGATTTAATTTTCCGCTACTAAAGATAGTTTTACTAATAGACTAAAAGATTTAAAACTTGGATAATTTGCTATGCGTTTGTCTACCGATGATTTACAAAAGCGCCTAAATCCCAAAAAGGATAGGCAGCTACCTTTTGGGCTTACTTTGTTGATAGCGCTATTAGCCGGAGCGATATTTATATTTGCGCTCGCGCCTTATGGCTTTTGGCCGGTAGCGATTGTATCGCCAGCGATTTTATACGCTTTATTATTGCCAAAGATGAGCGGCAAGCGCGCTTTTATGATCGGTGAGGCTTATGGAACGGGGCTATGGTGTGTCGGAGCGTTTTGGTTATTTACCTCAATCAATGATTATAGTGATACCCCAACCTGGCTTGCGCTGATTTTGATTGGTTTAATGGGCTTAGGCATGGGGCTATTTCATGGCTTTTTAGCCTTGATTTTTAACCGTTTGCTCGGTCGCCAGCCTTTTTCTTTTGCTGCGCTTTGGATCTTACAAGAGTGGCTAAAAACTTGGTTATTTACCGGTTTTCCTTGGCTATTTGTCGGTTATGCTTTTACTGAGCAGTACTGGCTATCATCACTAGCTCCTGTCGCTGGGGTGTTTGCAGTGTCTTTTGTTGCCGTATTACTGGGGGCAAGTTTCGTTGAGCTACTACGTCGCCGCGCAGGCTATCTGGTAGTGTCAGCCGTATTGGTGTTGATAAGTGTTAGTTTGTGGCTGCTTGATCCGCAG
This sequence comes from Psychrobacter sp., assembly GCA_029267175.1. Taxonomy (GTDB): domain Bacteria; phylum Pseudomonadota; class Gammaproteobacteria; order Pseudomonadales; family Moraxellaceae; genus Psychrobacter. The sequence goes on along the minus strand of JARIDJ010000006.1, from coordinate 15,059 downwards.
TGGACAAAGCCCAAAGGTACGCCAGATTTATCGGTATCGTTGATCCAAGGCAATATTCCGCAAGATCTAAAATGGCTCACTGAATTTCAAGTGGAAACGTTAAAGATATACGCTAACTTGACGCGTACGGAATGGCAGCGGGATCTAATCATTTGGCCCGAATCCTCTATTCCGATGTTTCAGACCGAAGCCATAGGCTTTATCAGTGAAATGACCAAAATGGCGAAGGAGAATAATACCACTTGGGTCACCGGTATTCCTTACAAAGATGAGGCCAGTTTTGATCCGGCGACTGATAAGTATCCGCCCTTTTATAATAGCGTGATTGCTCTAGGAGCTGAGGCAAAAGGGTTGTACAAAAAGCAGCGTTTAGTGCCTTTTGGCGAGTATATTCCTTTTCAAGGAATGCTTGATATATTACCCAACCTAGCCGGTAGTCAAGATATTTTGAGCTATAGCCGCGGCGGCAAAAATCAATCGCCTCTACAGGTGCGTGGACATAATCTAGGCTCAGCGGTCTGCTACGAGGTCGCTTATCCGGATACCACTCGCCGTAATGCTATTGATACTGACTTTTTGGTGACTATCTCCAACGATGCGTGGTTTGGAACCTCAGCAGGTCCGTTACAACATTTGCAAATGGTACAAATGCGCTCGCTTGAGAATGGTCGCTGGTTCATGCGCGCTACTAATACTGGCGTCACTGCTATTATTGATCATAAGGGCCGCATCATAAAACGCGCGCCGCAGTTTGAGCGTACGGTGCTGCGTGGTAATGTACAGGCGCGAGTAGGTAATACGCCGTTTATGATTATGGGTCATTATCCTATTTTGTTTATCATAGCGCTATTATTAGGCTTAAGTTACCTTAGCAAACGCTCAACCAAAAGGGCTCGATTAGGCAAATAAGCGGACGGGTTAATAATAATTCCTTTAAATAGTTAAGGGTTTTAACAAATTGCTATAAATTACGATATAATAGCGTAAATCTCTAAATATTTTTGTGCAAGGTGGATAAAGTATGTCAGATATCGTTGAAAACAATCCAAAAAAAGAGCTGATATTTGCTCTAGGCGGCATTGTCTTATTTTTAGGTCTCGTATTACTTATTGGTATTTCTGCATTTTTGCGCCCAGCGGGTGAGCATATCACCGCTGAACCCACCGAAGCATCAGTAGCGGCTGAAGCAGCAGAAGCTATCGCGGCAGAAGAGGTTGTGGATACGACTGGCACTGCAACTGCCGATACCGCTATTGAGACGGACAGCGCGGCTGCAGATACTGCCACGCCTGCCGATGCCACAGTGACGCCTGCTCCTAGTAGTGGTGATGCCGTGGTTGCTACCGGTTCAGCTACCGCTACGGCTGATGGTACCGTTGATCAAGCGGCAGTAGCTGATGCTGATTTGACCGCTGAACAAGCCGATGGTGACGCTGACGCTAATACTGAAGAAGCGGCTCAGTAACGGCTTAATAACTGCTAGTCTTTGATAAGAGATGTCGTTTTTGCGACTGTTTATCTAATTGTGATGCTTTGCTGCGGCTTTGATTATTGCGGTTTACTAGCTGTTATTGATAGCTTTATTAGCTAAAAACAAAAAGTCTGATACTTATTTAATACCCACTTTCACTAGCTGAGAGTGGGTTTTTTTGTGGGTATTTGTGTAATTATTGAGCATTTGCTTCTTTACTTGATTTTATGCAAGTGAAACAATATCGCGCTTATACGATCCTTAGTCGTAATAACTCTATACTTCATCGTAAATAAAGTACTTTTTGAAGGAATAAAAGTATGAGCAAAGTTTTAAAAAAAGAAGGGGATGCCGCTGAATTAGCAGCGCTAGAAAACGGCTTTATGGGACATCCAAGACCGTTACGTCCGCTATTTTTCACTGAAATGTGGGAGCGTTTTTCTTACTACAGTATTCGGCCATTATTAGTCCTGTTTATGGTTGCAAGCGTTGGTAGTGGAGGTTTTGGCTTTGATGAAACTACCGCGTCAGCTATTTATGGTATTTTTGCCGGTTCACTATATTTAGCCGCGGTTCCGGGTGGCTGGCTAGCCGATAACTGGCTAGGACAAGAGCGGGCCTTATGGTGGGGTAGTATTATTATTGCTTTGGGTCACTTATCCATTGCCTTGTCCGCCCTTTTTGGTATGACGCTATTTTTTGTTGGGCTAATCTGCATCGTCCTAGGGTCAGGGTTATTCAAGACTTGTATTTCAGTGATGGTAGGCGCTTTATATGCCAAAGGCGATAGCCGCCGTGATGGCGGTTTTACGCTGTTTTATATGGGTATCAATATTGGCGCATTATTAGCCGCTCTTATTGTTGGTATTTTTAAAGAAAAAGGTCTATGGCATATAGGTTTTGGCGTTGGCGGCTTAGGAATGCTGGTGTCACTACTGGTCTATCGATTCTCTGCTCAAAAAACGCTAAAACGTTTTGCGCAAGCAAAAGGCATCAAAGCGGATTGGGAGATAGCCAATGATCGCTACCATAATATAGGTGCGTGGGTGGGCGGCTTACTGGCAGTGCTCGCCGCCATCGTCGTCTTAGTAGCTAGTGGTATTTTGCCCTTTAATGCCCAGCTAGTGGCGCAGTATATGACTTATATTATTGCTGGCGTGGTGCTGTTATATTTTGCCGTCATGTTTGTATCACCAAGGCTCGATAAAACCGATAAGCTGCGCTTATTGACCTGTTTTATTTTGATTATCGGCTCCACTCTTTTTTGGTCAAGCTTTGAGCAGCAACCGACCTCGTTCAACTTATTTGCCGATCGCTACACCGATTTGGAGGTCATGGGCTTTAGTATTCCTAGTATTTGGTTTCAGTCGCTCAACCCGTTATTTATTTTAATGCTAGCGCCTATTGTTAGTATTATTTGGGTCAAGCTTGGCAATAGAGGTCGTGAACCTAGTAGTATGGCGAAGTTTGCTTTAGGGATGTTATTGGCCGCCGCTGGTTTTGGTTTGATGATTTTGGCGTCTAAGAGCATTTTGACTAATGAGGGCGGTCTTGCTTCGCCATTATGGTTAGTAGGCAGTCTGTTATTATTGACTTTAGGCGAGCTAGCGCTCAGTCCGGTAGGCTTGTCATCGATGACTAAGCTTGCGCCAAAAGGGATGCAAGGCCAGATGATGGGGCTGTTCTTTGCCTCTGTTGCGATGGGTAATTTGGTAGCGGCCTTTTTTGGCGGCTTTGTTTCTGCTGATAAAATCGAGAGTCTGCCTACCTTGTTTACGACTATGACGGTGTTTTTAGTAGTGACAGCGGTGATTTTATTACTACTGGCTAAACCTATTAATAACATGCTTAAAAAGAGCGAGCAGGCCGATCAGCTCAGCTAGCTCTAAGCGCGTAGTAAATTCATAGACGTGTTACCCTAGTGGGTGACACGTGCTTACTTTGAGCAAAAAGATATTTTATGCCAGCTATTGAAAGCGCGCCATCTGCCCAGACCTCTAATACTATGGTTATTCAACCTCAATACTATTATCACAACGAGACGATTATTGATAATCGCTAGCTATACCAAATGATCAAAAAATCAGAATCCACAAGGAACATTCAATGAGTAAACAAGCCATTCACGACCGTATCAATAGTTTGCGTGACGTTTTAGCTAAGCAGGACTTAACCGCTATTATCGTGCCGACCGCCGATCCGCATTTATCTGAGTACCTGCCTGAATATTGGCAAAGCCGTCGATGGCTTACAGGGTTTACCGGTTCAGTAGGTACGTTGGTAGTCACCGCTGACTTTGCGGGGCTATGGACCGATAGTCGTTACTGGGTACATGCTGCTCATGAGTTAAGCGGCACTGGTATTACTCTAGAGAAACTCGCGCCCGGTCAGCCTAATCACATTGATTGGTTAAGCGAGCAGTTAGCTGAAGGCGATAGCGTGGCAGTTGATGGCAATGTCTTATCTATTGCTGAACAAGATCGTTTACTGGACGCTTTTGAGGCCAAAGACATTACCTTGATTACCGATCGTGACGTGTTGGCTGATATTTGGAACGAGCGTCCGGCATTACCGACTGCTAAGTTATATCAGCATGATGAGTCATTTGTTTCGCAGTCTGCTAGCTCAAAACTTGATGCGGTACGTGCGGGTATGAGCGAGGCAGGAGCGACGCATCATCTATTATCAAGCCTTGATGATATCGCTTGGCTGACCAACTTGCGCGGTAGCGATGTCGATTATAATCCTGTATTTTTAGCGCATATGTTGATCGATGAGCAGACGGCAACGCTATTTGTGGATAATAATAAAGTTAGTAGTGATATCAAACAAAGTCTGCAAGAGAGCGGTATTGAGTTGGCAGATTACGAGGCGGTACAATCAGCGCTAGGTAAGCTGACCCCTGAGGACTTATTACTATTAGATCCTAGTAAAGTCGCGGTCGGTACTTTGTCACAGATAGTCGATAATGTCGGTTTTATCGAGCAAATGGCTCCTAGCACTAAGCTAAAATCGGTCAAATCAGATGCCGATGTCGATCATGTACGCGAGGCCATGCGTCAAGATGGCGCCGCGCTATGCGAGTTTTTTAGCGCCTTTGAGCAGCGCTTAGCAGCTGGTGAGCGTCTTAGTGAGCTGGACGTTGATAGTATGCTGATTGAGGTGCGTAGTCAGCAGCCACACTACGTGTCGCCAAGCTTTCCTACCATTGCTGGTTTTAATGAAAATGGCGCGCTGCCGCATTACCGTGCAACGCCAGAAAAATTCAGTTATTTGGACGTAAGCGAGGGCGGTCTATTATTAATCGACTCTGGAGCCCAGTATCAAAACGGCACAACCGATATCACTCGAGTTGTCGGTATTGGTCAAGTGACAGACGAGCATAAACGCGACTTTACTACCGTACTCAAAGCCCATATCGCGCTGGCTCGCGCACATTTCCCTGATGGCATCGCCTCTCCTTTGATTGATGCGATTTGCCGAGCACCATTATGGCGAGCACAAATGGACTATGGTCATGGCACCGGTCACGGTGTAGGTTATTTCTTAAATGTGCACGAAGGACCACAAGTTATCGCTTATAGCGCCAGTACGCCTAAAGAGCGCGCAATGAAAGTAAATATGATCTCTAGCAATGAGCCAGGTTTGTATCGCGAAGGCAAATGGGGCATTCGTATTGAAAACTTAGTCGTCAATAAAGCGGTGGCTAATCCTAATGAAACCGAATTTGGTAAATTTTTACACTTTGAGACGGTGACTTACTGTCCTATTGATACTCGTCTAATTGACAAGACATTATTAGATAGCACAGAGCTAAACTGGCTTAATGACTACCATAGCCAAGTCTATGCTGAGCTAAAAGATCGTGTCGATGGCGCCGCGCTTGACTGGTTAACTGAGCGCACCCAAGCGATATAAAATGCTTTTTCAAAGATAAATAGTCGTTTAAAATAAAAGCGCCTAACGAATTATTCGTTAGGCGCTTTATTTATCAAAATTGAATGAAGCTCTTTTCTGATCTTTATTACTAGCTTTTATTACTTTTCGCTCAATTGACGTGTGACCTCCGCTCGCAACCAAGACTTTAGGTTTTCAGACATTTGCATCATCTGCTCAGTCAGATAATCATCGATATTAGCTTCTAACTCTTGAATCATCTGTTGATGAACGGCATCAAGCTCAGTATCTTGTAAAGATAAGTCGATAGCTGAATGAGCATGGGCTGTATCGCCAATCGTATTGATATTATTGACATTGGCAAGGTTTGGTTTTGTCTCAGCGAGCGACTTGTCAGAATCTTTATCGACCTCATTTTTTACTGTGTCTGTAACCGCTGTCTTTGTAACCGCGGTCTCTGCAACTTTAGTGACCTCTGTTACCAAATCTTGTTTATCAGCCGGCTGCTCAACTTGCGTTTCTTGTGATACTTGTTGCTCAGCTTCGGCTAATGCTTCTTCTTCAAGGGCATTTTTTTTAGCTTGTAGCTTTTCTTCTTGCAAGCGTTGTTGCTCTAAACGCTCTTTTTCCAAGCTCTCTTTTGTTAAGCGTTGCTGTTCGGCCTCAGCTTTTTGCGCCGCCTCTTTATCAGCGAGCTCTCTTGCTACTGCCTGCTGCTTGTCATGAGCGCTATACAAATCATCGAGATGAGCGTCGAGATCATGATTGCTAAAGACGAATTCCTCAAATGGCGTATCGGTCTGCAATAGCGTCGTAATATCTGTCAATTCTTGCACAATAGCGGCACGTACGGCTTGTGGTGCACTAGTCCAATGCTGATAAAACTGAGGAGAAAAAGAATAGCTCGACATAATTACTTTCCTAAAGTGCTAAAAATTACCCCTTATCATACGCAAGTACAATAAGGGGCTGCAAGGGGACAAACGTAGCAAAAAGCATATAAATCTTGCACTAATACGGATAGCGTTAAAAGTAGTGAAAATAATTAAGTATAATTAAGCTAAGACCAACGGGCAAAAATTAACGAACCGTTAGTACCACCGAAGCCAAAACTATTAGAGACAGCATAGTTAAGATCATCGACTTTTCTAGCTTTGTTAGCCACATAGTCCAAATTACAATTGTCCTCGACATTTTCTAAGTTGATCGTCGGCGGCACTTGCTGATGTTGCAATGCAAGAATAGCAAAGATAGCCTCGATACCACCTGCTGCGCCCAATAGGTGCCCTGTCATAGACTTAGTTGAGCTTACCAAAATACTATCTTTTACCGCTGAAAATACGCTCTCAATCGCGAGTGATTCAGCAACGTCGCCTGCTGGCGTACTAGTACCATGAGCGTTGACATAACCGACCAATGCAGGATCAATACCCGCATCATCAATAGCGTTTTGCATGGCGCGCGCTGCACCGCTACCATCTTCAGGCGGCGCGGTAATATGACTGGCATCATCGCTCATACCAAAGCCGACTAGCTCGGCAAGAATAGTTGCACCGCGCGCTTTGGCGTGAGCTAAGCTCTCTAACACTATCACGCCTGAACCATCACCTAGCACAAAACCATCACGATCTTTATCAAAGGGTCGTGACGCTTTAGCCGGTTCGTCATTACGGGTAGAGAGCGCGTGCATAGCACCAAAGCCTGAGATTCCAAGTGGACTTGAGCCTTTTTCGCTACCACCGGCTAGCATAACATCAGCATCACCATAAGCGATCAGGCGCGCCGCTAGACCAATAGCGTGGGTCGCGGTGGTACAAGCTGTCGAAGTCGCTAAGTTTGGCCCTTGCAGGTTGTGCTTAATGGCGACTAAGCCTGCTGCCATATTGACGATAGAGCCTGGAATGATAAAGGGCGAGACTTTTTTGGCGCCTTTGTCTCGCAAGGTGTCACGGCTGTTTTCGATAGTTTGGATACCGCCAATTCCTGATCCTAAGATAATACCAAAACGCTGTTGGTCGACATTATTTACCGGAGTATCATCAGCACTTACTTCGTCGATAAACCCCGCGTCTTTTAGCGCCATGCTCGATGCTGCGATACCGTAATGGATGAATTCATCATAACGCCGCGCATCTTTAGCATTCATATAATTTTTGGCATCAAAGTCTTTGACGGTGGCTGCAAATTGAGTACGATATTCGCTGGCGTCAAAATGCTCAATAGGGGTGATGCCACTCTCGCCTGCCAATAGACGCATCCAGGTGCTCTCAACGTCCAAACCCAAGGGAGTAATAGCACCCAGGCCGGTGACTACGACACGGCTATCATCTGAGCGCTCATGATGTGGCGGCTTTTGACGAGAGTTTTTCTGTTGGCTCATACCCTGTTTCCTATACTATAAATGCTAAAATAATATTATTTTAGCAGCCATTATAAAACATATAAGTGTACGTTTGTAAACTTAGATTGATGGGTCACGCAAAACAAACCTGCCCTAATACCACACCTTTATTAGCGCCCGTGACCGCTGGCAGATTACCGGTTTCTCCCATCAATGTCTGACGGGCTAACCAAGCAAAAGCTACCGCCTCTACCCAAGTCGGCTCAAGTCCCAAATCAGCAGTAGTCGCTACTGAGCAATGAGGCAGATGCGCTTGCAAGCGCTGCATCAGATAGCCATTTAACGCGCCGCCGCCGCAAACATAAACGCTGCTATTATCCTCATTTTTGATAAAGCTATTGATCTGATCGCAGGCACTAATCGCTGTCAGCTCAGTCAAGGTAGCTTGCACATCAGCCGCCGAATAGCGAATGGCAGTAGAGGCTTGATCGAATTTTTGTAGCTCGGTCTGTAGCCAGTCTAAATTGAAGTCCTCGCGGCCGGTACTTTTGGGATAAGGCTGAGCAAAAAAGGGATGCTCTAATAGCTGATTAAGCAGGGGTTCGATGACTTGCCCTGACTTGGCCCAAGTACCGCCAGCATCATAGTCTTTGTCAATATGCTGTTTGGCCCAAGCGTCCAATAATAAATTGGCCGGGCCAGTGTCGTAGCCGATGACGGGATTATCGTTTACTGGTAGCACAGTAATATTAGCGATACCGCCTAAATTGAGTAATACTCGCGTGCTCTCAAGGTTGGCAAATAACGCTTGATTAAAAGCGGGTACTAATGGCGCTCCTTGACCACCAACCGCCATATCACGGCGGCGAAAGTCATTAACGACACTAATGCCAGTACGCTCGGCGATGATATTGGCATCGATAAGTTGCAAGCTAAAGCCAGCTTGCGGACGATGGCGAACAGTTTGACCATGACAGCCAATAGCTAGTATTGACTCTGTATCCACGTCCGCTTGCTGCAATAAGCGATTGACCACTTTACTGGCAAACTTGGAGTATTGTGTACTGGCCCAGCCGAACCAATCGAGCTCGCTATTTAGCTCAGCAGGCTCATCAAACTGTGGAGTTAATTTGTTGGTACCGTTAGGCTCACATAATGCTAATAATACCTCACGTAGGCGCGCTGAAAAATTCTCACTGTAGCTGGCTAGTAATTGCATAGGCTGTTGCGAGTTTTCACTATCACTGAATTGACATAACACCGCATCCATACCATCTAAGCTAGTCCCTGACATCATCCCTACGTATAAGCCGTCATCGAAGTTTTCAAAGACGGTTTGCTCTAGAGCATCAGTTAAGGTGGCGTAATTTAAGTCATCTTGGGTGCTCTCTTCAGGTTCAGAGAAGTTCTTATTATCACTATTAAAAGTAGAGACAGGCTTACTCATGGCAATTTTCCTCAAAAAACGCTAATATATCTGCCAAATTCTAACATTATTTAGACTCTTACAAGATTCTAAAATCTGTAAGAGGTTTATTCGCTAATAAAGACACTATTTTTATAACTCAGAGAACACTATGACCGATCATTCCTACAGTATAGAAGAGCAATTGGCGCTTATTCAACGCGGTACGCAAGAGATTTTATCAGAAGACGATTTAGTCAAAAAACTTAAACTGAATCGTCCGCTACGTATCAAGGCCGGCTTTGATCCCACTGCACCGGATTTGCATTTAGGTCATACTGTTTTGATCAATAAGCTCAAGCATTTTCAGGATTTAGGTCATGAGATTTACTTCTTGATCGGTGATTATACCGCTAAGATTGGTGATCCTTCTGGAAAGAATAGCACGCGCCCGCCACTGACTGATGAGCAAATCAAAGTTAATGCGCAGACTTACGCCGAGCAAGTATTTAAGATTTTGGACAAAGAGAAAACTCGTATTGTCTTTAACTCGGAATGGTTCAAGGATATGTCAGCGGCAGATATGATTCAACTGTCAAGCCAGCTGACAGTATCGCGGATGCTTGAGCGTGATGATTTCTCTAAACGTTATGCGGCGCAAACGCCGATTGCCATTCATGAGTTTCTCTATCCGCTAGTGCAAGGTTACGATTCTATCGCGCTTGAAGCGGATGTCGAGCTTGGCGGTACCGATCAGACTTTTAATATTTTGATGGGTCGCACCTTGCAAGGTCGTTATGGGCAAGAGCCACAAGTGTGCATTACTGTGCCAATTTTGGAAGGTTTGGACGGCGTCAATAAAATGTCTAAATCCTTGAACAATTACGTTGGCATTTATGATGCGCCAGGCACCATGTACCAAAAAATTCTGTCTATGCCGGACACACTGATCCGCCGCTACTTTGAGTTTTTGAGCTTTAAGCCAATGGAAGAGATTGATGGTTTGATGGCAGAGATGGAAAAAGGCCGCAACCCACAAGAGATCAAACGTATCCTTGCCGAAGAGCTCATCGAGCGTTTTCATGATAGCGACGCAGCTGCCAATGCGCATAAATCTGCTGGTAACGTTTTAGCCGATGGCGAATTGCCTGTTGATTTGCCAGAGGTAACGCTAGATTTAGAAGGAGCAGACGCGTTATTTATCACCCAAATACTGAACCAAGCCCAACTTGCCAAAAATAACTCAGCGGCAAAAGATATGGTCAAGCGCGGCGCGGTCAAAGTCGATGGCGAAGTGGTCGATGGTGGTTTTAGTTTAACCTCAGGCCAAACGGTAGTGATTCAGGCGGGTAAAAAGGCTTTTTCGAAAGTGACGGTAGCATAAGTCAGTAAATGACTAGTTTATCGTGGACTATCGTAGGCTGGGTTTTTAACCCAGCATCTGACTTTTGCAAAATTATAATAGTGAATTAAAAAATTAGCCCGTACCGACAATCTTATACTGCCATAAGGTTATTAAAATATTCTTTAAAAAATCAACACATTAAAATCGAGAACTGGTTTGAATAACATTGAAAATAATGATAAAGCTACCTCTATAACTCAAGGCATCTACCGGCACTATAAAGGCAATCTTTACCAAGTTTTGCACACTGCATATCATTCCGAAACCGAAGAGCCGCTAGTGGTTTATCGTTGTCTTTATGGCGAGTATAGCGTTTGGGTACGACCTTTAGCTATGTTTAGCGAGACGATCACTCGCAACGGCAAGCAGATACCGCGCTTTGAGTTGATTAAAGCTTTAACGAGCTAAACTTACGTCTATCACTGCCATAATTTTTCATAATGGACGTCACTAATAGCCGCGATATCTAGATCTGTTAGCATCTCGCGCAGGGCTGACCAACGCTCGTTATCTGGCTCAATGGCTGCTATTAGACGTTTTAAAGTATCACTAATAATATTATCCATCAGTGCCGATGGCGTCTCATTAGTATAACTATAATAAATCTCACGCGCCCTTACAGCGTCATCAACACAAAGCTGCGTCATCTTTTCGCTAACTTTGACAAATTGCTGTATAGCCTCTTGTTTTTTAGCAAAAGTGCTATGCGTCGTCATCAGCTCTAAAGCCGAAAAATTAGGATAAGGCGATAAGTTTTGATCAATAAATGTATAACTAAGCCCAAGATGATTGGCTTCAATGCCCTCAAAGTTATAAAAACACAGCCACGCGCCATCAAAGTCTCCATGTGCATCACCGTGTTGTAAATGATGTAAATGCTGAAAATCAGTCTCTACAAACTCAACTTTATCACGTTCTAAAACCAAGTCGTTTTGCGCCGCATAACGACGTAGTATCTCAAAACCGATTTTATTAGTAATAGCATTCGCTGATGGTGTGGTAATGCGAATCGGCTGATTTTGATGCAGCTTATCCATACTGCTTTGCTTCATCATGACTCCGCCATCAGTGACAAAAAAACAGCCGAGCGCTTTTAGATCCTCAAAATGATGCTCAAACAGATGAATTGGCTCATTGACGTGCAAATCAATTTCACCAGTCTGCAACGCAGCAAAACCATCATAATGCTCAGTCGGTTCTATCATAGTAATATCAAGTCCAGCGTCTTGATAAGCGCCGGTATAAATCCCTGCAATAAAGGGTAGATGATCAGGGTTCAAAAACCACTCTAACGTCAATGTCAGTGCTGTATTCGCCACAAAAATTCCTTATATTATCGGTGTGAGACTGTTATAGTAAAACTGGCTTTGTTAAAAAGCTATGAATTTATTCATAGTATGAAATATATCTTTATAAGTCGCTTTTAAAAATGTGAGCAGTTTTTTAAAAAGGATAAAGCGCTATGAGTAATGCAACGCTACCAAAACTTGATAACAGCCTTTATCCGCAACTATGGCAACAACGCCTTTATGATAATCCGCAAGCGCTTTTAAGAGCTATGTTGGAAGGGACGATTGAGCCTGATGCTTATGCTTTTACTAAGCAATTACAGGCCAATGCTAGTTATCAAGAATGGATTAATACTTCGATATTTGGGCGCTATATTCAGCGTAGTTTTGAGGCGGTTTATAGCCAAACCGAAGACAGCTTTAATATGGATATACCAGCACTGTATCGCAATGAATTGCTGCGTCATGCTCAATACTTACCATTAGAACAAGTATTGTTTGTAGCAGCAGAGATGCCGAAGAACGCTCGCCGTGAGAAGCTTTTTACTACGACTCTAAATCCTGCAACCGCCATATTAGGCGCACAAAAGCTTAAGCAAAACGCGCACAAAGTCACACCAAGTAATAATCAGCAGTTATCAATTAATCAGATTAAGATAAAAGGCAATGAGGTACTAGCGTTTCCGCTACGTCATAACAAACGTACTAGCGAGCGCATTCGTAACGAGGTACTGATAATGAATTTTAAAGAGTTACGCTTAGTAAATGAAGAGCTTATTGATAATAAAGGTGTAGAGCGAAGCCCCATAGCTGAGATGATACTGCTTCGCTCTTACGAATTACGTTGATAGCTATTAGTTCAATTTGATAGTTTAGCTATCCTCTTTAGCAATCGTTAAACCATTAAAAGTTTGCGCCACTGGCATGATCTCCATGCGATTGACATTAATATGAGCAGGAGACTCAATGAGCCACAATAAAATATCGCCGATATCTTCACCGCTCATTGTTTTGAAGCCATCATAAACCTTGGCAGCCTTTTCATCATCGCCATGATAGCGCACGTTTGAAAATTCAGTACCCGCCACATTGCCCGGCTCAAGATTGGTCACGCGCACTTGTGTGCCCAATAAATCGGCACGCAAGTTAAGACTAAACTGCTTCACAAAAGCTTTGGTTGCACCGTAGACATTGCCGCCATAATAAGGCCAAGTGCCAGCGATAGAGCCAACGTTAATGATATAGCCGCTATTGCGTTTTACCATTTCAGGTAAGATGGTATGCGTTAAGGCTATAGTACCTTTGATATTGGTGTCGACCATTTGTAGCCAATCGGCAAGACTAGCGTCAAAAGCAGGTTCCGTACCGAGAGCGAGTCCGGCGTTATTTACTAACACATCAATTTGCGCAAAGTTAGCAGGCAAGTCAGCAATTATCTTTGGTAGCGAGGCTGTATCACTGACATCCATCTGCACCGGTAAAAACAACTCGCCTAACTCGTTTGCCATGGTTTCAAGCTTCTCTAAGCGCCGAGCACAGCCAATCACGCGGTGACCTTTCGCGACTAATTTCTCAGCCAATGCTTTACCAAATCCGGCACTAGCACCAGTAATTAAAACAATCATAACTATATCCTCATTAGTAACGCCTTATTAGCGATGAGTTTTAGTAATAACATGCGTGATGTTTATTGACCTAATTGCTTGCCAAATATCTTATCACCAGCATCACCAAGCCCTGGGATGATATAACCATGTTCATCCAAATGACTATCGAGCGCGGCAGTATAAATAATGACATCCGGATGCGCTTCATTGACCAAGCGTACGCCTTCTGGCGCGGCGACTAATACTAAAGCTTTGATATTTTTGCAGCCATGACGCTTGAGCATATCAATAGTAGCGACCATCGAGCCGCCCGTAGCAAGCATTGGATCGACGATTAGCGCTGGGCGTTTATCCATGTGGCTAACGAATTTCTCAAAGAACGGCACTGGCTGCAAAGTCTCTTCATCACGCTGCAGACCGACTACTGAGATTTTCGCCGTTGGAATAAGATCGAGTACGCCGTCTAACATACCAAGACCGGCGCGCAAGATAGGCACTACTGTCGCTGTCTTACCGATAATTTGCTCACCGGTTATCTCACCGCACCAACCGTCCATAGGAAAGGTTTCAATCTCAAAATCGTGACTGGCCTCATACGCCATCAAGCGCGCAAGCTCTTTGGTTAAAGTGCGAAACTTATAGGTACTACAATTTTTTTCACGCATTAGACTAAGTTTATGACGGACTAATGGATGATCGATGACGTTGATACTTAAATCGTTATTTAAGTCGCTCATAAGGTCTCTCTTATCTTTTGAACATTTTTGAATTTGGCTATTAGCCTGCGTTTTGATTTTAGCTTTTTACTGGTGCACTATGATAACAAAAAAAGCGCTTTTCTTATGTACAATGTTATGACCGATGCAACTTTTACGACTAAAAATAATAATAGAGCCGTTAAAAAATTAGATAACTTAAAGAAGGATAGTAACAAGATGACTGCCGCAGAAATAGAAACCCACCCTTTTGCACCCGTACTACCTCCTGATGCCACCGTGATGATGATGGGCACTTTTCCGCCAACTTCCGATAAGTGGGCAATGAGCTTTCATTATCCTAACTTCTATAATGATATGTGGCGCATCTATGGCGGTGTGTTCTTTGACGATGTCAATCATTTTAGAATAGGGGAAGAGAAGCGCTTTGATCCGGAGCGCATTCGGAGCTTTTTATTTGAGCGCGGCATTGCTTCATGCCCTACCGTTAAGCAAGCCATTCGCGAGACTGGCAATGCCTCGGATAAAAACCTAACGGTAGTGACGCCTGTGGACTTAGATTTGATATTACCGCAAGTGCCAAAAGTAGCAGCGCTATTTACTACTGGTGGTAAGGCGACAGAGGTATTGCTTAACTTGTTAGCAGAACCGCCGATAAAGTCAAAGTACCCTAAGACCAATCAAAGTATCGATTATCCGTATGAGTGGCAAACCGATGAAGCAGAAACATCAAATAGACAAGTCAACCAGTTGACTTTATATAGACTGCCTTCTACCTCGCGCGCTTATCCTTTAGCATTGGATAAGAAGATAGCCGCTTATAAAGACTTCTTTGAGAAGATGGGCAAGTTATAAGAAGAATAATGGCGTAGGGTGTGGTTAGCGCAGCGTAACCCACCATTAAATGCTAATATTAAGGTTTAGTGTT
>JARIDJ010000106.1 GCA_029267175.1 Psychrobacter sp. | reverse complement strand
CTTTCAATAACTTATAACCAAAAGTATTTTAGCCAAAATTTATTGTTAATAAGTGCTTTAATCTTCGCTATAATGCGTTACCATAACCCCTTAAAGTGCTTTGGGTTATTTATCTTATCATTCCTACAAACTCTATTTCTCCTCCTACTTTAAGGGTATGTTATGCGTTATGACGTTATTGTTATTGGTGCGGGCATGGTCGGCACCTCAATTGCTTGGCATCTACAAAAAAACAATGCTAAGGTGCTGATGCTAGATCGTAAGCTGCCGGGTCTTGAGACCTCTTATGGTAATGCAGGCCTCATTCAACGCGAAGCCATTCATACACATCCGTTTCCGCGTCAGATCACTGAGATGGTGAGAGTGCTGCCCAATCAAGGCACTGATATTCGCTACCGAGTTCCTGCTATTCTGCGTTATCACCAAGCGCTATTGCAGTACTGGAAGTTCTCATCGCCCGCTTCAGTCAAGCAGATAGAAAGTGAGTGGCAGACCTTGATTGCTCATTGTACTAGCGAGCATCAAACCATGATTGAGGCCTCAGGCGCTGATGAGCTGATCACTCGTGATGGTTGGCTACAATTGCACCGCTCAAAAGAGACGCTGCAGACGGCTATCGAGACGGCAATAAAAGATCGCGAACAGGGTGTTGAGCATAGAGTATTAAGCTTGGATGAATTAAAAGCCTTAGAGCCCAATGCTAATTTTGATGGTTTCGTCGGCGCTATTCACTGGCTCAACTCTTGGCAAGTGTCAAACCCAAGCTCTTTGGTCAAAGCTTATGCCAAAAACTTTGAGCAGATGGATGGTACGATAGTAGAGAGTAATGTGACTAAGATTGAGCCTGAAGAGGGTCAGGGCTGGAAAGTGGTTACCGATAGCGAGACTTGTTATAGTGATAAGCTAGTTATTGCCGCCGGTCCTTGGTCCAATGAGCTGATCAAACCGCTTGGTTATGATCTGCCGTTATTCCCGATGCGCGGCTATCATCAGCATTTTAAAGTGCATGACAAAAACACCATTCATCACAGTATGTTTGATATGGATAAAGGGTTTGTGATGGGGCCTATGCAGCAAGGTATTCGTATCACTACCGGTGCTGAGATGACCACGATGAACGCGCCCAAGAACTTTGGTCAGCTAAATACCGTGCTAAAACTTGCGCGCAAAATATTGCCATTAGAAGACGCAGTAGAGAGCGAAGCTTGGGCCGGCTCGCGTCCTTGTATGCCGGATATGAAGCCGGTCATTGGTCCTGCTGGCAAGCATGACAAGCTATGGTTCGCTTTTGGTCACAGTCATCAGGGCTTCACGCTAGGCCCGGTCACTGGTCGCCTCATTGAAGAGCTGATTCATGATAAGCCGCTAATGGTCGATGTTGAGCCGTTTAATGCCCAGCGTTTTTCTAAAAAATAAGACTGGTTTTGCCGCTATCTTTTAGTTTGTAATGCTCTAAGATAGCGGCTTTCACGTTTTAGCTGTTTTTAATGATTGTGTAATAAAATTCTATAAAGTAAGGATAGATAATGATTAAAAAGCTACATAGCACTCAGCGCATGAGTAAAACCGTTATTTATAATAAAACCATTTATCTGTGCGGGCAAGTAGGTAACGCGGAAGACGATATCAAAGCGCAAACTTTGACTTGTCTTGAGAAGATCCAAACGCTACTAGAAGAAGTCGGTAGCGATAAATCAAAGCTATTATCGATGACCGTTTGGATAAAAGATATGGCTGACTTTGCGGCGATGAATGAGGTCTATGATCAATGGTTTGAAGGTATCGAGCCCCCTGCGCGCGCTTGCGGGGAGTCGGCACTCGCGCGTCCTGAGCTACTCGTTGAGATGATCGCTATCGCTGCTGAGTAAATAGCCATTATTAACGAGTCACAAAGCAGATAATGCTCGCAGATATTAAAAGTTTTTAGTGCTAAATAATCTTATTTAAGGCTCGTTTATTGTTTTGATTTACGTTATGCTGTTAACCATATTATATATTTTTATATTATATTTAATATGAGCTAGTAGTAATAATCCTAAATATGAGCCTTAATGGAGAAGACGATGAAAAAGATGCTGACCGCTTTATTAGCAGTAGGCGCAACCTCGTTGATGATTGGTTGTAGCGCTAGCAATGCCATGGTACAAAAACCGCAAGCTGCCCCTGTGGTGAAAGACCCGGTAGCTAAGTCATCGGTGCTATTTAATGTGACATCAGAGGATCCCCAAGTGCAGCTGATGTCTATGGTATTGACTATGCAATCGGCAAAACAAGGGGCAGATACTCGAGTATTACTCTGCGGTAAAGCGGGTGATATGGCACTACGTGATGCACCAGCAAGCGCCACTACTGGTCAGCCCCCTTTTAATATGAGTCCACAAGGCCTTATGAAAGCGGTGATGGAGAATAGTAATACTAAGGTTGAAGTCTGCGCGATTTATCTGCCGGGTAAAGGGCTTGATCCCTCAGCACTGATTGAGGGCGTTGGCACTGCAGACCCCTCAGATATTGCTGAGCTTATCACTGATCTTACGACAAAAGTGGTTAGCTTTTAGATAATAGCGCTGACAGCGATAAAGACTTATCATAATAACAAGGGCAAGGTATAAACAATCTTGTCCTTTTTGCTGGCTTCTCATTTTTATTAACCGGGTTATAAACGTCACAATAAGTATCTCAATATCGTGTTTTGAGTTATACTTCTTTATTTGCTCATAAGCTCTCATTAATAAAAAGCTCTTGTCTATAAAGGTAATACCATGATTAATACCAAAATTTATAAGGCTATTTATATCTTAGCCGAAGAGCTACTTGAGGCTGACCGTATAGGCGATCAAGCCGCTTTTGATAGATTGTATGGCGACTTGCAAGCGATTTGTACCGATAATGAAAATAGCGATAAAGATCATCCCGAGCAGTGGGAGACTTTGGCAGATTTTACCGAAGATCTGGACCAAGCGTTAGTAATTTATGAAAAAGCATTAGCCAAAGCGGCCGCTATCAATTCAAAAGATCATCTAGCCTCTATCGCTTTTTCTATGGCGGTACTACAAATTGAGCTAGCTCAGACAGATGCGGCGATAAAAAGCTTAGAAAATGCAAAAATATCAGCAAATAAGATCGAAGATAAGGAATTTAAGGTTGAAATAGACGAATTGCTTGCTAAACTATTGGCACAGAAAATATAAGGTAAGCGTAATAGTCAAAGTAATAATCAGGCTACTTTGTTTTATGCCAGCTAGTAGTTGCTGTTTATATTTTATGATGTAGTGGTTTGACAGACGAGATGAGGTTGTATTATATACCTCTTCTCAACAGGCCCTTATTGCTCAAATAGGGGTTAACATTAATAAGGAAGTTATTAGGATAAAAATATGAGCTCAAACAACCATGAACAACGCGTACAACACGAAGGTTTACGTGAAAAGATTATGTCTGCTGAAGAAGCGGCCTCATTTGTAAAAAACGGTATGACGCTTGGTATTGCAGGGTTTACCGGTGCAGGCTATCCCAAATTTGTACCAACGGCTATTGCTAATCGCGCAAAAGCGGCTCATGCGAATCGCGAAGAATTTAGCATCGGTATGCTAACAGGTGCTTCAACTGCTCATGACTGTGATGGCGTATTGGCAGAAGCAAACTGTGTTAATTTCCGTGCTCCTTTCCAGTCTGATCCAGTAATGCGTAACAATATCAACGCCGGTCAAACCGATTATGTTGATATGCATTTATCACATTTTGAGCAGCAAGTACGCTTTGGTTTTTATGGTGATATGGACATCGCCTTGATTGAAGCGACCGCTATTACGCCTGAAGGAAAAATCATTCCTTCAATGGGTATCGGCACCAATAATCAGTGGCTCAAATCTGCCAAAAAAGTCATCATTGAAGTCAATGCGCGTCAAAATATGATGTTAGAGAACATGCATGACATTCCAGAAGACATGGGCGAGCCGCCGCATCGTCAGCCGATTCCTATCGTTGAGTCTGCTAACCGTATTGGTACGCCGTACTTAGAGTGTGATCTTGATAAGATTATCGGTATCGTCATGACTGACGCGCCTGATCGCAATAGTAAATTCGCTGATCCTGATGAGAATTCAAAAACCATCGCTTCACAAATCATTGAGTTTTTGGATCATGAAGTCAAACAAGGCCGTTTGCCTAAAAACTTACTACCGCTACAATCTGGCGTTGGTAACGTGGCAAATGCGGTGTTAATGGGTCTGCAAGATAGCCCGTTTGATAACTTAATGGGTTATACCGAAGTTCTGCAAGATGGTATGCTTGATCTAGTGCTAAGCGGTAAGATGACCTCAGCATCTGCCACGGCATTATCGTTCAGTCCTGATGCGCTACAACGCTTTAACGATAATATTGAGTTTTTACGTAACAAGCTGATTTTGCGTCCACAAGAGTATACCAATCATCCAGAAGTGATTCGCCGTCTAGGTATTATCGCGATGAATGCGATGATTGAAGCGGACATCTATGGTAACGTCAACTCAACCCATATCATGGGTACGAAGATGATGAATGGTATCGGTGGTTCTGGCGACTTTACCCGTAACTCGCATTTTTCATTCTTTGTGAGCCCATCAACCGCGAAAGGCGGCGCGATCTCAGCCATCGTACCTATGGTCTCGCATCATGACCATACTGAGCATGATGTGATGTTCTTGGTGACTGAGCAAGGCTTTGCTGATTTGCGTGGTAAGTCGCCGCGTCAGCGTGCTCAGCTGATCATTGATAAGTGTGCGCATCCTGATTATCGTCCTATGCTCCAAGACTACTATGACCGCGCTCAAAAAGCAGGATCTCTGCACACGCCGCATATCTTGACAGAAGCCTTGTCATGGCATCAGCGTTTCGTCGAAACTGGTGATATGCGTATTAAATAAGCGCAAAAAGCTTAGTCTTAATTCGCTCAGTTTATGACAATGCCCCTTAGCTATTATCTAGTTAAGGGGCATTTTTTATAAAAATATGGTTGAGATCAATACGAGTCTATTATTTAGGCTATAGTTTAGGAGCTTTATTACTGAGCTGTTGGCCTAAGCGTAGCGCTGCTGCCAAGTTTGCGGCAGTGGTTTCGATATTATCGTAGCCGTTTTTTAGTACCTCATCGATAGTGCCAAGCTTTTGAATACTAGGCAGAATTACCGCAAAATCTTGGTTTTGAGCCGCGCTTAAAGCAGAGGCGC
>JARIDJ010000056.1 GCA_029267175.1 Psychrobacter sp. | reverse complement strand
TACCGAAGCTCCATCCTCAATAAAGATTAAGTCTGAACCAGTCAGCAGTCTCATAGGCAGTCAGCTTATTCAATACCTGTATAACTATCAGTATTGATGTAGGTATGATGATCGTCGTCGTATAAATTTTATGACTCTAATAATTGAATACTACCTCATGGCAGTGTCGCAGTATGCGCCTGAGCTTTGATATATTGATTGTTAACCTATTATTATTCGATTAAAGATAAAAGTTCAATATTTATCTCACCTTTATTCAGACAGCCGAGTATTGCTATGATTAATTTTTATTTAAATGGAAAATACCACCAAGTCAGTCAGCTTAACCCTAATACGACTGTGCTTGAGTATTTGCGCCTGCACGCGCGGCAAATGGACACCAAAGAGGGCTGCGGTAGTGGCGACTGCGGCGCTTGTACGGTAATGGCGCAGCGCTTGCCTAGCCATTCTACAAAAGACTCAAATAACGCTGCTAATACTACAAAAGTTAATAGCGCTCCTTTTTATACCCTCAATGCTTGTATCACCTTATTATCCTTGATGGATAACCATCATATTATGACGTCTGGCTTTTTGGCCGATAACCCTGAAAACCATCCCGAACGCGCCCTTTTGCATCCTGCTCAGCAAGCAATGGTGGATTGCCATGGCTCGCAGTGCGGGTTTTGTACACCTGGATTTATCATGTCGCTGGCGAGCGTTTATGAAAATAATCGTTTGCAAAGCGCGCAAGATGCCAATACAAATGAGCTAAGCTACGATGAGATTGTCGCCGCCATCTCAGGCAATTTGTGCCGCTGTACCGGCTATCGACCCATTATTGAAGCGGGCCTAGCTATGCAAAAAATTGGTCAACAGCGCGCGGCTGATCAGCTTGCTGGCAAAGATTTGACTATTGACTTAGCTATCGATGCTATGGCCAAGACTAACAGTAATGATGCTCAAGATACGGACGTTAATAATACCACTAGCAAGATGATAGCTCCGGCGCTAATCGAAGGCTCGCGGCAGCTGTATATTCCGACCTCTACCGCTGAGCTTGATCAGCTCTTAGCGCTTTATCCCAAAGCTACCATTTGGGCAGGGGGCACCGACTTAGGTTTGAGTGTTACGCAGAATTTAATCGATCATGACACCGTTATTCAACTATCTGCTATCGAGTCGCTAAAGTCGTGGTCAGTAATAGCTAGTACGGCTGACATATCCGCTAATAATTCAGCTACAGATACAGCTCATCAAGAGCTAGTATTCGGTGCGGGCATAAGCTATAAAGCCATGCTGCCAGCGCTTGAGGAGTATTTTCCAGCATTCGCGCAGCTATTTGAGCGCATTGCCTCGCCGCAAATTCGCAACATGGGTACCATCGGCGGCAATATAGCTAATGCCTCACCTATTGGTGATTTGCCGCCAATTTTATTAGCGTTAGAAGCGCGTATTCATATTCGTCACTGTGACACTGATAGCGATAAGCCCATTGATGAGATCCTGCCTCTAGCTGAATTCTTTTTAGATTATAAAAAGACTAAGCTTTGCGCAGGTAGTTACGTTATGGCGATTCATATTCCGCTTATGCAAGAGCATCAGCAGTTGTTTATTCACAAAATTAGTAAGCGTTACGAAGACGATATCTCAGCCTGCTTAGTGGCAGTACGTTTAGATTTATCAGCGGATGGCAGCACTATCGATAATGCAAAAATTGGCCTAGGGGGTATGGCAGCGGTGCCTTTACTCATCAAAAACACTCAGCAAGCGCTTATCGGTCAGCCTTTTGAGGTAGCAAGCTTTGAGCAGGCAGCAAAGGCATTACCAAGAGATGTCTCACCAATGACTGATGTGCGAGCCAGCCGCGAATATCGTATGCATGTGGTTCAGCGCTTATTAATCAAGTGCGGCAAGCAACTGATAAAATGTACGCAAACTGAGAGTGCGTAAAAGCTTATATTTATCTAAAGAAGTTTTGTAAGCCTCTAAAGTAAGCTTTACCGTACTGACCCAAATATTTGAATAGCCTTGCATTTAAAAACGAATAAAAAGAGATTTGTTATGAGCCATCATTCCTCCCTTTTTGATAATTATAGTATTCGCCGCGTGCGTCCTCCTAAGCACAAAATTGGCACGGGTGCCAAGCATGACAGCGCTATTAGCCACGTTATGGGCAGCGCCACTTACGTTGATGATATGCTAAAACCGCAGGATACTTTGCATCTAGCTATTGGTAAAAGCGCTCATGCTCATGCCCGCGTATTGAGTATGGATTTAGCAGCCGTTCGCGCTAGTGATGGAGTCATTGATGTTATTACCTTTAAAGATTTAACGGGCAAAACTGATATTGGCCCGGTGTTTGACGGTGATCCGTTGATGGTCAATACCATTACAGAATACGTAGGGCAAACGCTATTTGCAGTAGTAGCCACTAGTCATCGTGCCGCCAAAAAAGCCACCCTCAAAGCTATAATTGAATACGAGCCATTAGCAGCGGTTTTGACCATTGAGCAAGCGTTAGCACAACAGCAGTTTGTGCGTCCTAGTCATTTTATGACGCGCGGCAATGCGCAGACTGAGCTTAACAATGCGCCTAAACGTATCTCAGGCCATATTCATATGCTTGGCCAAGAGCATTTTTATTTAGAAAGCCAAGTGTCTTATGTTGTGCCCTGCGATGATGGCGGGCTAGAGGTTTATACCTCCTCGCAGCACCCAAGCGAAGTGCAGCAATTAGTCGCGGAAGTGGTGGATCTGCCTTTTCATGCCGTGACTACTGTGGTACGTAGAATGGGGGGCGGCTTTGGCGGTAAAGAGACACAGGCTGCCGCTTGGGCCTGTCTGTGCGGCATCGCAGCCAAACGTCACAACATGCCCGTTAGTATGCGCCTTGATCGCCAAGATGACATGGTGGTGACAGGCAAGCGTCACGAGTTTGCCAATCGCTATGAGGTCGGTGTCAATGACGATGGTCAGATATTAGGCGTTGATATGCAGCTGTCTGCCCTATGTGGTTACTCGCCTGATCTATCCGATGCTATCGTTGATCGAGCGATGTTTCATTGTGATAATGCCTACTACTATCCTGCTGCACAAGTCGCTGGACATCGCTGCAAAACTCATACCGTCTCAAACACCGCTTATCGCGGCTTTGGCGGTCCGCAAGGTCTATTGACCGCTGAATATATGATGGATGATATTGCCTACACTTTAGGTCGCGATCCGCTACAAGTGCGCTTGGCTAATCTCTATCAGAACGGTCAAAGTACTCATTATGGTCAGCCAATCGAGCATTTTGATTTAGCGACTATTATCGAGACATTAGCTGAGGACTGCGATTATCAAAGTCGGCGTCAGCAAACCATTGAGTTTAATAAAAAAGCGGAGGCCGAAGGGGGCGATAAGCGTTTAGGTTTAGCACTTACGCCAGTCAAATTCGGCATCTCGTTTACGGTTCAGCATTTGAATCAAGGGGGCGCGCTGGTACATATCTATACTGATGGTACTATTCAGATCAATCACGGCGGCACCGAGATGGGGCAGGGGCTGTATATTAAGATCGCTCAAATCGTCGCTAATGAGTTCGATGTCGATTTAGACAGCGTAAAAGTCACGGCTACGCGCACCGATAAAGTTCCTAATACCTCGCCGACAGCCGCGTCATCAGGGACTGATATCAATGGTAAAGCGGCGCAAAATGCTTGTATTACTATACGTGAGCGCCTAGTTGAATTTGCCGCTGAGCATTTTGAGGTCGCAGCAAAAGATATTAAATTTGAGCGCAATCATGTGTACATTGCCGATAAAGCAGTTCTAACTTTTGCTGAGATGGTGCTACTTGCTTATCAGCACCGTATTAGCCTTTCTGCTACTGGCTACTATAAAACCCCAAAGATATTTTATGATCGCGCAAAGGCTTGGGGTCGTCCGTTCTTTTATTTCGCCTTAGGCGCAGCTTGTGCTGAGGTCGAGATTGATACTTTAACCGGCGAGTATAAGGTGCTGCGCTGCGATATCCTTCACGATGTTGGCCAATCGATTAATCCGGCTATCGATATCGGTCAGATCGAAGGTGGTTTTATTCAAGGAATGGGCTGGCTGACTAGCGAGGAGCTAACTTGGGATGATAAAGGTAAGCTGGCTTCTAATGGCCCGGCTAATTATAAGATTCCAACCGCTCATGATTTGCCTAAACAGTGGAATGTCAAATTATTCGATCGCAAAAATAAAGAGCAGACTATTTATAATTCCAAAGCTGTTGGCGAGCCGCCCTTTATGCTCGCCGCTAGCGTCTGGTGCGCGATTAATAATGCGGTAGCAAGCTTGGCTGATTATCAAAAAAACCCAGAGCTGACGATGCCAGCTACGCCAGAGGCGGTACTAAAAGCAGTCATGCGTATGCAGGGTGAGGCTTGGGAGATTGACACTGCTATTAACACTGATGCGATCGATAGCTTAAAGCATAATAAGGATGACACTACTAAAGTCGATGGTCTCGATGATGATAAAGTGGAGCCGCAGCAAGTCTTACATGGGGAAGAGATTGAGCCGCCAGAAGTGGTAGGTAAGCTGGTGGACGAGCAACCTGAGCAGATAAAAAACCCTAATGTCTCTGTCTCTCGAGGGCCTGCGCACAGTGATTGATTCATCAGCTTCAACGTCAGCTCCAATGTCTTTCAATCAATCGCTGCCGCCGACACGCTGGTATGAATCTTTAGCACAGTATCAGCAGCAGGGAGTCCCGCATGTCTTAGCGACAGTGGTAGCGGTCAATGGCTCGGCTCCGCGTGCGCTACAAGCAAAAATGATTGTGACCCAAGATAGTATTTGCGACACGCTTGGCGGTGGTGGTCTGGAGCATGACGTTACCACGACGGCGCGCCAGCTACTAAGTGGTGAGCTTGCCGCAGAGATAGTAGCCACTACTGATAAATTAAAAAAAGCTAACTCTGAAAAAGTCAAAGCAATACGCCGAGAAGCCGTCTATACCAAACATTATCCGTTAGGCGCAAAGCTAGCTCAGTGCTGCGGTGGCAGTGTAACGGTGATGTTTGAGTGCTTTAATCTGACGCCGCCTTTATCGCTATTAGTGTTTGGTGCAGGTCATGTAGCGTCTGCCTTGATGACTATTTTGGCAGAACTACCTTGCCAAGTAGACTGGATAGATAGTCGGTCTGAGAGGTTTGAGCACTATTTGCTAGAGAATGATAAATATCAGGATGATCAGCCGTCTTATTGCTTGCCTGCGCATATTCGACCTCATGTTGATGATGATCCTGTTGATTTTATTCGGCCATTTATTAGACAACGAGGCCAGCGCTTTATCTTAGTGATGACTCATGATCATAGTCTTGATTTTGATCTAGTAAGGGCCGCGCTAGATAGCTATGTAGCGCTAAATGTGGATTCTGATTCTAACAGTAAGGATGCAGAGCAAGTAAATACTACGATGCCCTATATTGGTTGTATCAGCTCAGCGACTAAGGCTAAGCGTTTCAAAGATCGTTTATTACAGCGCGGATATGATCAGCAATTGGTTGATCAGATTACTATGCCAATCGGTCTTCAGATTGGTGGTAAAGAGCCGATGGCAGTTGCCGTTTCTATCGCCGCACAAATTTTACAGCATTATCATAACTGTTAATTTAAAAATTAAATTTTCCTTTTAGATCACTATAAACAACGCTTTTGGCAAAATGTTAGTTTGGTTAGCCGCAGTTTCATACGAGCTGCGTTGAATCGCTTTGTGTCCATATTATGATATTTATAGTTATTTGATAAATCTACTAGCTTTTAGATGGCAACACCCATTACTTATTTACGCGAGATATTTTTATGACCCTTCACATTTATCAGGCTCAGCTTTTACATTATCTTAGCGAAGATGAGTTAGCCAAACGTAGCAATGCTGCAAATGAATCACAAAAAACAGCAGACGTTGATAAAAATATCGTTTTGACTCCAGTAATAAAAGGCGTAGCGGTCTATCCTGAGTATATCGCTGATGGCGCCTTAGTTGTCGATAATAAGAGTGGCCTGATAGTCGCTTATGGCGATAGCGACTCTATTATGGCAAGGTATGGTCATACTCAAGAAGGGCAACCGCCTGTAGAGATTTACGATCTTAAAGATAAGCTCATTATGCCAGGTTTTATTGATACTCACGTGCATTATCCGCAGGTTGATATGATTGCCTCTTATGGTGAGCAGTTACTCGATTGGCTCAATAATTATACCTTTGTCACGGAAGCCAATTTTGCTGATCCCAAAGTAGCGCATGATACTTCAAGGTTCTTTTTACATCAGCTATTTGCTAATGGCACCACAACAGCGCTGGTATTTGCCACTAGTCATCCTGAGTCTGTTGAAGCGTTTTTTACTGAGAGCGAGCGTCTTAATACACGGATGATTACCGGTAATGTACTGATGGACACCAATGCGCCCGAGCACTTGTGTGTGCCTGCCGAACAAAGCATTCGTGACAGTCAAAATCTCATTGATAAATGGCATAAGCGTGGTCGTCAGCATTTTGCCATTACGCCTAGATTTGCTATTACCTCAACGCCTAAGCAGCTACAAATGGCAGGCGAGCTCTATCAAAGTTATGATGATGTCTATTTGCAAACCCATTTAGCCGAAAACCGCGAGGAAGTGGCTTTTGTTCGTAAGCTTTATCCCAATCATAAAGGCTACCTGGATGTCTACGCCGATATGGGGCTGCTTGGTCGCTATAGTACATTGGCGCATGGTATCTATCTTGAAACCTGCGAGTACGAAGTGCTGAGTAAGACCGGTACACAAATCGCTCATTGTCCAACATCCAACTTGTTTTTGGGTAGTGGTCTGTTTGATTTGGCCAAAACGCTAAGCTACACCGGCGTCAGTATCGCCACCGATGTCGGTGCGGGCACTAGTTTGTCGATGTTGACCACCTTAAATGAAGCTTATAAAGTCCAGCAATTGCAGAATAATAAATTATCTGCGCATCAAGGTCTTTATCAGATCACTCTTGGCAACGCGCAATCGTTATTGCTAGATAAGCAAATCGGCAACTTTATGCCCAGTAAAGAAGCGGATTTTGTAGTGATTGACTTAGCGGCAACCCCTTTACTTGAGCGCCGTATGAGTCAAACAAAAACTTTTGATGAAAAGCTATTTGTGCTAATGATGCTAGGTGATGATAGAGTCATTGCTGAGACGGTTATTGCTGGGGTGAGTCGGTATAAAAAGGTGGCTTAAACCTCAAAAAAGCTATATCTTAAGGTAATCAAGACTTTATGTAGAATTATCAACGTTTAGTAGTCATTATATCGGTTATCTAAATACCAGTAGTTTAAAAAGGGACTCTAGCATGGCTTTAAATATGTACTATAAAAACGGCATGATTCGCAAAACGCGCTGCCAAATCTCCGATGATCTTATTCCAACCCTTTATCAAGTTCATAATAACGCCAGTTTTCCGCAGTTAACTTGGCTGATTGACAATCTCTATGATCAGCCAAACATTGAGCCTGATATTGCCAAAGCGTTAGCCGAGGAGATGGTAGCATTTGAGACTTTAATACTCTCCCTGCACCTGCCTTTTCCTAGAGTGCCACTGCAAAAGTTACAAAACTTCTTTGTAGGAGCACTCACAAATCAGCAAACTATTTATACCCGTATTGAGTGATTTCATTTTTAGGCTATTGTTATCATGCTAGAGCGTTTTGAGAATAGCTAAAGTAACTCTCAGCTACCAAGCACCATAACCAGCTTGAATCACGTCCAAAATATCCCCATAATCTAAGCACTTCCTAATAATAAATAGCCTAAGCAAATATGCCTAATACCTTGAGTAACGACCAAAACATATCGAACCAAAATAGTTCTGAGAATTTAAATAATCCTTTAAATAATAAAGATCTAAATCATTTTGCAGAATTACCTGTACTTGCCAAAGACAGCCATTATCTAAGCCGCTTAGAGCGTGAGCTGGCGCGTGCTGCTGTGTCCAAACATAAGCAAAATAATAAGCAACATGATAATACTGACAATGACAAACAGCAAAAAGCAGAGAAAGAATTAGCAAAAAAACGCGCCCAATACGACAAAATA
Source organism: Psychrobacter sp. (assembly GCA_029267175.1). Classification (GTDB taxonomy): domain Bacteria; phylum Pseudomonadota; class Gammaproteobacteria; order Pseudomonadales; family Moraxellaceae; genus Psychrobacter. Next base: position 4,973 of record JARIDJ010000056.1, on the reverse strand, counting down.
AAGGCACGCTCCCAGCAAGTGGTGCAAGCGCGTATTGACAGTATTCCAGAGGATTTGCCCGCTAAACTAAATCTTGATTTGCCAGTGAGTCAACGAGCTGAGGATATCGTCCAAGCTATTATTGATAATCAAGTGATTATCGTTGCAGGCGAGACCGGTTCAGGTAAAACCACGCAATTACCCAAATTAGCAATGCTAGCAGGACGCGGTATCACCGGACAAATAGGGCATACCCAGCCGCGTAGGCTAGCTGCGCGCAGTGTCTCTAATCGTATCGCTGAAGAGTTGGGCGAAAAACTAGGTAATACCGTCAGCTTTAAAATTCGGTTTAATGAAGAGGGCACGGCGCAGTCGGTAGTGAAATTGATGACCGATGGTATTTTGCTTGCAGAATTAGGTCACGATAGGTTTTTAAGTAAGTACGACACCATCATCATCGATGAAGCGCATGAGCGTAGCTTAAATATTGACTTTATTATGGGCTATCTCAAAAAGCTGCTGCCTAAACGTCCTGATTTAAAGGTAATTATCACCTCTGCTCCATAAGATACTAAGCGCTTTAGTGAGTACTTTAGTCATTATGATGCCAAGCTAAAACGTCAAGTACCAGCGCCTATCTTTAATGTAGAAGGACGCAGCTTTCCGGTCGAGGTTCGTTATCGCCCGCTCACTGATGAGCCAGTAAGTAGCTCAGATGATGACAGTTATGATGATTTTGAAGAGAACTTGCCGCGCGCGGTTGTCGCTGCGGTAGAGGAGTGCTTCAATGACGCGCAAAGTAAAGGTCATGCTGACCAGGCGGATATCTTAATCTTTGCCGCAACCGAGGCCGAGATTCGCGATCTTCAAGAAGTGCTTATCCAGCATGGGCCTAAGCACACTGAAGTGTTGCCCCTCTTTGCACGGCAAACTTATGAAGAGCAGCAGCGTATCTTTCAGCCATCAGGTCGCGGTCGCCGTATCGTCATTGCTACTAACGTTGCCGAAACTGCTTTGACCGTTCCTGGTATTCGTTATGTTATTGATTTAGGTTTTGCACGGATATCTCGCTACTCTTATCGCTCTCGTGTCCAGCGCCTGCCTATTGAGGCCATCTCCCAAGCGGCAGCCAATCAGCGTAAAGGTCGTTGTGGGCGTGTCGCGCCGGGCGTTTGTATTCGTCTTTATAGTGAAGAGGATTTTAGCGGCCGTCCGGAATTTACAGAACCTGAGATTCTACGGACTAACCTGGCCTCCGTTATTTTGCAGATGGCAAATCTGCGTCTAGGTAGCGTCGATGATTTTGATTTTATTGAGCCGCCTGATAGCCGCCTAGTCACTGATGGTCATAAGCTGCTTGATGAATTAGGAGCTATCGTTCCAAAAAACGACAAAGCTAATATCCCTAAACGCAAACAAACCCTAGATCATCTGCGCCTAACGCGTATCGGTGAAAAAATGGCGCGGATGCCTATAGATCCAAGGCTTGCGCGAATGCTAGTAGCTGGTAGCGACTACGATTGTATCCGCGAGATGCTCATTATTGTAGCGGCTCTAGCGGTACAAGATCCACGTGAGCGCCCGGCTAATAAGCGCCAACAAGCCGATCAAAAGCATGCTGAGTTTCGTCAAGATGACTCGGATTTTTTATTCTATCTAAGTCTTTGGAAGGCGCTGTTTGAGAGCGATGAGCATGGTAATAAGCTCTCTGGTAATCAGCGCAAGCAGTTTACTAAAAAGAACTATCTTAGCTTTCCGCGCGTACGTGAATGGAATCAGACCCATCGTCAGTTAATGCAGATGGTAACCGATCTAAAGCTTACCGATGTTAGCAGTGCCAAGACTAATGGCAAGAAGGGCGTCAAAGAGGTTATTAATGATCCAACCGCTATCGAGGATGAAGAGGTCAAAGCGGTTAAGTATGCTAATTTACATCGAGCGCTTTTGACCGGGTTACTCTCCACTGTCGCACACAAGACAGAGAATCGTGGTGAGTATTTAGCAGCGCGTCAGCAAAAAGCCAAAATATTCCCAGCCAGTACTGTATTTAAACAAGTACCACCTTGGGTGATGGCTTTTGAGATAGTAGAAACCTCACAAGTATTTATGCGCACGGTTGCCAAGATTGAACCCGAATGGATTATCGCAGAAGCGGGTAATCTGCTCAAATACCACTATTTTGAGCCGCACTGGTCGAAAAAAACTGGGCGTGTCAAGGCATATGCACAAATCAGTTTATTTGGGCTGATTATCATCGCTAAGCAGCTGACCAACTATGAGCAAATCAATTTAAGTGAATCGCGCGAGATTTTTATTCGTGACGGTTTGGTGACGGGTAATCTTGGCCGACAAGCGCCATTTTTGCAGCACAACATGGATAAGATTGCTCACGTGGAGCGTATCGAAGATAAATTACGTCGCCGTGATTTATTGGTTGATGAAGAGGCGCTGTATCAGTTTTATGACAAAAAAATTCCGGAGCATGTCGCGAGTCGTAAAGCTTTTGAGGATTGGCGCGCGGAGGTAGAAAAGAGTGATAATCAGTATCTATTCTTTACGGATGAAGATGTGCTTAATAGCCAAGCACCGACTACTGGTGATTTTCCAGAAGTCTGGCAGTTAGGTGATTTGCGACTGCCACTTCGCTATGTTTTTGATCCTGCAAGCGATGACGATGGCGTGACCATTCGGGTGCCACTTGCGGCGCTTCCGCAGCTTGATGCAATTGAGCTACTGTGGGGCGTACCTGGCTGGCGCTATGAGCTAGTATTGCAGCTGCTTAAATCTTTACCCAAAGAGATTCGCCGCCAAATCGTGCCCATCCCAGATACTGCCGATAGCTTATTTGATGAGCTCAAGCCTGAAGGCGAACAAGGCTTACTTAAGCAGCTTTGTCACGCTTTGAATCGCCGCGGTATTATGTCAGTGACGCCAGACAAGTTTAATCCCTCCTCTATCGATCGTTATTTACAGCCGCAAATCTCAGTCGTTGATGATAAGAATCGAGTGATTGAAAAAGGTCGCGATCTGCAAACGCTACAAATTCGTCATTCTCAAGAGACTAGTCAAGCGGTGACAGAGCAGCAAGGCGTACATACTGAGTTTCCAGAACATTTTGCTTTTAGCAAAAACCGTCATAGTGCTGGTGTGGTGATGAAGCAGTTCTCAGCCTTAGTGGCAGATGAAGCAGGGGAGGCGGTATCCATTCATCAATATACAGATGTCAATGCCGCTTTGCAGGCGCATCGTATTGGAGTATTGACCCTGATTAAAGCCAAGCTTGGTGCGAAGAAAAAACAGCTAACCGGTCAGATTGATAAAATATTTAAACTCGCCTTTGCGCCTCTTGGTGATATGGAAAAGCTGAAGACTATCGTTATTGATGCAGCGCTTGATGCCGCTCTTGAAGAGCATTATGTGCTGTTCGATCACAGTAGCGACTTGCCTGAAAGTGCGGACAGTATAGCGGTTGGTTTGAGTGAGGAGCTGCCTTTTACGCTAAAGGAATATAAGCAAACCGAAGAGGTGGTAGTCAATAATTTTTTATTAACCGGTCAAAGCGTTATCAAAACGCTTAAACAAGTCTATACCCGCTGGCAACGTATCCGCCAACGTCTATTGATGCTTGATCAAGAGATATTTGGTGAGTCCATCGATGATATCGAAGATCAGCTTGCAGATTTGCATTTAGCTGACTTTGTCTACCGGATGGATTATAGCCACTGGCAACAGTATCCGCGTTATTTAGAAGCGCTAGAGGTGAGAATCGAGAGGCTTGAGCATAATCTAGATTCAGATCTTGAGGGCGTCTATGCGCTAGATGTACACATGGAGCGACTGGCAAATCGTGCGAGTGACGCCGCTATTAGTGAGTATCGCTGGATGGTGGAGGAGTATCGTATTCAGCTATTTGCGCAGCCGATGAAGACGCGTATGGCAGTATCACCAAAGCGCCTAAAAAAGCTTTGGGATGAGACGCGTTAAAAAATCGCACTGCGATTTTAGCGTCGCAAGGAAAAATTCCTTAAAGGGGATTTTTTGGACGCGTTAAAAAATTGCATGCTAGAAAATCATAGATTTTCTCTTGCGCTAGGATAAAGGTCTCCCAGACCTTCATTATTTCCTAGCTCATAGCGTCGCAAGTAGCTTTTTATAAAGAGCAGCCCTTAAAGGGGATTTTTTGGACGCGTTAAAAAATCGCATGCTGCCAGAAAATCGTAGATTTTCTTCTGCGCTAGGATAAAGGTCTTCACAAAATCCCCTTCAGGGGGGGGTTGAGCCACTAGAAAATTATGCTAAAAAAATTAAATTTTTTCGAATTAAAGATGTTTTTTAATAAGCTTAAAATGAATTTCAAACAATATATTAAACTGAGGTCTGCTATTTTTAGTGGTATGAGCAAAAAATAACTTAATAATTATAAAGTTTAGTTACAACTATTATTTTTAAAGAAATTTTTAGTTGATTAAGAATAATTAATATCATTAAATTTTATGTAAAATGTTAGACTTGATTGTTACAGCTATATAACTAAAAATTGTTTGTAAAACTTTTGAAAAAGTATGAATAAAAAATTTACTTATAAATATTTTTTATTATTTAATCAATTCTGTACAAATAACAGTGTATTGTTACCAATAGAGGATAATCATGTTATATAATAATGTTAGAGTATTCACTCTACGACGATTTATAAATCATTAACAAGGAGGTTTTATGTCACAATCAAATACGTCAAATAAGAAGGTTGCTTTAGTAACAGGTGCACTCGGTGGTATCGGTACAGCTATTTGCGAGAAGTTGCTCGCCGATGATTATCACGTTGTTGCAACCTTGAGTAAAGACGACCCTGAACGTACTAAAAAGTGGTGTGATGATAACGGGTTTGACTCAGATAGACTTGATTTTGTTGCTGTCGATTTAAGCGATCATGAAACAGCGATGGCGACTATCCAAGAGACTATCGATAAATACGATAGCATTTATGCTTTGAT
>JARIDJ010000055.1 GCA_029267175.1 Psychrobacter sp. | reverse complement strand
TATATACCTATTTGAAATTTATATTTGAATAAAGCAATTATTTATAGGACAAACCATGAAATATATCAGTACCCGTGGTCAGACTCAGCCGATGGATTTTAGTGATGTGCTCCTTATGGGGCTTGCTCCTGATGGTGGTCTTATGCTGCCAGAGCATTATCCGCAGATTGATGATGCCACGCTTAATGACTGGCGTCATCTTAGCTATCCAAAGCTAGCGTTAGCGATTATGCAGCGTTTTGCTACTGATATTCCGTATGAAGATCTCAAAGATATTATTGAGCGCACATATACTAGCGAAGTGTTTGGTAGCGAAGATATTGTGCCGGTACGTAAGCTTGAAGAGGATTTATATATTTTAGGCTTATCCAATGGCCCAACTTTAGCGTTCAAAGACGTGGCGATGCAGTTTTTAGGCAATGCTTTTGAGTACGTGCTGAAACGCCAAAACGCCCGTATTACTATCATTGGTGCAACCAGTGGCGATACCGGTAGTGCCGCTGAATATGCGTTACGTGGTAAAGACAACATCGAAGTGTTTATGCTGTCACCGCATGGCAAAATGAGCGAATTTCAGCGCGCGCAGATGTATAGCTTAACCGACGACAATATTCATAATATCGCTATCGATGGCATGTTTGATGATTGCCAAGATATTGTCAAAGCTTTGCAGCAAGATGCGGAGTTCAAAGCCGCCTATAATTTAGGAACAGTGAATTCTATTAATTGGGGTCGCATTCTTGCGCAGATTGTTTACTATTTCAAAGCCTACTTTGCGGTGACTAGTAGTAATGAAGAAACCATTAGCTTTTGTGTGCCCTCAGGTAATTTTGGTAATATTTGTGCCGGTCACATCGCTCGCGAGATGGGGCTGCCTATTGGACGCTTGATTGTCGCAACCAATGAGAATGACGTCTTAAATGATTTTTTTAATCAGGGTACTTATCAGCCGCGCGCTACGGACAAGACTTATGTCACCTCCAGCCCGTCGATGGATATCTCTAAAGCCTCAAATTTTGAGCGTTTTGTTTATCTGTTACTAGATAAAGACAGTGCTCGCGTGAATGAGCTGTTTGAAGGGGTGAAGTCAGGGCAGGGCTTTGATTTATCTAAGCTTATGCAAGTGGTCAATAATCGCTATGGTTTTGCCGCTGGTAAGTCTACTCATACCGATCGATTAAATACTATTAGGACTTTGTATGAGCAATACGACGAATTGGTTGATCCACATACCGCTGATGGTATCAAGGTTGCCAAACAGTTGCAGCAAGAAGGCGAGGTCATCGTTTGCGCCGAGACCGCGTTGCCAGTGAAGTTTGCCGAAACGATTTTTGAGGCTGTCGGATCGATTGAGATTAGGCGTCCAAAGCATACCGAAGGGTTAGAAGATCTAGAGCAGCACGTGGTTGTTTTGGATAATAAGGCTGAGCTAGTTGCTGAACAAATTCGTCAGCAAGTAAAACCAAATCTACTATAAGTAGTCGTTTGATTTCTTGTTTCACGTGAAACTATATAATATAAAGAAGCCCTCGCATCTAAGAGTTAGATAGCGAGGGCTTCTTAATGAGCGTTTTATTAGCAATTGATGATACAGAGTATTCAGCTTTGCTTCTTGAAAGGCTCAGGTAACGGTGTGTTCTCATTAGATGGCGGCAGTATGGGGTATTGAATCTTAGGTTGATCGCCAGTTAATGTTTTTAGGAAAGCCACTACATCAGCGGTTTCCTCCGGAGTATAGTCGCGGTTTAGCTGGATTTTCCCCATGATATTGACCGCCTCGCTTAAGGAGTTAACTTGACCATCATGGAAGTAGGGATAGGTCAGCTCGATATTACGCAGTGTCGGTACTTTGAACCAATGCTTATCCTCTTCCTTACCGGTTACCGCGTAGCGTCCCTCCGATAAGTTCTGAGTAGTATACTCTGCAAAAACCCCAAATTTTTGATAAGAGCTACCGCCTAAAGCGACGCCATTATGACAAGCGATGCAGCCACTTTCTTTGAATATCTTATAGCCGTTTAGCTCTTGCGCACTAAGAGCGGCATCATCTCCTTGTAACCATTTATCAAAGCGGGCGTTAGGAGTGACTAAGGTGTCTTCAAACTGGGCAATAGCGCTAGTAATTTGTTCTATGGTGATATCGCCTTTTTGCGCAAAGGCCTTATGGAATAAATCTTGATATTCAGGGATAGAATTTAGGACTTTGACCACGTGCTCATGAGTCGATGCCATCTCCAGAGGATTCTCAATAGGGCCACCCGCTTGCTCTATCAAATCTTTAGCACGTCCATCCCAGAACTGTGCCAAGGAGTAGCGACTGTTTAACACCGTAGGGGAGTTGATAGGGCCTTCTGCCCAACCGTGACCAATCGAGGTTGGCATATTATCAGTGCCACCTTTGGCTAGATCGTGACAGCTGTTACAAGATAAGGCTCCGGACTTTGATAAGCGAGTATCAAACCATAGCATACGACCTAGATCGACTTGTTTGGGATTAGACACCGCCGCCACTTTGATAGCCTCAATAGGCTCATCACGAGTGTTAGCTGCTTGCGCGGCTACTTGCTCTGCTTGAGAGGTATTGACATTAGCTGCGTCATCAGTTGCATTTTGTGCGGTAGCCGTTGAAGGGGTTTTATCCTCAGCCGTATTCTCTGTTGCCACATCCTGCTGATTTGAGCAGCCTATTAATGCCAAAAAACTACTACCAATGGCAATAGCTAACAGTCGCTTTTGATATGATTTTTGTTTGCCCATAGTTCAGATTCTCCATACAAACCCTAGGTAGATACTAGGTATTAGACAAATTAGCTAAGTAAAAATCTTAAAACCATAATAACATTATGGATATTATTTGTATATAAAACCTTACTGAAAGTGTGCTATTAACAATAAGGCTTAACTATTTATTTCACAAAATAGAATTTTATTTTAAGTTTGAATAATTATGTGATATAGGTTAGTTTTATGTAAAAGTGCGTCTTGATTTATGCTATTGTGCAGTTGACTGTAACCAAAGCTAATTTATGACTGGGTGAAGTGAGCGAAGCAGTAGTTCAGTTTATTTTTTATCGCTGGTTTATCTCATTTCAAACAAATCTTTGTCGGCCATGTCACTCAGAATTTTTGGATATAATAATGAAAATAAGCTTTAATTCTTTAACAAAAGCGTTATTGATGACCGTTATTAGTAGTACGTTATTGATGACTACGGCACAAGCTAATAATCCTGCTCCCACTATCAAGGCTGATGCTCCCAACCGCTATATCGTCAAAAAAGGTGATACTTTGTGGGATATCTCAGGTCGTTATTTGGATAGTCCATGGCGCTGGAAAGAGATTTGGGCGACTAACAAGCAAATCAAAAACCCCAACCTTATCTATCCTGATGACATTCTTATTTTATGTGTCATTCAAGGGCAAACCCTCGTCGGTATCGATACGGGTGAAGGCTGTGCTGGCGTCGAGAAACAGTTAACAGGTCAAGTAGTGAGCGCCGTTACTGTGACTTCAGTGACCAATAGTATCCCTGCTATTCCTTTGACTGCTATCCAGCATTGGTTAGATCGCTCAGTTATCGTGCGTCCAGAGGATTTTAGTAGCACCCCTTATATTTTGGCCTCCAAAAACCGTAACTTAATTACCGCGAGTGGCGATAAGGTTTATGCCAAAGGCGTTCCACTGATTGTCGGTCAGCGCTATGGCGTGTATCGTGAAGGCGAGAAGTATGTCGATCCCAAAACTCAAAGAATAATTGGTCTTGAAGTCACCCAAGTTGCTAGTGCTATGGTCACGAGTGTTGCTGAGAATGGAGTAAGCAGCCTACAGCTGACGCAGTCTTATGGCAAAGAAGTACGTGAAGGCGATAGAGTGTTCGTAGAGCTAGGTAACTCTATTCCGCCAGTATTTTATCCAGCTCCTGCTGAGGTCAGCCGTGGCGGGATGATCGTACGGGTGATGGATTCTATCAGCTCAGCGGCTCGCGGTAGCGTTGTGGCTATCAATTTAGGAACGGCTCAAGGAGCTAAGCCTGGTGATGTGTTGACCGTTTATCAAAAAGGGCCATTGGTACGCGATACCATAGATAATGATAATTCGGTACGCCTGCCTAGCGAAGAGAGTGGTATGGTCATGGTGTTTAATAGCTTTGATGATATCAGCTATGCTTATGTACTGAGCTCAGAGCTACCCCTAAATGTCGGCGATCAATTACTACCACCGCCGTATCTTTAGAGGGTTTTTTGCTCATAGCTTAACTATAGCTAAATTTAGATAAATGCCTTTGCGCTGTTATAGTAGTGCTATACCCATACTAACGATGAGCTAACTGACTATGACCTCCCTTTCATCCTCTTTAAGCTCTGAGCAACGCGCTATTTTGGCCTTGTGGTATGAGATAAATGCTTCATTATCTGCCTATCATAAGCTGATTAGCGCTTTTGGTAGTGCAGAGCAGGCTTGGTCAGCTAGTTTTAGCGCTTGGAAGGAGTTGGGTGTGCATCGCGCCCATTTGCAGCGCCATGAGCAGACAGAGCAAACGCTGGCTAGCATCGACAAAATAGAGCAGGCGCTTATCGCTAAGCAGTATCAGCTGGTTTTTGCTGATCAGTCTGAGTTTCCAGTGCAGCTGTTACAGATTTATGATCCACCGCCGTTACTGTTCTATCGAGGCAATATTAACCGCCTGCAACAAGCGCAAATCGCTATGGTTGGTAGCCGCAAACCTACCGCTCATGCACAAAAAACTACTTTTGATATCGCTCAATATTTAGCGCAGACCGGTTACGTCATCACTAGCGGCTTAGCTATGGGTGTCGATAAATGTGCTCATCTTGGCGCACTAGCGCAGGCTGATAGTGACTATCAAGGGCGCACGGTAGGCGTCATGGGTACGGGAATCGATGTCTATTATCCCAATCACCATGACAAGCTATTTGCGCAAATTATTGAGCAAGGTGGCTGCATTATTAGTGAATTACTGCCGCATACTCAGCCGCACAAACATACTTTTCCGCGCCGCAATCGTTTGGTAGCAGGTTTGAGCTTAGCGACGATTGTCACCGAAGCGACTATCAAAAGTGGCTCACTGATTACCGCTAGACTCACCTCCGAGCAAGGCAAGCAAGTCTTTGCTATTCCCAGTCATATCGATAATAAAAACGCCGAAGGCTGCCATCATCTGATACGTGAAGGCGCAACCTTGATTTATCATCCAGAGCAAGTGCTAAGCGATGTCAATGCTCAGCTCAATTTTCCACAAAAAAAGCCTACACCAGCTAAGTCCACTAACTTAGATAAAGAGGATAACTTGCATCAATCAGCAGTCGCTGATCGTCTACCTTTAACCAATAGTCTATCCACTCGCCTGCCCTTGACAATAAAAGTGCCCGAGCATTTAAGCTGCATTTATGAGTTACTAGATTGGCAAGGGCAGGATTTAGATGCATTGCTAATGTCTTCTAAACTAGCAGCACCGCAACTGATTGGTCAGCTGATGGAGTTAGAACTATTGGGCGCAATCGAGGTACAAGGCGGTCGCTATTTACGGTTATAATAGCTATTTTTAATATCATTAGAGCTATCAGCCTATGCCTTCCTCCTCGCCATTAATCACCCATTCAGTCGCCAAAGCAGCGCAGTGGCTAAACGCTGGAAAGCTTTTGGCTTATCCCACCGAAAGCGTTTGGGGTATCGGCTGTGATCCTTTTGACAAAAGCGCGGTACAACAGCTACTAGACATTAAGCAGCGACCTATCTCAAAAGGCATGATTGTGGTCACGGATAAAGTACAGCGTATTGAGCCACTATTAGCTCTTTTGAGTGATGAGCAGCGGCAAACTGTACTCGATAGCTGGTCTCAGTGCCATCAAAGACAAGCTTTTACCTGGTTGTTGCCATTAGGTGATCCGCTGGAGCTAACAGTACCTATTCCTTCTTGGATAACTGGCGTTCATCAAAGCGTAGCGGTACGCGTCATCGCCCATCCTTTGATTCAACAGCTTTGCGCGTGTTTAGTGTCAGCCGCCAACCCTTATGGATTTTTGGTTTCCACCAGCTGCAATCCCTCCGAGCAACCGCCTGCGATATCGTTGACACAGGCACAAGCTTATTTTGTAAACAATGATCTTGCCGCTCAAGTAGGTTATCTACAAGGCGATACTTTAGGTTATATCTTGCCCAGCCAAATCCATGACGCTCTAACGGGGACCATTATTCGCTAATACTGTCTATTAAAATTAAAACACCAGTTATAAGTGATTGTTTTATCTTACATAAGTGATTATCTATGAGTGATTATCTTGGTTAGTATTAGGATTAAAGCAGCTATTTAATACTCTTACCAAAACTCTGTAAAATCCGTTTTGACAATACCTACAAAAAAGAACACGATATTTATAAAGGGTTAGAGTTATCTAAAGGGCTTATTTAGATAATTTATTTGAATAATAATCAAAAAAGGATAACAAGATGAATATTTTAATCAGCGGTGGTTCAGGATTTTTGGGTAGCGCCTTTAGTGAAGAGTTGACAAAACGCTATCAGCAGGCAGGTAAGAAGCTAAGTATCACTTGGCTGACCCGTGATACTAGCCAAACGCATCCTACTGATATCAGCATGATGAGCTATGATGAGCTTGCAAAGACTGACCAAAGTTTCGAGGTGATACTCAATCTAGCAGGAGCTGGGATAGCAGACTCGCGCTGGAGCGATGAGCGTAAAGAGACTCTATTAGCTAGCCGCATAAAACCAACAGAGTCCTTATTAGAGTACATTGCCCGTATTAGTGTAAAACCTAAGCTTATGGTGAGCGGCTCAGCTATTGGCTGGTATGGCACTCAAGGCGCTAAACCTTTGACTGAGAGCAGTGACTACGAGACGGATTTTTCGCATAAGTTATGTGAGGAGTGGGAGCAGTTGGCGCTCAAAGCTACCGATTATGGAGTACCTGTAGCTATCGTGCGCACCGGCGTAGTCATGCATCCAAGCGGCGGTATGGTGGCCAAATTACTATTACCGTTTAAGATGGGCGTTGGTGGTCAATTAGCAGATGGTAAGCAAATCATGAGCTGGATAAGCCGTGAGGATTGGGTAGGAGCGGCAATATTTATTATGGAACATCATCTCGATAGTCAGACTAATCTGCACCATAGCGCAGTTGAAAATACTTTGCAGACAGGAAACGGCACGCCCGCACTAGTCTATAATTTGACCGCGCCCAATCCAGTAACTAATCACCAATTTACCAAAGCGATGGGTGCTTGGTTGCATCGTCCAACTATTTTTACTTTGCCAGAGTTTTTACTTAAGCTGATGTTCGGCGAGATGTCGACTTTGCTTATAGATGGTCAAAAAGTATTACCAAAAGCTTTGTTGGATGCCGGCTATAACTTTAAGCATACTGATATTCGACAAGCTTTAGAGCAGCAAAGTTAAGTTATAACGCAGATTATAGACAACAAAACAACTAACTATATCACTACCTAGGTATAGTGTGTTTCACATGAAACAATGTATATAAAATTAGGCAAATGATAAACCCATGGTCAAAGATAATGCTAGGAGCTAGCAAATGACTAAAGTAACGAGCTTTAACGATAGTGCTCAAGATCGCTCTTCTATCACTATGTACTACGATGACAGTTGTGTGCTTTGTCGCACTGAGGCGCACAATATGCAGGCGCGTAATCATAATAATATAACCCTAATTCCAGTCGATCAAGGGCTAGAGACGTTAGCCGCGGCAGGTTTTAGCCGTACAGATGCGATGACTTATCTATGTATACAAGACTGGTATGGTACTTGGCATACGCGCATGGACGCGGTGCGCTTGCTTTATAGAACCGCTGGAGTCAAAGGCTCAGCGCTATTGTATTTACCAGTAATACAAAAAATAGGTAATCTGGCTTATCCCTTTATCGCCCGTAATCGTTATCGAATTCCTAATTGGCTCACCCAATTAATATACGGCAAAGCTGTGGTTGAGGATTGCGATAAGGATAGCTGCAAAACTGCGCCCACTGAGCGCTAGCTTATAGGCCTTATGCTGTAGCGTCGCAGTAAGCTCTAAGGTTTATAAAGCGGCAGTCTTATGCTTTTTAGTGCAATTAGCAAGCCTATTTAGGATTATTCATGCGTTACGCGTTTTTTGTCATTATTATTGCTTTGTTACAAGCCTTTAGCTTGGGCGCGGTACTAAGCTTGCAGTGGTGGCTACAGCCTTGGCTGACCTCAAGTCTAAACATAGCGGTTTGGGCATTAATCTTTTTAATGACTAATGCTCTGCTACTAGTCACCTTTAGCAAACGCTTTGACAATAGCTATCGCTGGATGAGCGCTTGGCTGCTAGTCATGCACTTTATGATGCTTACGGCACTAGTAACTAGTTTATGCTACGCCGCTTATGAGCTATTGATAGTATCGTCAGCGATTCATAGCTCAGAGACAGTGCGTATCGGCCTGCGAGGGCTGGCGTTGGTTGTTTTTATCGCGCTATTTGTTTATAGCTTATACTGCGCTTACGCTCCAGTGGTGCGCCGATTATCTATTGTCATTGATAAACCGCTAAAAAGCTCCTTACGTATCGCTATGGCAAGCGACTTACATTTAGGCAAGCTATTTGGCAATAAAGCTATCGATAAGCTGCATCAGCTAATTACTGCTAATAAAGCGGATATGCTACTGATGCCAGGCGATATCATGGATGATAATATAAAAGCCTATAGCGCTTATAATATGTCTAGCAGACTAAAATCATTATGTAGTAGCTTGCCGTATGGCGTCTACGCCACTCTAGGCAATCATGATCTGTATGGCCATGAGCAGCCGATTAGTAATGCCTTGCGTAGCGCTGGCGTGCACTTATTAAATGACGAGGTATTAAGCCTAAAGTATGAAGGCGAGAGTATTTGGTTAGTTGGGCGTTTTGATAACCACAAGCACCAAAGAGTAGCAACCACTGAGCTATTAGCACAAGTCGATAGCACTCAGCCGTTGATATTATTGGATCATAGGCCAAGCGATATTGTACAGCACAGTAAGCTACCGATTGATCTACAAGTTTCAGGCCATACCCATGACGGACAGATATTCCCTGCTAATTTTATTGTTAGAGCGATTAATCGCTTGGGCTATGGCTATGAAGCTGTCAACCAAGGACACTTTGTAGTCTCCTCAGGTTATGGCTTTTGGGGTATTCCCTTTCGATTAGGCTCGCGCGCTGAGATTTGGATAATCGATGTGACTGGTAAATAGCTAGAGTAAAATAAAGCCCGCTACAACTAAATCGCTCTTAGGCTACCAGTATGGATTCAGCCGATATAATCTCCTTAACAAAGCGCGCAAAGTCTTTGATAATAAAGCGAGTCTCACACTCAAGCCCTTTATGAATACTCATCAAATGCATAAAACCATGCGGCGCACCGACCACGGTATAAATTTCAACCGCTATGCCAGCTACCCTTAATTGCTCAGCGTAAGCAAACGCTTCATCGCGCAACACATCAAGCTCAGAGGCGACTATATAAGTCGGACACACTTGACTGTTATCACCAATCATTGGTGATATTAAGACGTGCTCACGAGGAAGGGGGCTGTTGTGCATAAAAGCGGCATCAAACACTGCTACATCAGCATGATCTAGTAGCAAACCTTCGCCGTACAGCTCCCAACTTGGATAATCAGTCTCAATATCGGTCACAGGATACAGCGGCATTTGCGCAAGTGGTCTTGGTAGAGTCTTAAGCCGTTTATACATCTGCTGACCTGCCGCGCCCAAGTCCGCCCAAGCTTTTTCGTTTGGAGAGGTTAGCTGCTGCGCTAATAAAGTTGATAAGCCGCCACCAGCACTATCACCTGCCAATACTATACGCGAAGGCGATGCGCCAAGGGTGTAACTATTAGCTGCCAGCCAAACATAAGCACTAATAGCATCTAATAGAGCAGTAGGCGCGGCGTATTCTGGCGCTAAGCGATAATCAACGCTGACTACTGCCCAGCCAGTTTGCGCGCAAACGCTGTGACAAAACTCGTGATGGGTATCAAGATCGCCAATACAAAACCCGCCACCATGAAAAAAAAGCATAACCATCTCATCTGGATTAGGGTTTTTCTTCGAGTACTTACCCGCTTGATAGCAGCGTATCGCCATGTCTTCATTATCAGCATTGGCAATGGTTTTATCCTGCCAATTAACATCAGCATCGCCGTTATTATTAGTCAGCTTCAAACTGATTAGCTTACGGCTATCGGCTTGTTGCCAAACTTGTGGATCTTGCATCGCTACTGCGTCAGCAGCAAATCGTTGACGCAGCTCTAACATTCTTGATAAATGCAGGGGTGTTTTTAGGCGACCATTAACAGCGATAATAAAACGCAAATGCGCATTAGCACTTAAATACTGTTTGGATGTCGGTCCTTTTAGATAACGGATTAAGCTCTCTAACATAGTATCTGGTAGATACCCTAAGCCCTTCAACACATAATGGAGCGCATGCTGCTGATAGTCAGTACTAGGCATAAAGCTGGCGAGTTTTTCACCGAGATATCTGTAATGCTCATTGAGCTTATTATCATTATTTATCTCAGCTTGCAGCTCTTCATCTTGCTGCTGCTTATAGCTCTCCACACCTGCTAGGGGAGCTAGTTTTGACTTACTGTTTAGGTTCATCGCTTTATTTAGCAAGGTGTTGAGCGATGTTATAGGAGAGCTTGGCATAACATTCCTCATATAGTTGTAATCGGTATTTGCTAGCTTAAAAGCTAGACATTTAACCGCTATCTAATCATCATTGCAGTCATCATAAAACAATGAAAAGTAAAGTTAAGTATGATTTGGTGATGGTTTGAGTGCCAACCGTAAACTATTTAGAATGATTAAATTAAAAAATTCATAAGCCTTAGGCTTGAAATATGCTTTCATCACCTTTATCAAGCAGCTATTGAACCTGGTTTCAGCCAAATGGCTAAATGCCTTGTTAACCAGTTAGCTCTAACCATTAAAGGTACTAATAATTGCACTAAAAATAGTACGAATTATCATTAAATAATAAGGAGTTATCATGAGTGAGCAAAACCCAAATCAACCCACAAATGATCATGCTATCAACGAAGATAATACAAAAGCGGTGCATACCAATCTTGAGCGCAGCGGAAGCGTACTACAAGAAACGCTAGATGAATTTGATCCCAAAAATAACTCAGGCGATGAAGCTACCATTGATAATGAGATCGATATCAGTGTTTATGAAGCGCGTATTGCTGAGCTTGAAGGGGAAGTCAAAAAAGCCAAAGAGACTACCGCTCGCGCTAATGCTGAGACTTATAATGCACAAAAACGCATGGAGCAAGAAGCGGATAAAAGTAAGCGATTTGCATTACAAAAATTTGCTAAAGAGTTATTAGAAGTCGTCGATAACTTAGAGCGTGCCATTGAAAGCGCTCATTCAGATGATCCAGTGACCGAAGGGGTAAAACTGACACATAAAGCACTATTAGATGTGTTAAATAAGAACGGCGTAGAAGTCGTCGAGCCTCAAGGTGAAAAATTCAATGCAGAACTGCACGAAGCAGTAGGTATCGATTCAGAAGCTGAGCCTGACATGGTAGGCACTGTGCTACAAAAAGGCTATAGCCTAAATGGTCGTCTGCTACGCCCAGCGATGGTAAATGTCGGTCAATAAGCGCAGCTAATAACTTAACTTAGTCAATAGTGATAGATAATAAACCCTGCTAAAAGTAGGGTTATTCACAAATATTCACACAAAAGCGAATTATTGCGCTGATATTGACTTGAAAAAATAGCGACGTAAACCGATATAAAGCAACAAGTGACCATACATGGTCTGTTAGTTTTCATTTTTAGCTTAAGTTTTTGATAGTTTTAATAACCTAAAACTTTAAGCTACCCTAATAGAAATTTAATAACATTTGGAGCAATTAATTATGGGTAAAGTAATAGGTATTGACTTAGGAACCACTAACTCGTGTGTTGCGGTAATGGAAGGCGATAGCGTAAAAATTATCGAAAACGCTGAAGGTACGCGTACCACCCCTTCAATCGTTGCCTATAAAGATGACGAGATTTTGGTCGGTCAATCCGCCAAACGTCAGGCAGTAACTAACCCCAATAAAACCTTATTCGCTATCAAGCGCCTAATTGGTCGTCGCTTTGATGATAAAGTGGTGCAAAAAGATATCGGCATGGTCCCTTACAAAATCGCCAAAGCAGACAACGGTGATGCTTGGGTTGAGATCAATGGTAAAAAGCTAGCGCCGCCACAAGTTTCAGCTGAAATCTTGAAAAAAATGAAAAAAACAGCTGAAGATTATTTGGGCGAAAGCGTTTCTGAGGCGGTTATTACTGTTCCTGCTTATTTTAATGACTCGCAGCGTCAAGCCACTAAAGATGCTGGTAAAATCGCAGGTTTGGATGTTAAGCGTATTATCAACGAACCAACCGCAGCGGCACTAGCTTACGGCATGGACAAAAAGCAAGGCGATAGCACTGTCGCGGTTTATGACTTAGGTGGTGGTACTTTTGACGTCTCCATCATTGAGATTGCAGATGTCGATGGTGAGCAGCAGTTTGAAGTATTAGCTACTAACGGCGATACCTTTTTAGGTGGTGAAGATTTTGACTCAGCGCTAATCGACTACCTCGTTGATGAGTTCAAAAAAGATCAAGACTTCAATCTAAAAGGCGACTCTCTAGCGATGCAGCGTCTAAAAGAAGCGGCAGAAAAAGCGAAGATTGAGCTATCAAGCGCGCAAAGTACGGAAGTCAATTTGCCTTACATTACCGCTGATAGCAGTGGTCCTAAGCATTTAGTGATTACCATTAGCCGCTCAAAATTAGAGAGCTTAACGGAAGATTTAGTCAAGCGTACTATGGGCCCTTGTAAAATTGCTCTAGAAGATGCTGGCCTAAAAATTAGTGATATTGATGATGTCATCTTGGTTGGTGGTCAGACTCGTATGCCACTAGTGCAAAAGCAAGTACAAGAGTTCTTTGGTCAAGAGCCACGCAAAGACGTTAACCCTGATGAAGCAGTAGCAGCGGGTGCGGCGATTCAAGGCGCGGTATTGTCTGGCGACAAAACAGACGTACTATTGCTAGACGTAACGCCATTGACCCTAGGTATCGAAACCATGGGCGGGGTGATGACGCCTGTTATTGAGAAAAACACCATGATTCCGACTAAGAAATCACAAGTGTTCTCAACAGCAGAAGACAATCAGCCAGCAGTGACCATTCAGGTCTATCAAGGTGAGCGTAAAATCGCTAATCAAAATAAACTCTTGGGCCGTTTTGATTTGACCGATATTCCACCAGCGCCACGTGGTCTACCACAAATCGAAGTGACTTTCGATATCAACGCTGATGGTATCATGAACATCTCAGCGACTGATAAAGGTACGGGTAAAGCGCAAAGCATCCAGATCAAAGCAGATTCTGGCTTGACGGATGAAGAAGTTGAACAAATGGTTCGCGATGCTGAAGCAAACGCTGCTGAAGATGAGAAATTTGCCAATCTTGCGCAGGTTCGCAACGAAGCAGATGGCCGTATCCATGCGGTACAAAAAGCGCTTAAAGAAGCGGCTGATAAAGTATCTGATGAAGAAAAATCTTCAGTCGAAACCGCTATCTCTGAGCTTGAAGCAGCAGCAAAAGAAGACGATCATGACGAGATCAAAGCTAAGCTTGAAGCACTAGACAACGCTTTTTTACCAGTGAGCCAAAAGATTTATGCTGATAGCGGTGCTGGCGGCGAAGGTATGGACCCAGGTCAGTTCCAGCAAAGCACTGAGTCTGCAGATGCTAGCCAAGCAGATGACGATGTTGTTGATGCTGAGTTTACTGAAGTCGACGAAGATAAGAAATAATAGTCTAAAACTTAGTTAGTATTTTTAAGTTTATAAATAAAAACGCATCTTTCGAGGTGCGTTTTTTTGGTTCATAAAACCTTATAAACTACTTTTGTGAGACACAGATTTTTATAAAAATCTACTAATGTAACAAAAGATTTCATATCTCAGCCTTTGTTACCTAGCTACTGATAATTGCTTGCAAATCTTAACCCTCATACCCTCAAACGTAGACACAGTATACGATAGGATTTGTTACTATATATTCATCGTTAGCAAACAGGACGATAAGGCTTAAAGGCCAATATAAATAACTTGTTTGTCAAAATTTATCATTATTTAATTTAAAAGGTAGGAGATAAAGATGAAAACTTTACAAAAAACTTTACTTGCGTTAGCTGTCGGTTCTTTAGTCAGTGTAGGCGCACAGGCCGCTGTTACTTATGGTAATGGTTATACCGGACAGCCATACGTGGGTGTTAAAGTCGGTCAGTTTGACTTAGATGTCAGCGGTGCCGACAAGCCAACAGCATATGGTGTCTACGGTGGTTACAATTTCGATCCTAATTTTGGTATCGAAGCTGAGTATGTTGGTTCAAACGATGCCGATTACTACAATGGCGAGATAGATGCTAAGTCTTATGGTTTGTACGGTACTTATCGTTATACTTTTGATAACACTCCACTTTATGCTAAAGGTAAAATCGGTGTTGCTAGAACGAAAGTAGACGGTGATTACACTACTGGCACAGGTGCTATATTGAATCCTATCGTAGCTAGAAGTTATTCTGATAGTGATACTAGTTTAGCTGGTGGTATTGGTCTTGGTTATGCCGTTAACTCTGACTTTGGTATCGAAGCTGAATACGACCTATTAGGTAGTGATACAGATCTTTGGACAGTTGGTGCCCATCTTAAATTCTAATTTAGTGCATTAACATAATTAAGATAAGAAAATCAATAGCTTAAATTAAAATTATGTACATTAAAAACGATCACTACGGTGGTCGTTTTTTTTGGTTTAACTTTTAGTATAAACTATAGTCATAACTTTTATATGGTCTAATCCGTTAAGTTATAAATAACAGTATGGTATTGATTTTTAAGATAATATTAATAAACCAGATGTGCTACATTAAAGGATAGAGTGATAAAAGGAGGCGCCGCAATGATTGAGACTATGTTGATGATCGAACCTTGGCATTGGTTGGTATTAGGCTTTTTGTTGATGATTGCCGAGATATTTATTCCAACCTTTGCTAGTCTTTGGTTTGGTGCCGCTGCTGTCATTGTAGCTGCTCTAGCCTGGATATTGCCGATCTCTTTGACAGTACAAGTTCTCGTTTGGCTCGGACTATCGGTGTTATTTATGTTTGCTTGGATCAAATACATCAAGCCTTTATCGATAGATCGTAATAGAGCTGCACAAAGTAATAGCGCTATTATAGGCGAGACGGGGATGATTGTGGTCAAGCCGTACGAAGATATCGTCGGTGTGATACGGTTTAATGTACCAATATTTGGCGCTGATGAGTGGACTTGTCGTACGGAAGACAATAAGACGGTAGAAGTTGGCGATAGAGTAGTCGTAAAGGATATTATCGATAATGATTTGATAGTAGCGCCCACTCAGCGTATAGCGGCTCCTATTAAGACCGTTCAACCTAATATCATGCCTAATGTAGAGACTCAGCCTGTCAAAGAGAAAACAAAAAGCAGTCGATTAAACCTTAACAAACCTGACTTGGACAGGGTTCGTCTAAAAAACAAATTTACCAATAAATAGCGACCAGTAGTTGAGAGCTGCGCTATTATTGCTTATCAACAATTACTGTAGCAATAAATAGTGAGTAGCAATGAGATAGCGGATATAAAATAGTAAGTATAAAGCCAGGAATCAGGAAGTTGAGATAAATACGACGTATTGTCGCCGCATTTATGACAAGCGTACAAGGAGAGCGTTATGAACAGTATTATGGGTATTTTAGGTGGCGGTGGTATCGTCATGTTGGTATTGATTGCTCTAATCATCTTTACCGTTTTTAAAGGGGTAAGGATCGTTCCTCAAGGCTATAAATGGGTGGTTCAGCGTTTGGGTAAATTCAATCAGACGCTTGAGCCTGGTTTGACGCTCATTATTCCTTTTATCGATAGAGTGGCTTATAAAGTCACTACCAAAGACATCGTTTTAGACATTCCTTCACAAGAGGTCATCACTCGCGATAACGTGGTAATCATTGCCAATGCGGTCGCTTATATCAATATCGTGCGTCCGGACAAAGCGGTATATGGTATTGAGGATTATGAATATGGTATTCGTAATCTAGTACAGACCTCGCTGCGTTCTATCATCGGTGAGATGGATTTGGATAACGCCTTATCTAGTCGTGATGAGATCAAAGCGCTACTCAAAAACGCCATCTCAGAAGATATTGCTGATTGGGGTATTACGCTTAAGACCGTTGAGATTCAAGATATTAACCCTTCCCAAACCATGCAAGCCTCGATGGAAGAGCAGGCAGCAGCAGAGCGTTTACGCCGTGCAACGGTTACTCGAGCTGATGGTCAAAAACAAGCGGCTATCTTAGAGGCAGATGGTCGTTTGGAAGCCTCACGCCGTGATGCAGAAGCGCAAGTGGTACTGGCTAAAGGTTCTGAGGAGTCTATTCGTCTGATTACCGCAGCAATGGGTGATGAAGAGATGCCTATTGTTTATTTACTTGGTGAGCAATACATCAAGTCGATTCGCCAACTTGCAGAGTCTGATAACTCAAAAATGGTGGTTTTGCCTGCTGATATTTTAAGCACTGTCAAAGGTATGGTTGGTGATAAGCTAAAAGTATAAACAGCGAAGGATCTAAATTTTGTCTAAAAAAAGACCTCAATTCAATATCGAGGTCTTTTTAGTTAGCATAAGCTAGGTTTTAAGCGAAAACATGGACTAGATGACTTTAGAAAAACGATTTTTATGTTTTTTCTCAAGATATTCATCAAATACCATCGCCACATTACGACCTAAAAACCGACCTTTGGGTAGAATACGAATGCCCGCGGCGTCCATATCGATAAGCTTATCGGCTTGCATCTCGCCAAGCTGCTTAATCTCATCGATAAAATAGGTAATAGCGTCGATACCAAACTTTCTATTGACGTCTTTAAAGTCAATATAATCATGACATAACAGGTTCATAATCACGTATTCGCGCAGACGATCTTTGATAGAGGTTTTAATCACCTTTACCGCTGGCATGACGTTAGGGTTATTAGCCGCTACATTGATAGTATCTTGATAAACTTGCAAATCTGTATGGTTTTGCAAAATATAACGATTATTGCTATTGGCAATCTGACTGATTGAGGAGACGCCAAAGCCCAACAAATCACAGTCGCCCATAATGGTATAGCCTTGAAAGTTACGATGCAAATGACCTTCGCGCTGGGCAATAGCTAGCTCATCATCAGGCAGCGCAAAATGATCAATACCGATGTATTGATAACCGGCCTCAGTTAGTGTATTGACTGTATCGCCTAACATGGTTAGCTTGCTCGCGGCACTGGGCAGATCTTGGTCTTTGATTTGTCTTTGCGCTTTGAAGCGCTCAGGCAAATGCGCGTAGTTAAACACCGATAAGCGATCGGGTGCCATCTCAATAATACGTAAGACGGTTTTATGCAGAGTCTCAGGCGTCTGATGGGGCAAACCATAGATCAGGTCAATATTGATCGAATGAAAGCCAAGCTCTCTTGCTTCAGTCAGTACATTCTCAATCAGTTCTGCTGAATGCACTCGATTGACAGCGATTTGTACTTTTTCATCTAGATCCTGTACGCCTAAGCTCACTCGATTAAAACCAAGCTCACGCAAAGTTTTTAAGGTATTATCGCTGAGCTCACGCGGATCAATCTCAATAGAGTAATCGCCTTGATCTTCTGGCAAAAAATCAAACTGGGTTTGCAAGAACTCCCATAGCTGTACCATCTCTTCATCACGAAGGAATGTCGGTGTACCGCCGCCTAAATGTAGTTGTTTAACGACTGGGTTTTTACCTTCTTCGGTCGCTAGTAAGCGACGCTTGAGCTTTATCTCAGCGATTAAATACTGTAGATAATCACCGGAGTCGCTGTTTTTTTTGGTGATAATTTTATTACAAGCGCAGTAGTAGCAAAGATGACGACAAAAAGGAATATGAAAGTATAGCGATAAGGGCGCGCGTGCTTCACGGTTTTGTAAAATTTTAGTCTCTAATCCCTCAGGGATTTCTGCGAATTCTAAAGCAGTAGGATAAGAGGTATAGCGGGGCCCTGAACGATTGTATTTATGAATCAGCGCTTCATCAAAGCTTGGTAGCTGTTTATTGCCACTAGTACCACGCAGACTAGCGTAAGGGTTTTGGACTTCAACGACAGGACGGGCGGTGCTCGGCTGCTCATCAGCATTATTGTAGGGCTGCTGAGGTTGGTCATGGGTAGTGTCAATATTAGAATGTTCTGTCATGCGGCGCTCCTGTTACATTAGCAGCGAGCTATATAGTCGGCTAACGATAGATAGGTTATTTAGAACTTTTTGCTAAAAAAATGGCTGAATCAATAGCTTGTATTATAGCAAATCCATACCTTGATTAGGGTGGTTGGTGAGTTCTGTTAATTCAATAAACGAGCTTATTTATACCAATAAAAACCCCAGAATTTATCTGAGGTCTCTTACAGTGCTAAGAATACCAGTTAATAGGTTTGAGAGTTTAGAAAAGCTATTCTCTTAGCTGGATTTTATTGCCTACCGCTTGGCTAGATATCTCGGCTGCACTAAAAGGCAGACGTATCCAGTCTTTAGCAGAGTAGCGACGCGTTTGATCGCGATGGAAAGGGCGCGTTGCATCCGCTGACTGTGAATAAGCTAACAACGCCTCCACTACTGGACCTTGACTATCAAAAGTCACCGTCTGCATATAGGTTGGACCATTGGTAATTGGACCATAACTGCCGTCGCTATTTTGACTTGAGCTTGCGACATTAAAGACACCTTCATTACCAAATCCACCATGCATAGGAATTTTCTCATCGTTTTTGCTAGCATCAATGACAAACTGTAAGCTGCCTAGCGGTGCATCTAGGGCAATATTTTTATCATTGTAATAAGCAATTGAGTCGCCTAAAGCAGTACGGGTCTCGGTGTTGATAATTAAGCCACTTGGTGTATTGATAGGATCAGTCTTATCAAAAGCAACCCTAAATCCTGCATAACCATCAAAATCTAGATTGGTCCAGAACTTTCTGAAGACATGAGCACCTTTACTATCTAGATTATTGCGACGATCCCAATCACCTAGAACATTACAAGCTTGAGTTGCATCAACAGTACCTCCGGCAGTTAAAGGCAATTCAACGCTACTTAAAGCTGTGCCAGCATTGTCTTTACAAATCTCATCTAATATGTCATCAAGGACTAACTCAGCGGCATAACTGCGGTTGCTGTAGACAACTTGTTGTAGGTTATTAAGATTAAAGGTATCACCACCCAAACCATCTTTATTACTTAATCGATCAAATATTTGGGTAAAAGCCATACGAGTACGTGGCGATAACGGTGCAGCATCTTCAGGCAAAGGTAATAACCTACGTCTTAATAATGGTGAAAAACCTGTTAAAGGCTGCTCTGCGTTACTAAGCCAATATGAGTCATTTGAATTAAGAACATAATCATCACGAGTCAATGAAGGTAAGTTTGAGCCGCCAAAGATACCCGCTTGCGGTGAGTCCATATCACTGCCCCACTCACAAGCAGCGGTGGCTCCGTTTAATGCTGGCAAGCCTACTGCAATCAAGCCCGTGAGCACAGGACCGGCATTAGCGCTACAAGCGGCTAACTTATCTTCAGTCACATGAGGTACGGTTGAGATATCAGCGTAGAGTGCCTTGCCATTACGATCAGTGGCTATAGTATTAACAAAACCAAGGCCAAGTATGCTCTTCATTCTAGTTTCTAGATCGGCGACACTAGTGGCCTTATTCATACTGCGCCATTGATTCAACGCTCGTGGATTTTCTGAGGCCGCATCGCGAATGGTATAAGCGATACCACTTTCTCCCCAAGTAGGTAGTTTAACTTTATCATCGAGTAAATCAACCTCTAGCATAGGACCAAAATGCGATAGATACAGAGGCCGAGTGACGGCTGGTAGATTGCCAGGCAATTTGACCGTAACGTCCACTTTTTCGATATCACGCTGCTCAAAGACGCCTTCGCTATTTTGATAGTTATACTTCATAGGATTGCCATTGACTAAGCTGAGCTGATAGAACGTAAAGCGCTTCGCCGTCGATACCGTATGACTCCAAGCCACGTCTTTATTAAAACCAATATTAATAAAAGGCTGGCCTTGCTGCGCGGAGCCCATAACATCAATCTCGCCGGGTATGGTTAGATGAAACTCATAAAAACGCTGTACACCGTTCCACGGCTCATGGGGGTTACCATACATAATGCCTTCATCTTGACCTGTCACATCCCTTCCAAAGGCGTAAGCATTACTACCACCATCTAATACATTAATAGTGGTCATATCGAACTTAGGAGCGGCTTTAGCTAATGGATCTAAGCTTACGCTACGCATTCTTGAACTGCCCATAGTCGGGCCTTCGGGAGGCTTGGCTAATACCATAGCGCCTACAAAGTTTGAGAGACCGCCGCGTAGGTTCGCTTTACCGTAGAGGGCTAACATATCATCAATAGTAATCTCACGCACCCATGCTGCATTAGCACAAGTAGGATCGATATTGGCGACACCTGTATCACGCAAATAGCGGCTATAACCAGCCGCATAACCGGTTACTGCATCGATGACCTCTGGATCTTGAGCTGCTAAAAAACTAGCTCTTCGCTCTGGAGAGTTATACCAAGTATAAAAAACATCGCTGACAACCGCGGCATCTATGGCATCTTTTGTACCATCGGTTAAATAAAGCGCGCTTTGACCTTTTGCAACGACAATCTCACGTGCCAGCGAACAGATATTATCTTCGGCGAAGGCATAACCTACACCATAACCTAAACCTTTATAGTCTCTAGCAGTGATATGAGGTATGCCAAATTCAGTGCGCTGAATGTCTGCCGCATATTCTGAAGGAGGTGTTATGACTTGCTCAGTGAAGGTATTATCACTATCTGAACAGCTGATCAGTCCCATAGAAACTGCCACTGTCAATAATGCCAATTTCGGCGTGCGCCGATTGAGTGTTGTGCTTTTCATAAGCTTTACCATCCATAGTTAAGAGTTGCTACTCAAAATAAAAACCGCTTTTGAGTCATCAATAAAATCCCTTTATTGTTGCTAGTGCACCACTGCACACTATTAATATAGCAATTTTTAGAACTTTTACTAGTTAATTAATTTACTCATCTCGTCTATTTCAAACATATGTTTTAATAAAATATTATTTTAACAATCAATTAGTTAAAGCAATAAACAATTATTCGTTTTTTATAAATGCTTTAGCTCTATATCTAGTAATCGTCCTTATTCTTTTATAAGAGCGCTATAAAACTGAACTCAATCATAAAAATTAAATTTCATGAATTAAAAAAAGACAACATTTGCGCACTGGTAGTGAATCCTCTATTATTAATACTCCCTTTACTAGGAAGTACTTATGTCATTTGCGCAAGTTTATACCCGTTCCGTTGTTGGTTTACATGCGCCAAAGGTGATTATTGAAGTGCATTTATCACAAGGTTTGCCAGCACTAACCATTGTCGGTTTACCAGAGGCTACAGTACGAGAGAGTAAAGATCGGGTACGCTCTGCTATTTTAAATTCTGGCTTTCAGTTTCCTAATCGGCGCTTAACTATCAATCTAGCTCCAGCAGATCTGCCAAAAGATGGGGCAAGGCTTGATTTGCCCATTGCTATTGGTATTTTGGCCGCTAGTGATCAGTTTGATCCTCAAGTGCTAGCAGGGTTTGAGTTTATAGGAGAGCTGGCATTAAATGGCGATTTGCGCCAGATAACCGGAGGCCTTGCAGTAGCACGTGCGATAAAGGCAGAAGCGCTAGCTGTTAACACAGCAGTGTCATCAAAAGATGTCGATCACACCAAAAAAGATACGCTTGAAAACGCTGTCGCTGTTCAGACGCCGCAACTGGTTTTGCCTCTCATCAACGGCGCTGAAGCTAGCCGTGTCGAGGGAGTAGAGATATTAGGCGCAGAAAGTCTAAAAGCGGTTTGTGATCATTTGCAAGCTTTGACTAATCCTAATGCTAGCTATGAGAGGTTAGTTACCGTAGAGCCCGCGCCTGCGCAGCAGCATACCGGTTATCAAGTCGATCTTGCCGATGTCAAAGGTCAGCATCATGCGCGTCGTGCGCTTGAGATCGCCGCAGCTGGCGGGCATTCATTGTTATTTACCGGACCACCCGGTTCTGGTAAAACCTTAATGGCAGCGCGGTTGCCTACTATTCTGCCAGATTTGAGCGCTGAAGATGCTCTAGAGGTTGCTAGTACTTATTCAGTTGCCGATAGCGATTATGACTATGGCACCAGACCCTTCAGACAAGTCCATCACACTATATCAGCTGTGGCTTTGGTGGGCGGCGGTTCACGGCCCAAACCTGGCGAGATTACGCTTGCAAATCGTGGAGTTTTATTTTTGGATGAGTTGCCTGAGTTTGAGCGTAGTGTGTTAGAGGTGTTGCGCCAGCCATTAGAGGCTAAACAAATCACTATTAGTCGCGCTAACTCACAAATGACCTTTCCGGCAAACTTTCAATTGGTGGCGGCGATGAATCCTTGTCCTTGTGGTTATGACGGTGACCCCTCAGGCAGATGTCGCTGTCGTCCCGAACAGATTAAACGTTATCAAGATAAGCTCTCAGGGCCGCTACTCGATCGTATTGATTTGCATATTACTGTACCGGCACTGCCGATTGCCGATTTGCAAAACGCGCAAGCAGGAGAGAGCTCAAAACAAGTACGCAATCGCGTGTCAGCCGCGCATAAACGGCAATTGACCAGGCAAAATAAAGTTAACAATGAGCTTAGCCCAAGTGAGCTTGATAGTTACGTAACGCTAGGCGAGAGCGAACAGCAATTATTACAGATGGCGCAGCAGCGTCTTAATCTATCAGCGCGAGGCTATCACCGTGTGTTACGAGTTGCCCGTACTATTGCTGATCTTGCAAATAGCGAGGGTATCACTAGCGCCCATGTTTCAGAAGCGCTTAGTTATCGTGGTAAATAGTGTTTGTTAAATATTTGAGCTTTACTGACAGCGACTTAAAACAGACCGGTAATATTGCCTTCAATGTCGACATCGATACGCTCCGCCGATGGTATTTTGGGTAATCCCGGCATTTTCATGATAGGACCACAAATGACGATAATAAATCCAGCACCGGAGGAGATACTAATATCACGTACATGAATATCAAAGCCTGTTGGTCGCCCTAGCAATTTGGCATCATCGCTGAGAGAATACTGAGTTTTGGCAATACAGATTGGTATTTTATCCAAACCCAACGCTTCTAACTGGCGGATTTTTGCCTGAGCTAGGCTGCTAATCTCGATATTATCGGCACCATAAATACGCTGCGCTATGGTGCGGATTTTATAGGCGATACTATTATCGCTATCGTAAGCTAATTTAAAAGTATTAGGCTGGTTTTTGCGCTCTTCTAGTAAGCTTAGTAAGGTGTGAGCTAACTCCTCACCACCAGCGCCGCCTTGCTCCCAGACTTTAGTGATAGCAACTTCCACGCCCTTTTCTTTACAAGCTTGCCTAACTAGTTCTACCTCAGCGTCAGTATCGCTAACGAAATGATTTATGGAGACCACGACCGGTAGTCCGTAAACCTCGCGCATATTTTCGATATGCTTGAATAAATTAGGTAAGCCTTGTTTGAGTGCTACTAAGTTCTCGGTAGTAAGCTCATCTTTTTTGATGCCGCCATTGTATTTAAGCGCGCGAATGGTGGCGACAATGACCACCGCATCTGGCGTCAGTCCTGACAAGCGACATTTAATATCGCAGAATTTCTGCGCGCCAAGATCAGCGCCAAAGCCCGCTTCGGTCAAAGTATAATCGGCTAAATGCTGGGCAACGCGAGTGGCAATCACTGAGTTACAACCGTGAGCGATATTGGCAAAAGGCCCACCGTGCACGATAGCTGGCGTGCCTTCAATGGTTTGTACGAGATTGGGCTTGATTGCTTCTTTTAATAAAGCTGCCATTGCGCCCTGAGCTTTAAGGTCTTTAGCATAGATAGGCTGCTTATCTTTATTATAGGCGATTAAGATATTACCTAAACGCTGTTTGAGATCGCTTAAATCATTGGCTAAGCAAAAGATAGCCATGACCTCAGAGGCTACGGTAATGTCGAAGCCATCTTCGCGCGTTACCCCATCTGTACGCTTACCTAAACCGCCGACGATATTGCGCAATTGCCTGTCGTTCATATCTACGGCGCGACGCCAAACCACTTGCTTAGGATCTATATTTAGCTCATTACCTTGATAAATGTGATTATCTAATAATGCGGCAAGCAAGTTGTTAGCCGCCCCAATAGCGTGAAAGTCACCAGTAAAATGTAGATTAATATCTTCCATTGGCAGCACTTGTGCGTAGCCGCCACCCGCTGCACCGCCTTTGATGCCGAAGACGGGCCCTAGTGAAGGTTCACGTAGTGCCACGGTAGTTAATTTGCCATCGTTTCTTTGTGTATGAATACGATTGAGCGCATCCGCGAGGCCTATAGTGACCGTGGTTTTGCCTTCGCCGGCAGGAGTTGGGTTGATAGCAGTCACTAATACCAACTTACTATTTTCAGTTTTAGCAGGCTTATCGAGTACCTCATTAGCATTTATCTTAGCTTTGTAATGACCATAAGGTTCTATATTCTCCATCGCTAAACCTAGCTTTTGTACGATATCTTTTATAGGTTTCAGAATAGCATTTTGGGCAATAGCAATATCGCTTGGGACGGTCATATAAAGACTCTCTGTCAGGGTGTTATTAGTATTGTTAATGATAATGAAATAAAGGTTTAGCTCAGCAGAAAATCAAGCAAGTCGGCAAAGTTATCAAAGGCGTGAGTGGGGCGACTATCGCGGATATCTTGACCATAATTGTAGCCGTAAGCCAGTCCAACCGTATCGATACCGGCGCGCTGACCAGCATAGATGTCATTGATAGAATCGCCAATCATCAGCGCTTGCTGTGGAGTAAAATTAAGGGTTTCACAGGTATGCAGTAACGGGGTAGGGTCCGGCTTTTTTACCGCTAAACTATCGCCGCCTAATACTAGCGCAAAAAGTGGCGTCCAGCCTAGACTATCGAGTATTTTTGGCACAAAGCGAATAGGCTTATTGGTGACCAAAGCTAAGGTAAAACCAGCATCATGTAGTTGTCTTAAACCTTTATCAACATCAGGATAAGCCGCGGTTTTGCTATCGCTGATATTTTTATAAGCCTCAAAAAACAACTGCTCAGCATGGTCGGCTTCTTCTGCATCTAATTCATCATCTACTATCAAAGTCTTGCCTAGCAAGGCTCTCTCTATCAATAATCGTGAGCCATTACCGACCCACTCTTTGATAGTCGCTAGCGAATAAGTCGGCTTACCAAGCTGCATAAGCATAGTATTAGTGGCATCCGCCAAATCCGGCACGCTATCAATCAAAGTACCATCAAAATCAAAAATTAGCAGTTGCTTATCTTGCATAAGGGTTTACTCATTATTATTGTTAGTAGTTTGAAGAATTGGCATATCCAAAAAGTTATTTTTGAGCTATTACCTTAGCATAGCTGATATTAAGGCGACAGCTTAAGCTAAGTTATATTGATTTTAGAGTCAAACTATTTGGAGCCTAATTATAAAGTAAATTATTATTCAGCTTCTTTATAACGCGCGCGGTGTTCTTTTTTCATCCGAAGATAGTCTTCATTCTCGCGGCACTTATCCCATTTGGCTTTAAAGATACGGGCGGATTCGGCTTTAATAGGGTCCTCTTCTTGCCGTGGCAGCTCTTCGCGGCCATGCGCGCCGCTTTGACCTTTTTTATCATCAGGCACCGGGCCTTTATATTTTTTGCCGCCTTTATGATTGGCGTAGCGTCTAGCACGAGTATAGCCCATTTGAATAAACTTACGCGCCATATCCGCACCAACAAAATCATCGTCTGCCAAATAATCCAAAAACATCTGATAAATAGTCTCGCTACTCTCAAGAGCAATATCAGGGGTGGCAAAGCGCCAGTGCGGCAAAATCTCTGACTTATAAGGCTCAACCAATAACACCCCTTGCTCGCCGCGACCGACCCGATACAGCTCAGGATGCGCGCGCAGATCTAGATTTTTATAATCTAAGTCGTAATCAAATTCTCTCATCATCTCTCTCCTATGCCCAATACTATTTAGTATAGAAGTCAGAGTGAGATAAAAAATAGCGTAATAATGTTATATAGTCGTATGGTTTTGCATATTAATACATTAACAAGCAGGCATAAAAAAACCCCAAACATTGCTGTTCAGGGTTTTCGAATCTAGTTAACGAAATGGTGGCTCGAGGCAGGATCGAACTGCCGACACACGGATTTTCAATCCGTTGCTCTACCTACTGAGCTATCGAGCCGTCTTCGTTAAGGTCGCTATTAAACTAAAT
>JARIDJ010000011.1 GCA_029267175.1 Psychrobacter sp. | reverse complement strand
TGAGTAGCTGTGCTGGATTATCAACATTAATAATGCAGTCAGGAATGCTATGACCTATCTGCGCCCTATCCAGATCGGCTTGTGCACGCTCATCTAACTGATTAAGCTTTGAGCTATCCGCGTTGCCACGAGGCTCAAATACGCTAGCAGTGGTCACCGGCTCAAAACGCAAACGCTTATGATTGAATATCACATCTAGGTGGATTTCAGGCATCGTCATATTGAGACGTAGCACTTTACCAGCCAAAGGCTCAAGGCCAGCTTGGGTAATCTCATCGCTCATAAGAGCGACATTGATAAGCTTCTCGGCCCCTGCCAAAAGTAACACCGTTAGCATAATATTCTCACGTAAATAAGGTTAGATTTTTGAGCTTTAAACTTTGTGCTGTGCAAGCTCAGAGTTAGACTTTAAAGCCGCGATGCACCGCCACAATACCAGCCGTTAGATTATGATAATCGCAATTAACAAAACCCGCTTGCTCCATCATTTGCTTGAGCGTCTGCTGATCGGGATGCATACGGATGGATTCGGCTAAGTACTGATAACTCTCAGAGTCATTGGCGACTATTTTACCCATCATCGGCAAAGCGGTGAACGAGTACAAATCATAAGCTTTGGATAATGGCTCAAAGATAGGTTTAGAGAATTCCAATATCAATAAACGACCACCGGGCTTAAGTACGCGGTACATAGAGCGTAGCGCCGCATCTTTATCCGTGACATTACGTAGACCAAAGCTGATGGTCAATAGATCAAAACTCTCATCCTCAAAGGGCGCTAAAGTCTCAGCGTTGGCAAGTACAAAATCAACGTTATTGCAGCCAGCATTAATCAGGCGCTCACGGCCAACCTCAAGCATAGCAGCGTTGATATCCGATAGCACAACGTGTCCACTACGGCCAACTTCGCGGCTAAAGACTTTGGCCAAATCGCCCGTACCACCAGCGATATCAAGGACTTGTTGACCGGCGCGAACACCCGATAAGCTAATAGCAAAGCGCTTCCATAAGCGGTGAATACCGAACGACATCAAATCATTCATAATATCGTATTTTTTGGCGACTGAAGTAAAGACATCGGCTACGCGCGCTTGCTTTTCAGCTTTATTGACCGTTTTATAACCAAAATGGGTCTGCTCTAAGCCATCGGTTTCAGGTGTGTGCGGATTATTGATATCATCACGCTGATTGAATATGCTTTGCTTAGTTGGGGCACTATTAGGCTGAGAATGAGCTTGAGCCTGAACTTTATCATTAGTAGGAGGGGTTGTATGATCTTTAGTCATAGTGGTTTGTTGACCTTGCGGGGTGCCAATAGGTAGGCTTTGTACTGATGTAAAGTCGTCATTATTACTGCTAGTAGAGCTTTGATTATTAGTGTTCATAGAAGCTTGATTCTCAATTTTGGGCTCAGAGCTTTGGCGCGCTTGTACTTGAGCAGTGATATTTTGATTATTAGCGATGCTATCTTTGATCAACTTATCTTGTAAGTCGCTATGACTGCTAGATTTTATATCAGTATTGCCGACAGCCGCTGTGTCGATATTATTATCAAGAGTGTAGTTGTTATTGTCAGTCATAAGCTTTTCCTATTTCTTATCCATTATGCATCAGGCATAAGGACTATTACGCAAATAAAGTTAGGCTACTGCAAACACCGATGCCGCGCTGCTATCAGTATTGGCATGAACTTGGTTGATAATCTCAAGCTCGCGCGCACAAAAGGGGTCGATAAAGCCTTTGACACTATCAAGAGGGCGCATCGCGGTAAAACCGGCGTCAATAAAGTCGTATAATGGCTGGTAATTATGACGATAAGCGGTGCGCTTAGTCATCCCAAAAGCTTTGCGGATCATAAACGAGTTAACATATTTGTCAGCGCGGTAACAAACCTCTTTTAGATTATCCAGCTGCTCGCGGCGTTTATCGCCTTCATCGACCGCGCGATAAGCGCTAAGCATATTTTCCTCATTGACAGGCAACTCTTGTGCCAGTAACCACTGAGCTAAATGAACATCCAACTCCATAGCTAGAACAGAGGCATAAATAGCCATGCTACCGGTTTCTAAAGCAGAGGCAGGCGCAAAACGCTCCACTTTTTTGGCTTTAGGGACGATACGCTGGAGTTGTTCTGCTAGTTTTTTGAATTCATCACCGCCATAAAGCTGATTCAAAAAATAATTTGCCATAAGCTTATTTTTTGGTTTGCCAAAGGCATCGGCATGAGTTTTTTCAATACGCGCACGCTGCCAAGCTTGGACTTGATCTAATTTAACTTTTAGCGCTTCATTGTCATGATGAGGCAATTGCCAAAAACGGGCTAAATGGTGCTGTAATTCTGATAATGCAGACATCAAAAAATCCTATATAAAATGTATCCAAACCTGATAGTTAAAAGATAATGAGAGTGGTTATAACAAAACGGCTTATATCTTGCGCTTTTGGGTCTGCCTATGATACATCAAAGCCTCTACTTTTGCCTTTATTAGCCTGGTGTATTTGTTCAATAATCTCAAGCTCACGAGCGCAAAAGGGATCAATAAAGCTGCTAACGCTTTCAAGTGGCTTCATCGCGGCAAACCCTGCTTCCACAAAATCATATAAAGGCTGATAGTTGAGACTATAAGCGGTGCTTTTGGCTAAGGCAAAAGCTTTTTGGAGTAAAAAAGAATTAAAATACTTATCGGTACGATAGCAGACCTCTTTTAGATTACTAAGCTGCTCACGGCGCTCAGCCGATTCATCAAGGACACTATAAGCGAGCATGACGTTTTTTTCATTCACTGGTAAATTACGATCGACTAACCACTGAGCCAAATGCAAATCCATCTCAATCGCTAATATAGCTGCCTGAATGGACATGCTCGCGGTCTCTAATACTGACTCTTTTACCAAACGCTCAAGTTTTTGTGCCTTTGGCAAAACTCGCGCTAATTGTACCGCCAATAGTTTGAATTTCTCGCCGCCATATAATTGAGTCAAAAAATAATTTGCCATCAATCTATTATTAGGCTGCGAAAATAGCTCTTTATGCGTACGCTGAATGCGAAGACGCTGCCAAGTCTGTACTTCATTTAGCGCCCGATTAAGCGTTTCATCGTCATGATAGGGTAGCGCCCAGTAACGAGTTAGATGTTGTTGCAACTCTAAAAAAGCAGTCATGACAGCTAATCCTATGTAATGTTAGTACAGTTATTTCAATAAAATAATACCAATCCAATCCTAAAAATCTTTTATATCCAATAAAAAAGCTAAGCTCATTTATCGCTGTCAATTATCAAGCTATATCAAACAATCATACCACTCTAATAAGAAGTTACCCCTAAATAAAAAACAATACAAATGGCAAACTGTTACACAGCGATATTATCCATCGAGCAAGCGAATGCTATTATCATTCTATAATAACGAAAAAGTGAGTCATTATCATGTCCAAAAATAAATCTAATGCTACTAAGACTAGTAAAAAACCCAATGATAAACCTGAGGGTAATAAGCGAGAAGCGGTTAGCGATGGTTTAGACCCAGAAGTGGTTAATCGCCGCTTAATACCCAATCCGCTTAGCGAGTTCTCGATGGATGAGGAGGAGCTAAGACTAGCACTCGTCACCGCCCAGTTCGCTCTTAGAGCCACTAGGCAACAGACCCCGCCGCCTGCGAATAAGCCTACAGGTTTATTAGTGCTAGTAAACGGTATGGAGCAAGCGGGCAAGGGGCGCTCGGTCAAGCAGCTGCGTCAATGGGTAGATCCAAGGCTGCTAAAAGTGGAGGCTACCATCGGCTATCCGCCCCTAGCTTATCAGCCGATTTGGCAAGCTCATACCGCCGCTATGCCGCGTCATGGCGATGTGATGGTCTATTTTGGTAACTGGTACGCTGATTTGATTTATAACGTCATGCGTATGATGGCCGCGCAACAAAACCTAGATGAGCCAGATAAAAACGACAGCGATAATAAAAAAGCCAGCTCAGCTATCTATAGTGTGGCTCATGAGTCAAATGCCGTGCAAGCTTTGCCAACGATGGACTGGCGCACTTATCTAAAAAAGCAATTAGAGGATTTGCAAGTTTTTGAGCGCGATTTGGCAGCGAATCAAACCAAAGTACTCAAATGCTGGTTTCATATCGACGCTGATACGCTAAAAGAGCGTCTCAATGATAAAGAAGCCGATCCGCAGTATCTATATCAGATCGACTGGAGCGATGAGAAGGTATTGGCGCAGTTTAATTCAATAGCTGAGACTATCTTGCGCCAGCAAGGCGATTGGGTCATCATCGATGGCAATGACAAATCGCAAGCGACTATTAGCTTTTGTCACGAAGTACTACACGCTATGCAAGAGGCGCTAGTAAGTAGCGAAAGTCCCGTCAAAGCAAACGCACACAATGACACTAAACCCTCGCGCACAGCCTCAAAAAAGAAGAGCGATTTTGTATCAACTGCTCTTAGTGCTACCGACATTCCCAAAGTGCTAACCGATATCAAAGATCATGATCTGGATAAGTCAGATTATAAAGAGGAGCTGGCCGATAAACAGGCAAGGTTTGCAGAACTGATTCGGGCGCGAAAGGGTCGTCATGTGATTTTTGCTTTTGAGGGTATGGATGCCGCGGGCAAGGGCGGCTCTATCAAAAGAATGGTGGCGCCGCTCGATCCACGCGAGTACCAGATTTATAACATCGGCGCGCCGATGCTCTATGAGCTACAACACCCTTATCTATGGCGCTTTTGGACTAAGCTGCCTAATGAGCAAACCGATCGTCTTAGTCGTATCGCCATCTTTGATCGAACTTGGTATGGGCGCGTCTTGGTTGAGCGTATTGAGCAACTAGCGCCTCAAAGCGATTGGCAACGCGCTTATGGCGAGATCAATCGCTTTGAGGCTGATTTGCAAGCCGCTGGTACTATTGTCATCAAGTACTGGTTAGCGATTGACAAAAAAGAGCAGTTAAAGCGTTTTGAAGCTAGGCGTGAGACGCCGCATAAGCAGTTCAAACTCACCGATGATGACTGGCGTAACCGTGAGAAATGGTCCGACTATGTGCAAGCGGCCGCGGATATGCTAGCGTATACCCATACTGAAAATGCCCCTTGGTGTATTGTCGCTACTAATGATAAGCGCCGTGCTCGCCTCGATGTGCTTGATCATGCTATCAAGCGACTAGAGAGTTATATACAACCTGCGGACTGAGTCAAGACAAAAGCGCTATACATTAGCAGTTACAAATTTGGCAATTTCATTGTGCATAAGTGCTAAATTTTTAATATAATGGGCGCACATTAACGGAAGCGAGCTTTTACTGCTAATAATTAGTATGGGTTTTTATGGTAAGTTTTGCTTCAATTAGTGTCTCTAAACGGATTAGCCGTTATTTATAATTTAGATAACGGCTAAAGATATAAGCCGCAAGCTGCCTAATTTTTTAGGGACAGTTTTTTGCGGCTTAACTGTATGTCTAATGCTGCTAGGTGCATAGCAAGTTTATAACAGTCACGATATTTTCAATAGTATAGTTCAACACAGATTTGAGACGATTTGAAATCAAGCCATAAAGACGCTACCAACTTCTGGTCATAGCGTTTTTTGTGGCATCATTCTCAATCAACAATATCTTCAATCTTACGCAGGGCGTATCAATTTATGGGTATTAGCAGCAGCTCTACAGAATCAACCAAGTCGGTTGGCTCTATGAGAATCAATCTATTTTTTGCTATTTTACTGATTGCAATGACCGGCTATTTTTTATGGTGGGGTCTTGATTACACTATGCGTCAGCAGACGACACTGTTTATAGTGGCGACCGCCTTTGGTGTCTTTATGGCATTCAATATCGGTGGCAACGATGTCGCAAACTCCTTTGGCACCTCAGTAGGAGCGGGGACTTTGACTATCCCGCAAGCTTTAGGGGTAGCGGCGATATTTGAGGTGTCAGGGGCGGTACTCGCAGGCGGAGAGGTTACTGATACCATTCGTAGTGGTATCGTTGATTTGGATGGTTTGGCTGTTACGCCAAATCAGTTCATTTATGTGATGTTATCTGCTTTGATTGCCGCCGCTTTTTGGTTATTGTTTGCCACCAAAAAAGGTCTACCGGTGTCAACGACGCACTCTATCATCGGCGGGGTCGTTGGCAGCTCTATCGTATTAGGTATCTCTTTGGGAGGGACTGAGACGGCGCTATCCACGGTAGACTGGGGCACCATTGGTACTATTGCTATCTCTTGGGTATTATCGCCTTTATTAGGCGGAATACTAGCCTTCTTTTTATACGGCCATATCAAAAGAAATGTCATCGACTATAATGACAAAGCAGAAGCGCAGATTGCTGAGTTAAAAGCAGATAAAAAGAGCATCAAAAAAGAGCACAAAGAGCGTTTTGATGCGATGACTGAGTCTGAGCAGTTGTCCTATACCTCAGCGATGCTACGCGATCAAGAGATTTATAAAGACGATGATTGTGATGTCGAGGATTTAGAGACCGATTATTATAAGAAGCTATATATCGTTGAGCATCAGCGCGAGAGTCTCGATACGCTAAAAGCACTGAAGAAGTGGGTGCCTATCTTAGCGGCGATGGGCGGTGTGGTTATGACCTCTTTGGTAGTGTTCAAAGGCCTCAAAAACGTCAACAGTAATATGACCACGCTACAAGGCTTCTTAATCATGGGTATGATAGGAGCGCTGGTTTGGCTTGCGACCTTTATTTATACCAAAAGTATTCGCGGTAAACACAAAGAGGATTTGACCAAAGCGACTTTTATTATGTTTAGCTGGATGCAGGTCTTTACCGCCTCAGCCTTTGCTTTTAGTCATGGTTCTAACGATATTGCTAATGCAGTTGGCCCGTTTGCCGCTATTATGGATGTGATTCGTACCAATAACATCGCCTCAGAAGCGGCAGTACCATCGCCTGTGATGTTGACCTTTGGCGTTGCGCTAATCGTTGGTCTATGGTTTATCGGTAAAGAGGTGATTCAGACCGTTGGCACTAATTTAGCCAAAATGCACCCTGCTTCTGGCTTCTCAGCTGAGCTTGCTGCTGCTGGGGTAGTGATGGGCGCTTCAACCTTGGGCTTACCGGTTTCTAGTACGCATACTTTGGTAGGGGCGGTCTTGGGTATCGGTATCGTCAATAGAAATACCAATTGGGCATTGATGAAGCCGATCGGCCTTGCTTGGGTGATTACTTTACCAGTAGCCGCTTCATTATCAGCAGTTAGTTTCCTAATTTTAAACCAGATTTTTTAGTTAAATAATAGCTTACGATAGTAGGCTATGTTGAACATTTAGTAGTGCTCAGGTGTGAATGTTCAACACGCCTTAGATTGAAGCTGCTAAATTAGCGAACAAAAAAGCGCTTATCGACATCATGCCGAGAAGCGCTTTTTTTATTTACCATATGACTTTTAGGCTTCTAATACTTCTTTATTAGCGACTTTTTCTGTACCGTACTGCTGACGCTTTTTGGCAAAGAAGCGATCAAGGCGATCCATAGCATTCTCCAAATCATGAAGATTGGGTAAGAATACTAAACGAAAATGATCGGGAGCATCCCAGTTAAAGCCCGTCCCTTGTACCATCAATACCTTCTCATCTATCAATAAATCCATCATAAACTGCATATCGTCTTTGACAGGATAGACCTCAGGATCCATTTTTGGGAAGCAATAAAACGCTCCTTGCGGCATAGTGCAAGAGATACCCGGGATGGCATTGAGACGAGTGATAGCCATTTCGCGCTGTTTAAATAATCGGCCTTTTTCTGAGGTCAGATCTTTCATGCTTTGATAACCGCCCATCGCCGTTTGGATAGCATACTGACCCTGTACGTTAGAGCAAAGACGCATGGAGGCGAGCATATCTAAACCCTCGATGAAGTCAGTAGCATGGCTTTTTTTGCCTGATACCATCAGCCAGCCTGCGCGAAAACCTGCGATACGATGCGACTTAGATAGGCCATTATAAGACAGTACCAGCACTTCGTCAGTTAAGGTGCTCATAGGATGATGGACGACGTCATCATAAAGTACCCGATCATAAATCTCATCGGCCATAATGACAAGATTATGCTCTTTGGCGACTTCAATAATTTGTTTTAGATTCTCAGTAGAGTACAGCGCGCCAGTAGGATTATTAGGATTAATAACTACTATGCCTTTGGTCTTACTAGTGATTTTTGATTTAATATCTTCGATATCAGGTTGCCAGTTATCTTCTTCATTACAGCGATAATGTACCGCTGTACCGCCAGACAAATTAGCCGCTGCCGTCCATAACGGATAGTCAGGCATTGGAATGAGCACCTCATCTCCATCATTCATCAGCGCTTGCATCGTCATCACAATCAGCTCTGAGACGCCATTACCCAAATAAACATCTCGTACATCGACCGCTGATAGCAGGCCTTTAGATTGATAATACTGCAACACCGCTTTACGCGCCGAAAAGATACCTTGCGAATCTGAATATCCCGTCGCTTCTGGCAGGTTCATCGCCACATCACGCAAAATCTCATGTGGCGCTTCTAAGCCAAAAGGGGCTGGGTTACCGACATTGAGCTTAAGAATACGTTGGCCTTCTGCTTCCATTTTATTAGCTGTTTTTAGGAGCGGGCCACGGATGTCGTAACAAACGTTTTGTAATTTATCAGATTTTTTTAGGTTATTCATAGCGTTGCTTTCCTTTGTTTGCAGCGTTTTAGCTTCCAGTGCTGTTGTATCATCCTTGTTTTTGATATTAGGATCAAAGTGGGTATTTAGCTGTTGCGTGGTTTTTAGTTCAGTTCTTTGTTTAGTTTGAGCGTCTAGCATAGGCTTTGTATTTACTTGATGAGCGGGCTCACTACTAGCTATCTTATCTTCGGTATAGCCATCATTATCGCCTCGTAGTAGATAGCCTTCTGTACAGCCTAGGAGGCGTGCAAGCGTGGGCAGCTTGGAGGAGACAATACCATTGATACCACGCTCCCAATTAGAGATAGCGCCGCGGCTCACTTTCGCGCCAGCTTTAGTCATTTGCTGGGCTAATTGCTCAGCAGTGAGACCTTTGTCACGGCGCAGCTGCACAAGTCTTTGGGCCTGCTCTAAGCGCTGGGTTTGGGCATAATCATCAGGATTATCGGTCATAGTGCTTTTCATCTCCTAAAAGGTTGCAAATAATCATTAACTAAGACAAATCTTTATGACTTATTATTTGACAGTAATTTGATGAATCAATAGCTAATGCAAGATTTTATTGCATAAATAAGTTAAATGCAAGCTATTAAAATAGTCATTATGCAAGAATAACTTGCATTTAGTTAGAGTGTTTATAACTAAGAAAATAATCAGGGAAACGTGTAGATTTAGTAATTATTAGCGGCTAAATATTGAATAATCGCTGATAACTCCCATATCTTTAGGGTCTAGAAAAAATTTTTAGCTCATTACTTACTAAACCTAATGATTTATAAACCCAATGATTTATAAACTCTGTTACTTATAAAATTGGTTATCTATAAAAAAATCTCCACAATAAGGAATAATTATGCAAGACAGTCAACTAACCAAAGAAGAAGTCGCTCAATTAACCGAAGCCGATTGGAAACAGCGTCTTAGCGATAATGAGTATCATGTGATACGCGAAAAAGGCACCGAGCGTCCTTTTACAGGTGTCTACAACGATGTCAACGACAAGGGTATCTACCGCTGTAAAGCTTGCGGCGCCAAGCTGTTTGACTCAGAAAATAAGTTTGATGCTGGTTGTGGCTGGCCAAGCTTCGATCAAGGCATCGACAACGCCGCTATCGATGAGCATGTCGATAACTCTTTAGGTATGCGCCGCACCGAAGTGACTTGTAGCAATTGTGACGCTCACTTAGGTCATGTTTTCCCAGATGGTCCACGTGAGACCACAGGTATGCGCTACTGTATCAATTCTGTCTCTATCGATTTGGATAAAGCCGAAGATTAATCGGCGGTCAATACTAGCTATTGATTAATAAGATTTTGATATATAGTAAGGGAGCTTATATAAGCTTCCTTATTTTTTGGGTCGTCTATTAACTGAGGGCATAAAATGGAGCTTTACTAAGTTTTTGATTGACCGTAATGGGTAAGTGCTTGACAGTTATGCGCCAACTACCAAACCTAAAGCCCTTAAAGCGGATATTGAAAAGGCCTTGGCGGCTACTATTTAGCTTTGTATTAGTTAGAAAGCAGCTACCAATAATAAAAATTTTAGTAAATTAATAAAATATAAAGCTAACAAAAACAGCAGCTTGCCAGCAAGTAGTCATAAAAAACAAAAAATAGTGCTAAAGAGAGTGAAAATGTATTTGACAGCCATGGTTAAATCTATATAATACACACCCACAGAGCGGGTGATTAGCTCAGTTGGTAGAGCGTCTGCCTTACACGCAGAATGTCGGCGGTTCGAATCCGTCATCACCCACCACTTATTAGCAAGTGGGTCTTATCTTCTTATAAAAGAAAAGACAAAATGCTAGTGCGACCTAAGCAGCGGTAGTTCAGTTGGTTAGAATACCGGCCTGTCACGCCGGGGGTCGCGGGTTCGAGTCCCGTCCGCTGCGCCATATT
>JARIDJ010000010.1 GCA_029267175.1 Psychrobacter sp. | reverse complement strand
TGGCAAGGACACAGACACAAGCCTCTTCATTGACCACTCTAGGATAGCCATCACCGTAACCTATGCTAACTAGTGCCGTTCTGGTGGGCTGATCTGCGATCCAGCGGCTACCATAGCCGATAGCCTCACCAGTATTGACCGTAGAGAGTGCCATAATCCGCGCGCTAAATTCCATAGCCGCTTGTAAATTGAGCGCTTTGGTAGATTGATCGACGACAGGCGAGCTGCCATAAAGCATAATGCCCGGACGCACCCAATCATAGTGATGCTCTGGGAAATTGACTACTCCTGCTGAATTGCACAGCGAACCTTGAATGTTTTTATTAACCGTACTTTTCAATAGTGTCAGCATCTCAGAAAAGCGATGAATTTGTTTGGCATTTAACGGATGATCGCGGTCATCAGCATTGGCAAAGTGGGTGGTCAAAATAAGCTGAAAACCCGCTTCATTTAACTGCTTTGCTGCCGCAACTGTCTGCTGATAATCAAAGCCTAGGCGGTTCATACCGGTATTGTATTTGAGCCAAACGACACGAGTAGCGCTATCGGGGCTAGGGATATTAGCAAGCGCCCAATCGAGCTGCGGCTGATGATGAATAACCGCGCTACAATCCTGCTCAATAGCTTGCTGCCACTCACGAGCGCTAAAGACCCCTTCAAGCAGTCCGATGTTTTTAGTCCAGCCCAGTTGCCGCGCCTCTAAAGCTTCGGTGAAGCTTGCGACCCCTATAGCGTCTGCTTGCTGCAAAGCGGGCAATACCATCGCCACGCCATGGCCATAAGCATTGGCTTTGACCATGGCTAGCACCTTTGAGTTAGGCGCGCGCTTTTTGACTTGCTTGAGGTTGTGAGTGAGGGCTTGAGGATCGATAGTGACGGTAGCGGTGCGCATAGTGAACTTCTTTTACTAAGTTTTAGAAAAGGTTTTAAAATAAAAAAAAGGGGGAATAAGGTGTATTAAAAGCTAAATGTAGCGCTTTTATTATTCATCATCAAAAGTGACGCCTTGATAGTACTCAGGGGTCAAATTGGTAAAGCGGGTGAATTGTCCTTCAAAGGCCAAACGTATAGTACCAATAGGACCGTTACGCTGTTTACCGATGATAATCTCAGCCACGCCTTTATGATCCGAGTTTTCGTTATAAACCTCATCCCGATAAATAAACATAATCAAATCGGCATCCTGCTCAATCGCGCCAGACTCACGCAAATCTGACATAATCGGACGCTTGTTAGGCCGGTTCTCAAGACTACGGTTCAGCTGCGATAAAGCTATCACTGGGCATTCAAGCTCGCGGGCTAGGGCTTTGAGGCTGCGTGAGATCTCTGAGATCTCGCCTACTCGGTTGCCATCGAGATTAGGCACTTTCATTAATTGTAGATAATCGACGACGATGGCGCCCAAACGCCCATCATGGTTTTTGGCGATACGGCGACAACGCGAACGCAGCTCTGAGGGCGGCAGCGCGGTACTATCGTCAATATATAAATGCTTGGATTGCAAATGCTGGATGGCATTCATCATCTTTGCCCACTCATCCTCATTCATCTGTCCAGAGCGTAAATGAGTCTGATTAATGGCGCCCCAAGAGGACAGCAAACGCATCACGATAGACTCAGCTGGCATCTCCATCGAGAACACCACCA
The DNA here is from genome assembly GCA_029267175.1 of Psychrobacter sp. Taxonomy (GTDB): domain Bacteria; phylum Pseudomonadota; class Gammaproteobacteria; order Pseudomonadales; family Moraxellaceae; genus Psychrobacter. The sequence continues at coordinate 23,542 of JARIDJ010000010.1, read as the reverse complement.
CTGGCAGGTTTTCGTTAAATAAGATGCCTTCTGCTAAGTTCATAGCAAAAGTGGTTTTACCCATAGAAGGCCGCGCGGCGACGATGATTAAATCGCCCGCCTGCAAGCCCTGGGTTTTATTATTCAGCTCAGTAAAAGGCGTTTGCAGACCAATCATGCCATCAGGATTGGATTTGAGCTCTTGGATTTTGTCGATGACATTGGTCAATACGGAGGTAATACCTACAGGGCCACGCTGTTCAGCGCGTTTATTATGCTGCTCATTAATACTAAAAATAGTCGCTTCAACGCTATCTAAGATGTCGCTGACCGACTGATCTTTTGGGTTATAAGCGAGGCTAAGCATATCATTGCTAGCGGTGATCAATTGCCGTAAAGTCGACAGCTCACGCACCCGCTGCGCGTAAGCGGTCAAATTAAATAAAGTCGCCGGACTTTGGCTTAGGATATCGGCCAGATAACTATCACCGCCTGCGCTTTTAAGCAGCTTTTGTGCCTCGAGCCAATCATGTACCATCACCGTATCATAGGGCTCATTGACCGCGGCTAGATGCGCAATCGCCGCAAAAATATGCTGATGACGACCAGCATAAAAGTCATCTTTGGTGACAATCTCGGCAATTTTGTCATAAGCCTCTTCAATACTCATCAAAGAGGCCAGTAGCGCCTTTTCAATATCGATATTGTGCGGAGGCTGCTGATTGAGTAAGTCGTCGGTTTTGTCGTTATCTGCCATGAGTGCCTATTTATTTGTCTATTACTAAATTGAAAAACAATACAAAGTGCTGCAAAAACTACGATAAATTTTAAGTCGATGAGCTATAAATAAGCAAAGAGGGCGATCATAAAACGCAAAATAAAATTTAGCTTATTGATGCTACAATTAACAGCGAAGTTTAACACATTATGAGCTTTTTTCGGCTGTAGTCCGCAATTATATCTACCTTGACCAGTCGCTTATTATGGTATAAAGGACTTTTGATATAAAAACAGAAAATAATAATAAATGAAATAAAATCAATGCTATAAGTTAATAAGGATAAATATCTAATGCAAAAATTCCCTTTACTGATCACTACCGGAGAACCTGCTGGTATAGGCATGGACATTGTACTAATGCTAGCTGACGCCGGCAGGCTAAAAGATTTTGCGCGGCCTATTTGGGTCACCGCTGACCATGAGGCGATGAAAGCGCGCGCTGAAGAGTTGATAAAGGCAGGCACGCTAAAAAGCTGTCCTAAATGGCAGAGTGTTGACTGGCAAAGTGCGCAACAAGACTTAGACACTACCGCTATAGCGGCACTAACTTCTCAAAATCAGACTAGTCAAAATGCTTTTATTTTAATTAATATACCGTGTAACACTCCAGTAGTAGCAGGGCGTATCGATACCAATAACTCAGCGATGGTGGCGGCGCAATTAACCCTAGCCCATAAGCTGGCTAGCAATAAAACCATTGCCGCTATCGTCACCGGCCCGCTACAAAAGTCAGCGCTAATAGATGCCGGTATCAAGCTGCCTGATGGCACCATGTTCAGTGGTCATACTGAGTTTTTTATGCAGCAAAGTGGCTGTGATAAAGTGGTGATGATGCTGGCTAACCAAGCGATGAAAGTGGCGCTGGTGACTATTCATTTAGCGCTCAAAGATGTCCCAGCGGCTATTACTCCAGACAATGTCCGGCAAACGGTACAGATCGTCCTTGATGATATGCGCGAGAAGTTCGGTAATAATAATCCGCGTATTTTAGTCTGTGGTCTCAATCCGCATGCCGGCGAGGGCGGTCATCTAGGTCTTGAGGAGATTAATATTATTAACCCCGTGCTGCAAGAGTTTATCGATAGTGGCGTCAATATCTCAGAGGCGATGCCCGCCGATACTCTATTTACTACTAGGCATCTAGAGAATTGTGATGCGGTTATCGCCATGTTCCATGATCAGGGCCTCCCGGTACTGAAGTCACATGGTTTTGGTGATACGGTAAATATGACTTTAGGTTTGCCTTATATTCGCACCTCAGTCGATCATGGCACCGCGCTTGATCTAGCAGGACGCGGCGGCGCTAAAGACAGTAGTCTATATCAAGCATTATCGATGGCTAATGAGATGGCGGATAAGGCTTTAGCGACTTAAATGTAGGAGGAGAAGTAAGCTAAAAGCTGCAGGCCAGTACAGCTCAATAATGAGCTGTGATATAATTATTTTTGTCTAAATTTGGACTGACAGTGCGCTAAACCCAAAACCTACTTATAAATTAAGAATACTTTATGTCAAAACCCTCGTTCGATGCTCAGACCCTAGCGGCAAGCTTGCGTTCTGCCAAACACCAACCGCGCAAACGCTTTGGGCAAAACTTCTTACATGATGCTAGCGTTATTCGCCAGATTGTTGATAGTATACGTTTAGAGCGTGATGATAATTTGATCGAGATTGGCCCGGGCATGGGCGCATTGACTGAGCCGTTATTAGCGGAGGTCGACGCGATGACGGTCGTCGAGCTTGATCGAGATTTGGCCGATAGCTTGCGCATTCGTATTGGCGCTAACAGCCATCCAAACTTTACTATTATCAAAACCAATGCGATGGATGTCGACTATCGTGAGCTTTATAGCGAAGAAAAAGGCAAACTGCGCGTGGTAGGCAATCTGCCTTATAATATCTCAACACCGATACTGTTTCATTTATTAAGCTACGCTGATGTCATCGAAGATATGCATTTTATGCTGCAAAAAGAAGTCGTTGAGCGTATCACCGCTGAGGTTGGCAGCAAAATATATGGCCGTCTGTCGGTCATTATGCAGTATTACTGTAATACGGATTATCTGCTCACTGTACCGCGCGGAGCTTTTAATCCACCACCCAAAGTGACTAGTGCGGTATTTCGCTTGACTCCTCATATCAATAAACCCGTAGTAGCAGAAGATGAAGAGCACTTCGCTATCGTGGTACGCGAAACCTTTAATCATCGCCGTAAGACACTGCGGGCTATTTTTAAGCAATCGACTTTGTTGCCGACTTTGAGTGAAGATGATTTTGCGGCTTGTGCTATCGACCCGCAAGCGCGTCCAGAGACTTTGAGTGTCAGCGACTTTGTCACCTTAAGTAATCGCTCTAAAGCTATAGCAGTGGTAGCGGAGTAAACAAAGCTGACTTAAGCAAAAATTTACTATCAAAGACAATTATCGGATTTTGAGGCTTTATGAGTTTTCGTCACCAATATGTCATTGGCGATCTACAAGGTTGCTATGATGCTTTTCAACAACTGCTAATCACTTTAGATTTTGATCCCAATCAAGATAAATTATGGTTTGCCGGCGATATAGTGGCGCGTGGTGAGGATTCGCTAAACACTTTACGCGATGTCAAAGCGCTGTGTGAGCGAGGCGCGGCTGCAACTGTCCTAGGCAACCACGATATCAACCTAATCGCTGTATGGCGCGGCGCGGCTAAGCTTAAGAAAAAAGATAAAACCGCGCCTATTTTTGCCGCAGAGGATAGCGATGAGCTGCTAAATTGGCTGCGTCATCAGCCGGTTTTGGCTTATCCAGACGAGCAAACGGTACTGGTTCATGCTGGCATTCCTCCGCATTGGACTATTGAGCAAGCGGACGGCTATGCCAAAGAGTTGGAAGAGCAGTTGCAAAGTAAAAAGAAAAAATTAGATAAGCTATTACCACATTTATATAGCAAAACCGCTGACGCTTGGCATGACGATATTAGCGGCTATACTAGATTGCGCGCTATCGCTAATTATTTTACGCGAATGCGCTTGTGCAAGCAGGATGGTAGCTTAGAGTTTAGCTTTACTGCTAGTTTGGATGATCCTATGCCAGAGGGGTTTATGCCATGGTTTAGCTGGCAAGTACCGCGTACTCGCAAGATAATCTTTGGTCATTGGGCCGCGCTCAAAGGAGCAGTCGATTTACCGCATGCCCGCGCGGTTGACGGCGGCTGTGTTTGGGGCAACTATTTATTGGCTTATCGCTTATGTGATGGCAAAGTTATCACCTCAAGCGCTCACTGCCTTGAGCCTTAAATGCTGTCTTATAAGAGATAAACGGTAATCTAAATCTAACTCTTTAATGACTATCAAAAGTTGTTATTTAAGCTGTCTAAATTATCCCTATTAACTAAGTCAGTTAATTAGGTAATTTAGGCGGCTTTTTCGGTTTAGGTAGCGGTGTTTTTGCATTAGCTTTTTCTTCTCCATCGCTCATAGTTGCTGACTGCTGGTTCTTATTGATTTGTTCATATTGAATATCATTGCTATAAGGCACGCTATTAAGCTCTTCATCATTTAGTCCATCATCTAAATCGACAACTTTTTTCAGCGCGGTAGCCGTATTGCTTGGAGCGCTATTAGTTGAAGGGCTATTACTTGAAGGGCTAGGCGTTGATTTATTTTCAGTAGCTAAAGACGTAGCATGCGCCTCGGATGGCCGATTATCATAATGAATATCAGTGTTTTGTTTGGCTACTGATTGAACAATCTCCGGCGATATTTTAACATCGGATAATCGTCTTATCACATAGTTACTAGGCATAGCATGATTGCTTTTTTGTGCTGAGCTATCCTCAAATATCATGTGACCTTGTCTATCAATACGAGCATAACTCATCGGTTTAGGACGTGGCCAAAAAAAGTCAGAAGGATGGCTGATAACATGACCAAAGACAAGCCGTGTGAGTCGACCCCATTCAAAGAAACGTACCTCTTTTGAGCGCAGTGCCACAAACAAAGCTAGCGAAAAGCTCACCATCAAATTGACGATACCTATCAGTGCTACCCCAAGGATAGAGACCAGTATCAATGACCAACTGATATCCACTGCAGCAATATTGAATAAGCCATGCGCAAGGTTAGCAGAGGCAAAAGCAATGTGGCGAATATCGATAGGTAAGCCAAAGATATAACCAATAGTTGCGGTACTACCCAAAAATACCCCAAATAAAAAGTTACCCATGATAGCGCCAAGGTTGGCTTCCACAAAACCGCCTAAGCGAGTGAGCCAAGACTTAGGTAATAAAAATTTGAGTAAGCTATGGCGCTGAATTCGAGCCCCTATATTGTTATAAACGGCTAAATTATCATAGTAACCAGCAATGAGACCGGATAAAAATAAATAAACCCCAGCAATAGCCGCGTGAGGTAAGGCTAGAGAGCGAAACGGGTCAAGATCATGCAGTAGGCTGGCCGCTTTATTATTATCAATCATGGGCACGCCGCTGTACTGTAGCCAAGCAAAAGAGATGAGAAGGGCCACTGGTATTGCCAGCATAATATTACCCATGATCGCAATAAACTGTGTGCGTAAAATATCGACGACTAATTCAGACAATTTAGTGAGCTGATGAGATTTTTTGCCGGAGCCATCTGAGATAGTAGAGGCAATGGCTGCTGCGGTCATCGCTGGCTGTTTGGTCGCAACCGTGCCATGGATGACGTGAATAAAGACAAAGCCTAAACCATAAATCATGCTGTTAACAAAGGCGCGGCCTATCGGTGCCAAAGCAAGATGATAAGCCGATATTTTCAAAGTCGCCATAAAGGCAATGACAAAACCACCAATTGAAGCTTTTTTGAACATTTTTTGATAGCCCGCTTTATCGGTACTAATATAATGCTCACCAACGCGGCTAGCGTTTTCAGTGACTTTTTTGGAGAGTAGCTTAGTATTATTATCGATCAGGTAGCTAATACTGTAACGACGACTGGCTGTTTCAATAAGCGCTTGAATCAGCTCAATTATCGCACGATCACGCTTTTGCCCATCATCTGAGACTAGCTTGGTCAAAATTCGAATACGCTGCAAACTTTGCTCAAGGCGCATCATCATATTGGTCAGACGGATAGAGATACCGGTCTTATAAATACGTTTGCGGATGGTCGTCACTACATCCTCGCACTGCTCTAACATGACTAGGAGCGGCGCAGAATCTACCGCTTGCTCAGGGGTAATATCCGTTAAAGTATCTAGCTCATGGGCTTGGCGATATTGATTGACAAACAGTACTGCTTCTTGGTTTTGCGCCACAAAAGAGGCTGAATAGTTCAGTATTTGTGGATAAGACTCCATCAAATCAGGATGTAAACCGATACCGCTGACCCGATAAGATAAAATAATAATAGCGTTTAATATACTGTTTTTGGCAGTTGCGACTAAGTCTAAATGCTCTTCTTTGACTTTGAGCAAACCCACTAACTCATCCCATTTATCCTTTTCGATATTAGCAAGCCACCGCTCATCCGTCTTTTTATCAAACAGATAGCCGACTAATTCAACCACAGAGTCCTCTTGTGGCAACAAAGGTAAAAATCGATGGCCTATCAAACGCCGTAAACTACTAAAAAACCCATGGTCTGACATGATGCCAGTATCAGTATATAAGGCAATTTGGCGATACTGAATAATAAGCTTTAGCACAAAGCTTGCCAGCCCATCACCATACTCTGGATGCTTGCGTAATAGATCAATGAGCGTTTGCATATTTTGATTGGCGAGGGCAGGCTCTTTATCTGTCACCCGCAGCTCATCGACCAAGCGCTTGAGTACTGAGGGCTCAGGAACATCGCTTAAAGCGGTGATCTGCTGTAAAATACGTTTTATTTCAGACACATCATACCCTTGATTATTTTTATATTTTGAGTCGTTATCTTAAAAGCAGTGCTTATGCGCCGTTTGAGAATATTAAGAATGAGTTAATAACATTGAGACATTTTAATCTGAACCCGTTATTTACGGTCAATTATTTTGTTAGCAGTTATTTTTGCTCATCTGCCAACCTCTCTAGCTCTGTCATTAGCTATAAAATACTTTGCACAAAAAAGAGGACAGTGCGTAACTGTCCTCTTCGCTGATAATATAAGATTATAAATGATTCACCATTCGCTTATTAGCTATTAGCGACAGCGAAATAATCAAGATCAAAATTCATCATCGGGTCGCTACCTGCTTCTACCATCTGCACATGCGCGTCGATGCGCGGCAAGATACGACCAACAAAGTAATCGGCAAGTTTGGCTTTATTGGTATAAAACTCACCTTCTTTGCCATTAGCCGCTTCAACCATCATGGCAAACATGTACGAGTAGCATAGATAACCAAAGGCATGCATGTAGTCAACCGCGCAGCCGTTAATCTCGTTTTTGCGCTCACTGATATTAGCCAATACGGTATTGGTTAGACTCTCAATCTTATCAGCCGCCTCTAAGGTCGCTTGCTTAATGCCGTGCTCTGCCTTCATATTATTAACGAAGTCACGAATCTCACTCAAGAAATGAGCAATGTATTTCCCATTATTACGCGCCACTTTTCGGCCCAATAAATCTAACGCCTGAATACCATTGGTGCCTTCATAAATCTGGGCAATACGTGTATCACGAACGATCTGCTCCATACCCCATTCGCGCACGTAACCATGACCACCAAAGACTTGCTGGCAATCAATGGTTGCCTCAAGAGCTTTATCGGTTAAAAAGGCTTTGGCTACTGGCGTCAATAATGCTACTCGAGCCGCTGCTGCTTGAGCCACTTCTGGATCATCGCTGAATTTTTCGGCATCAAGATTTTTTGCCACATACATCGCAAAGCAGCGTGACGCCTCAGAGTTTGCCTTAGCATTGAGTAACATACGGCGCACATCAGCATGGTGGATAATAGCATCCGCTGGTTTTTCAGGGCTTTGTAGTTGAGTATCGCTACGACCTTGACCGCGATCATTGGCATAGATAGCGGCGTTTTGGTAAGCCAGCTCAGAGCCGCCAAGACCTTGTAAGCCCATAGTCACGCGCTCGTAGTTCATCATGACGAACATGGAAGATAAGCCAGTATTTTCGGCGCCAACCATCCAGCCTTTGGCGTCATCAAAATTCATCACACAAGTGGCTGAAGCTTTAATACCCATTTTATGCTCAATAGAGCCCACCGCTAAGGTGTTACGCTCACCTAAGCTGCCATCTTCATTGACCAAGAATTTGGGTACGATAAATAATGAGATGCCTTTTGAGCCCTCTGGTGCGTTTGGCGTTTTGGCTAATACTAAATGAATAATATTCTCGGTTAAATCATGCTCACCACCAGTGATGAAAATCTTGGTACCAGAGATATTATAGCTACCATCATCGTTAGGCACGGCTTTGGTTTTAATGATACCTAAATCGGTACCAGCGTGCGGCTCAGTTAGACACATGGTACCGGACCAAACGCCTGAGTACATTTTTTCTAAATAAGTCTCTTTTTGCTCTTCACTGGCCGCAGCATTCATACAAAGGGTAGCGCCAACGGTAAGGTTAGGGTAGAGGGCAAAAGATTGGTTAGCGGTAAAGATCATCTCTTCAGTCAGCATAGTAACCATTTTTGGAAAGCCCTGACCGCCATATTCAGGATCGCCGCTTAGTCCTACCCAGCCTGACTCAGCGTATTGCTTATAAGCTTCTTTAAAGCCCGTAGGTGTGGTCACTACGCCGTCACCTTCAAAAGTTGCGCCTTCTTCATCGCCAGTACGGTTGATTGGCAATAAGACGTTTTTGGACAATTTTGCCATCTCTTCTAAGATCATATCGACCGTGTCCATGTCAACGTGAGCAAGATTATCATTACTTTGCCAAAACTCATGGGCACGAAAGACGTCGGTTAAGATAAAGCGCATGTCATTAAGCGGAGCATTATAAACAGACATAAGAAATCCTTTTATTCAAAAGTAGTAAAAATTGGTGCGAATATAAGTAGTAAGCTTAGCTTGTCATCTACTAACGATAAGCTTTGCAGACTAAGTCGATATAGTTAATATTAAAATAGTTAAGCAGTCACAATAAGCAAAGTTTAGCAAATTCGTGCATTATCATGTGTGTTTGTTCGTGAATAGTGGGTGCACCAAAAGTTCAAAATCAGCCTTGTGGTCTTTAAATTATACTTGAAAGCTGACTACTGCTTTAAAGCAGAGCTAATAGAGCACTATAAAATATAGCTGATCCATAATAAAAAATCGACAACACCCTAAGGTATGTTGCCGATTATAAAATCACATTCAATTAAAGTAACTCAAGTTATGAGCGTCATATTATAGACCTTTTTAGATATTTGACCTAAAAGGCAAACTGCTCTACATCCATACTCATAAACGGCTCAGTACCAGTGCTGATACGCTGGGCGTAAGTGCTAGTACGTGGTAGCAATTTGGTGAAGAAGAACTGCGCCGTCTTCACTTTAGCATCATAGAACGCTTTTTCGCTATTACCATTAGCAATCTCAGTTTGCGCGATTAAAGCCATACGCGCCCATAGATAAGCTTGAGTGACATAACCACTAAAATACATATAGTCAACTGCTGCGCCGCCTACCGCTTGTGGATCTTTTTCAGCTTGAGCAGCAATCTCTTCGGTCAACTCGCCCCATTGCTTGATGTGCTTCACGAGTGGCTCAATAAATGGAGTCATATCGCTATTGTCTTTATTGGCTTCACAAAAATCGCTAATGACTTTGATAAAGTTGGCAAGCAATTTGCCTTTTGAGCCTAAGATTTTACGGCCAATCAAATCAAGTGATTGAATCTGCGTGGTGCCTTCATAAATAGTAGAGATAGTAGAGTCGCGGACGTTTTGCTCTAAGCCATACTCGGTACAAAAACCGCTACCGCCCATGACTTGTACGCCATGACCTGCTGCCTCTAAGCCGGTCTCAGTCAAGAAAGCTTTGCCGATTGGCGTTAATAAAGACAGCATCTGATTGGCATATTCTTGTGCTTCGCCTTCACCTTTAGCAACGATATCAGCGAACTGCGACATATAACCGATAAGCGCGCGACCACCTTCAGCAAAAGCTTTGGTAGTTAATAACATATCACGAACCGCTGGATGTACAATGATAGGATCGGCAGGCTTGTCTGGATATTTAGCGCCCTCTAATGAGCGAAATGCTAAGCGATCAGTAGCAAAAGCTAGGCCGCCCTGAAAAGCGAACTGAGCGGCAGCAACGCCTTGGATCGCCGTACCGATACGCGCCACGTTCATAAAAGTAAACATAGCGTTTAGGCCGCGGTTTTCCTCGCCGATCAACCAGCCAATAGCGCCATCATAATTCATCACACAAGTCGCTGAGGCTTTGATACCCATTTTGTGCTCAATAGAACCACAAGAGACAGCATTACGCTCGCCTAAGCTTTGGTCGTCATTGACTATGTACTTTGAGACCACAAATAAAGATAAGCCTTTAGTGCCTTCTGGCGCATTTGGCAGGCGCGCTAAAACGATATGAATAATGTTCTCAGACATATCGTGCTCACCTGCTGAGATCCAGATTTTGCTGCCTTTGATGCTATAACTACCATCCTCATTAGGCTCAGCTTTGGTGCGCACTAAGTTTAGATCAGAGCCACACTGCGGCTCAGTCAAACACATCACTCCAGTCCATTCGCCTGAGACAAGTTTTGGTAGATATTTATTTTTTTGCTCATCAGTACCATGATGCTCAAGGGTTGAGACGCAGCCTTCTGATAGCCCTGGATACATGCCAAACGACCAGTTTGCTGTACCCATAAATTCAGAAATAGCTGAATTGAGCGACATAGGCATGTTTTGGCCACCGAACTCTTCTTCAGCGGTTAACGAGGTGAAGCCAAGCTCGCAGTACTGCTTATAAGCTTCTTTAAAGCCTTTAGGCGTCGTGACTACGCCGTTTTCAAAGTGACAGCCTTCAGCGTCACCGCTTTGGTTTAGTGGTGATAACTCGTTTTCAGCAAAACTTGCTGCCGTTTCTAAATAGCTATCAACGATATCGGCTTCGATATGGGCATATTCTGGTAGTTTTTGAAAGTGAGCGGTGCTATCTAAAAGCTCATGCATAACAAATTTCATATCACGAATAGGGGCTTTATATTGCATGGTATCCTGTCCTTTTTTTTGATATAACCAATGACGGCCAATAATCGCAGCCGTTATTTAATCATTGTTTAGTAAAATTAAATTTATCGAGTGTTATTTATCAGACTTATAAAAGATAGGCTTTCATAAACAATTATACAAGTTTTGAGCTAGTACTGATAAGTCATGAACCTGGCTTGCAACCGTTATAGGCTAAGCATCACAGCTAAATTTATCATTGATAATAATAAGGTTTTAGCCTGTCATTTAGCTAGTTTAGGACTTAGTCAACCAAAACTCCATATCGCCTTAGCTATTAAATTTTAGAGTTTTTGTTATTGGAGTAGCTGCGTCGCTGCCTTTGCACTGACAGGACGACCTAGCCAATAGCCTTGACCGTATTGACAACCCATCTGTTGTAGTAGCCTATATTGCTGCTCAGTCTCAATTCCTTCAGCGACAGTTTGCATCCCTAAAGCTGATGATAAGTCTAATATAGCTTTGACAATAGCTTGTTGAGTTTGATTTGAAGTTAGCTCTGAGATAAATGTTTTATCAATTTTTATAAAGTCAAAAGGATAATCTTGTAAGTAGCTAAGCGAGGAATAGCCAGTGCCAAAATCATCAAGAGCCAAGCAAATCTTGGACTGTTTAAGCTCAATGAGCCGCTGTTTTATATCCTCGCCGCTTGGCATTAGTGAGGATTCTGTCATCTCGATATGTAGCCTATAAGGGGCAATATTATAGGTATCTAACAATTGACTGACGGTTTTATTAAAATCAGGATGGCTAAATTCGCCAGCATCAGCATTGATACTTAGATACTGAGGTAGTCCCATAGCCTGCCAGTCAGCTAATAGCTGAGCGACCTGTGCGGATAATTTGCAAAATAAAGCGAAGGATAAATCGTAGTAAACAATCTCATCGATAAAATGTCTTGGCGATAGTAGGCCGCGAGTCGGATGTTGCCAGCGTACCAATGCTTCAAAGCCAACGATAGTATCGGTATCGAGTCGATATTTTGGCTGATAAAAGGCTTCAAATTCGTCATTAGCAATAGCTTGACTGAGCACAAGCTGTCCTAAGCTCAAACCAACTAACGGGTTATCAGCTAGACGCGTGAGCTGTGAAGGTTGAGAATTGGACTCAAAATCTACTGTTTTTTGCGCTACTAGCTTATTTGATAGTCTGTTTACTGAGCCCACAAAAAAAGGCTTTTTATTAATAATAAATCGCTGGAAAACAATAGTATAGTTAATAATTTGGCCATCTCTTCTAGGCAAAGTAAAGCTTTGCTCATAGATGTCGTTATTGTCTAAGCGCTCATTGAGTTTTTTTAGCAGTTTAGCTTCATAATCTGTCAAAAATTTAATAGCAAAAATGCCAAAAGGTTGACCTAACAAAATAGCTTCACTGTAGCCTGTAAGCTTTTCGTAGGCGTCATTGATTGATAGATAACGTTTATCAGCATCTAAAATAAAGATAGCTTGATCTGAGCGCTCGCAATAGTGCGCTAACAACTGATTTTTATTAGACGAGGATAAAGGGGTAAACACAATTTTGTAGTCCTTTTGATTGCGACAAAACATTTGTAGCTTATTATCATTATAACTAAACAATACTCACCAATAATCACTATAAGATAAACAGACTATTATTGTATTGTAGCTTGCAAACTCAAATAAAGTCTGATTTGTTTATAAATATATCTTTTAATCAGCTTATAACTCTTTATTTTAATAAAGAGGTTTTTAGTACACTTTAAGCTATATATGGAACTAAGAAGTTAAGAAGTTAGTATGCCGACAGTTGCGACAAAGCTTGTAGAGTAGCCAAAGCTACCACTGGCGCAGTCTCGGTACGCAGTACACGCTCTCCTATTTGCCAAGGCAAAAATCCTTGTCGCTCAGCTTGCTCGCATTCCTCTTTACTCAAGCCGCCCTCAGGGCCAATAAGCAGCTCAAGGTAGGGCTCGTCTTTAGCCAGTACCGATTTAAGAGCAGTGGGCATTTTGGGTTGATCGTTTGCCGGTACACTCAATTGTAGACGCAAATCTGCTGAGCTATTGAGTATCTGATAATAATGGTCATGGCTTAGTATAGAAACTATAGGGCTGACGACACTAGCTAAGGCATGGCTATTTGTGGTGTGGTCCTCTTTTATCGCATAAGACTCTTGGGATAACCACTGATTAAGCGGCATAGGCGCTAAGATCAGCGGTGGTCGATTGAGTCCGCATTGCTCGCAGGCGGCAATCGCTATTTGTTGCCAATGAGCGAGTTTCTTTTCTACTTGCGCCGGTTTTAGGTTGACCTCGCCGTGCTGACTGCTAAGCAGCTGAATTGCAGTCACGCCAAGCTCGGTTGATTTTTGAATGGCATAGTCCATACGCTCGCTGCGGCTCATCACCAAGCCAATTTTAGTGCGAATTGGGGCAGTACGATTGTCATCATGATAAGAGAGTAGGGTGGCGGTTGCTTGTTTTTTACGGATACTTTGTAGCTGAACTTGATACTCGCCGCCAAACCCGTCAAACAATATTCCTTTATTATTAATATTAGCTCGCAGCACTCGGCACCAATGATGGGTGATAGCTTCGGTCAGCTCCACATTATCGCCAAGCGCTCGCGTGCTAAGCTGTGAATATTCGTCAGTATTAGTAGCATAAAAAAAACGTCGCACGTTAGCTATTTCCCGTCGTTGGTCAAAATGTTTATGGTAATGTGTTTTATAGTATAAAAAAGCCAAAAAAAACTGGCACTCCTAAGAGCACCAGTCGATTATACTTTTTTAACCCAATATAGCAATCAACAGACTACTAAGTATAAAAAGATAAGGTTTTATACTACTAAAGTCTCAGAGCTCAAAGTTTGAACAGCTGTTTGAGCAGCCAAAGTTTCAGAAACTAGGCCTAAGGCTTCAACCAATCGCTTGTTTGGCTCAACCTTGTTCATGCTATAAAAATGCATAGCAGGCACGCCCTCAGCAATCAAACGCTCACAAAGACGATAAACGACTTCAAAACCAAACTCACGAATGGCTTTGCGATCATCACCAAAGTCCGCTAACTGCCTACGCACATAGCGCGGAATATCAGCACCGCAGCTATCGGCGAAGCGCACAAGATTACTTGAGTTAGTAATCGGCATAATGCCAGCTACCAAAGGCTTTTCAGCAGTATCGATACCGCGCAGCTCAAGAGCATCACGCAGGTACAGATAACTATCGGCGTTATAAAAGAATTGAGTAATCGCTGAATTAGCACCCGCTTTATATTTATTGACTAAGTTATCAATGTCAAATAAAAAGCTCTTAGCTTGTGGGTGCATCTCAGGATAAGCGGCAACTTCGATATGGAAATGATCACCTGAATACTCACGGATAAATTTGACTAAATCCAAGGCAAACGGTAGCTCGCCCATACCTACCTGACCTGAGGGTAAGTCGCCACGTAGCGCTACTAAACGATCGATACCCAAGCCTTTATACAAATCAAGTAGCTCAGCAATCTCAGCTTTATCGTCACCGATGCAGGAAATATGCGGCGCCACTGGCGTATCGCTGCGCTCAAGTAACGCCTGAACGATATTTAAAGTACGATCACGAGTCGAGCCGCCAGCGCCATAAGTCACTGAAAAATAAGTCGGAGATAACTTATTAAGCTCATCAAAAGTAGCGATTAGCTTCTCATGTCCTTGCTCAGTTTTGGCAGGGAAAAACTCAAAGGAGAAAGCAGGCTTACTCATAATCACATTCCTCAGGTTTAATATTTGTATTCTTCAGGTTTGAATGGACCCTCAACAGGTACGCCTAAATACTCAGCTTGCTTGTCCGTCAGCTTCGTCAAAGTACCATTAAAGCCCGCTACCATAGCCGCGGCAACTTCTTCATCAAGCTTTTTGGGCAGCACTCTGACATACAAGTTATCAAAACGCTCATCGACCGGCAGATCTGCGAACTTTTCTTCAAAGAGATACATCTGCGCCAGTACTTGGTTGGCAAATGAGCCGTCCATCACGCGTGAAGGGTGACCGGTAGCATTACCTAAGTTGACCAAACGACCCTCAGCAAGCAAAATCAGATAATCATTTTCATCATCAGAGCGGAAGATTTGGTGGACTTGTGGCTTGACTTCACTCCAGCGCCAGTTGTCACGCATAAACTGTGTATCAATCTCAGTATCAAAGTGACCAATATTACAAACTACCGCGCCAGGTTTGAGCGCTGCTAGCATGTGCTTATCACAAACATGATAGTTACCCGTGGTGGTGACGATCATATCAGTATCTTCTAGCAGGCGAGTGTTGATACTTTCCGCGCCGCCGGTGTTGTCGCCGTTGATGTATGGTGATAATACTTCATAACCGTCCATACAAGCCTGCATGGCACAGATAGGATCAATCTCAGAGATACGTACAATCATGCCTTCTTGACGAAGGCTTTGCGCTGAACCTTTACCAACATCACCATAACCGATTACTAGCGCGCGGCGACCGGCGAGGAACATATCAGTACCGCGTTTGATAGCGTCGTTTAGGCTATGACGGCAGCCGTATTTGTTATCATTTTTTGACTTAGTAACCGCGTCATTGACGTTGATAGCTGGTACTTTTAGCTCTCCTTGCTTTAGCATATCGATCAGACGATGTACGCCAGTGGTAGTTTCTTCAGAGATACCATGAATGATGTCCAGCATTTGTGGATAGTCATTATGAATAAGCGCGGTCAAGTCGCCGCCGTCGTCTAAGATTAAGTTAGCATCCCAAAGCTGGCCTGACTCTTCGCCATTGACATGGATTTGCTGACGTAGGCACCATTCGTACTCTTCTTCAGTCTCGCCTTTCCAAGCAAATACTGGGATACCAGCAGCAGCAATAGCAGCGGCAGCATGATCTTGGGTTGAGAAGATGTTACAAGAGGTCCAGCGCACTTCAGCACCAAGCGCTATCAAAGTCTCAATAAGCACCGCGGTTTGAATAGTCATGTGGATACAGCCGACGATTTTAGCGCCTTTGAGTGGCTGATCGGCCTCATAGCGACGACGCAAACCCATTAGGGCTGGCATTTCAGCTTCGGCAAGAGTGATTTCGCGGCGACCGTAGTCTGCAAGACTAATGTCAGCGACTTTATAATCAGTAAAAGTGGGATCGAGGGTGTGGACAGATGGGATGTTAGACACTGCGTCCATCATATGCTCCTATTGTTAATAGATTTATGATAAAAATAAAACGCAGGTGCCGTTGTTCATGCTTTTGATAAAAAGCTACCGAGCCTAACATAACTGATTATTGTTAATAATAAATTATGGTGCAACACCTCTCGGAGGTCGTTATTGTAATATATGCGCTGCAGATTGTCACCTTTTGGCTGTTATTATAATGATAAATAGCTATTTGCTAACATAAAAAAGGCTATCCATGGATAGCCTTAATTGTTAATACTCTAAGTTTTAATAGGGGCTAAATAAGCTTATTTCCAGTTATAAGTTAGGGAAGTGAAGAAATTAGTGCCATCGGTGTTATAACCAGGTAGTGTAATATACTGCTTATTAGTAATATTATTTAGACGGGCAGTCATTGTTAAATTATCAGTTAATTGATAGTTACCGCTGATATTCAATAAGCCATAGCTGTCAACACGTTGTGCATTAGTATTATCAGTACCACTATAGTAATCATCTACATACTGATATTCAGCACGAATATCTAAGCTTGGCAACCGGTAACCTAAATAAACTAAACCCTTATGTTCAGGACGAATGGCAAGAAAGTTACCGTCATTGGCTTTGCCGCTATCATCTTTAGCTTGTTGATAGTCATAGCTACCTCCAAGCAGATAATTGTTTATAACCCAATCTGAAGTTAATGAAATCCCTTTAGTTTTTGTTTGTTCAATATTTTCATAATTACCCCCAATATATTTTCCATTACTATCGTACAACGCATTAAAGTTAATCAAATCATCAACTTTGTTATGATAGCCAGTCAAGCGTGTGGATTGTAGCAAGGTGTCATACTCGATGAAAGCTTCATAATTATCACTAGTTTCAGCATTTAGTCTAGGATTACCTGAGCCTGGATAATACAACTCATTAAAATCTGGAGCGCGGAAGCCTTTAGCGTAGTTAGCACCAATACGTAAACTCGGGTTAAAATGATAAGCACCACCTAAGTTATAAGTGGTTTGATCGCCATGCTGCGAGTTATCATCGAAGCGTATATTAATTTGAGCATCAAACTGATTATTAGCTAGCAGATAGCCTAAAAATGTACTTTTTACATCACGGTCTTCAATGTTATATCCAGAAGCTGTAGTATCTAAGCTCTGATCCAGATATTCTAAACCATAAATAGCTTGTCCAACGGGTAGCTTATGCTGACCAATTAGATTGATTTGATCTTGTTTGGTATCGAATATATCGCCAAACTTATTATCCAGTTTATCAATAGAATGACCGTATTGTAATTTTACTGATGAACCAGGCAAGTAGCGCCAATCTACAAAAGCTTGAGCAGCTCCGTTTTCTTGGTCAGAATAATCGTCTCGTGTCGCCCCATTATCAAATTCGATAGTTGATTTGCTATATAAAGCACTAACACCCATTGACCATTGCTCATTGATACGTTGGCTTAAAGCAATACTGACGTTATCGCTCTCATAACCATCATCGTCTTTATTAAAACTATAAGCAGTTGGAAGTTTTGCGTTAAAGCCATTAGTTTCGTTATGACTAGCTGACAGACTTAATGCAGTACCTTCGTTATTAGCAAATTGTGCTGCTGCACCATAAGTATATTGATCATTAGAACCTACACCAGCTGTAATCGAAAAATTACTTTTTTCAACATTGCTGCCTTTAGTAAATATTTGAACAACGCCGCCCATTGCATCCGCGCCATAAATGCTAGAGCCTGAAGCACCATACAGAATTTCGATACGCTCAATTTGATCAGCAGGTAATAAGCTAATTGTAGCCCCGCCAGCGCTTAGCGAACTATAGCGTATACCGTCAATAAGCACTAATATTTGCTTGCCTTCATAGCCGCGCATGTATATTTTTGATACTGAACCCATACCACCGTTAGAATAATGGCTAATACCTGGTTGGCGCTGTAATACTTCCATCACTGTCTGACCTTGATACCGCTGCAACGCCTCTTTGTCAATCACTTGAGTTTGAGCGATGACATTACTAGTTTTAGTTGGCGTACGCGTAGCCGTTACCACAATTTCATCAAGCTGAGTTTGCGGTAGAGTGTTCTCATTAGTTAAGGTTGGCTCAGTAGTCGCAGCGGTTGCATTTATGGCACATAGGCCAAGCGTACTCAAGATACATAGTCGTAGGTAGGTGGTCGAAGAGGGAGCCGAAAAGAGCATAGTGTGTTCCAGTGTTATAAAACCAAAAGAAGGATAAAGCCAAAAAGAAGAATACGTAAAATAAAAGCGACTAATCATAAAATAAGTGATAAAAGTAGCCTCAAGATTTATAAGAGATTAATATTTTATCGTAACTGTAGAAGTGTATATTTATAGGGCGCTTATTATTGCTGAATTATAACGCTTTGCAAGCGCTTTTAAGCTAATGATTATTCATCGTAAGCTGAGCGTTCCTCAGCCTAGCTTAGTGCTTGTACTGCTGTTATTAACCTTAATAAAGTTTCAAAAAACTTTGGAGCGATAATAAGATAAAATTTTACTCTTAAATTTTAGTATCAATTTATTATCAATACAGAGATGCTGATTGCTATGCTAAGCAGTCAGTTTTGACTTCCTCCCTGCCCTAAAAGGACGGGGATTCCTACTAAAGACGGCCAAGCCCGACCGCGAGAATGTTTTTTGCTCCATTAACATCTCGTTGATGGGTCGTTTGACAAGAACGACAAAACCATTCTCTTATACCAAGACCTTCTCTACCTTTCGGACTGTCTTGACGGCAGCCGCAACACGAGCAGGTTTGGGTGGTGTACGCTTCATTCACTTCGATATAGTGACAACCTGCATACTTGCATTTGTAATCCAGTTGTCGCTTAATCTCAAACCAACTCGCGTCATAGATGGATTTGGCCAGTTTGCTTGAAGTGAATGATTTTGAGTTTATCTTACCAACAACGATTAGGCTGTTGGCTTTGACAAGCTTTGATGTGAATTTATGGATTAAATCCAATCTAGTGTTTTTAATCTTGGCATGAATAGCCTTGACCCGCTTTTTGTTTTTAGCGCGTTGGACAATGGCCAGTTTTTCAGCGTATTGATGCGTGACTTTGGTTTTTAGCTTGTCGCCATCACTACTGACTGCCGCATCCTTACAGCCTAAATCAATACCGACTTGACCGTCACCGCACTTAATCTTTGGAAATTCTTTAACCGTCACACAGGCATACCAGTGGCCGCGATTGTCTTGTACCAGCTCCAGAGTGTTGATGCTGTACAGGGAGAGGTTATAGCTATCCCACACATCAATGATCAGCTTTTGGCGGTTAGCCAGACTAAATTGCAGAGTGGTCTTTAGAGATTTTTTACCACTCTGTCTGGTGATGATATGCTTAATGGCCGTCTTTTTAAAGGGAATCCAGCCCAAACTTCTTCTCTTGGCTTTAGGATGGTTGGTTCGCCAGTTCAGTTTGGCTTTTTTAAACTGTTTACAGCTTTTAGCATGGGTTTCGGTAATAGCTTGCAAAGTCTGACTATGTAGATTTAGGTAGTCACCCGCACCTTTGGTGTAAGCGGCTAAATCATAAGCTGAAAAAAATTGACCTGTGCGCTTAAGATGTTTAAAACTTAGCTCATTGACGTAATTCCAGACAAAATTAACCGCCCCAGCTAAGATATTAAGCTGACTCGCGTGTTTGTCTTTAATGCGTAGTTTGAGCGTTTTCATAGGTTAATTATGATCTCAAGACGATTGGTTATCAAGGTATTCGCAATATTGGGTGACAATGGTTGACGCCTGATATCCACGACCTAGAAAGACGTGGTTTTACGGCGCTAAATCATAAAAAGCAGGCAAACACTATTAATATAGAGATAAATAGTTGTTATCATACCGTCAGTTTGTGTTTTACTAAATGCAGCTTAATCTTCAACTGTTTAAATTATGAGGCCTGTTTTGTCAATTGAGCGTCACCTAGAGTCAAGTACCGTATCAGCGTCATCGGCTAAGCTGTCTACTATCGTTACGTTTTTGTTAGCGGTTTTGACAGTGCTATTATTTTCAGTGCCAGTCCTAGCGGCCGATGCAAGCGTGCTTGGAGTAGGAGGAAGCGAAAATACTGAAGAGGCGCGGTCGCCAATTCCAGATTCTTTTGGCCGCGATACGCCAAGACAAACGGTACAAGGCTTTTTGAGTGCTTTGGGAGAAAACGATTATCTACTAGCTAGTAATTATCTGAACTTATCCAAATCAGACAATCCCACGCCTATTGTGCGTCAGTTCAAGCAAGCATTGGATGCCGGTGGCCGTTTTCAGCCTGACTTACAAATCAATAATACCCCAGAGGGTAATCTGGCCGATCAGCTACCTCCTAATCAAGAAAAAGTCGGTAGTATCAATATTAACGATAAAAACGTCTCGTTAATACTAGAGCGCGTGGTCGCTGATAATGGTAAGCAGTATTGGCAATTCTCGAGCAGCACGCTAAGCCTAGTCCCAGATGTCATTGAGAATACTGAGCCGACATTAATATCGCGCTATACGATGGAGAGTTTGGAGGACGAAAAGTTTTTTGGCTATCAGTTGGCTGACTTGGTGGCTGCTATTATGTTAGCGGTTGGCAGCTTTGTGCTCACTTATGTCGCTGTATGGTTGTGGTATCATTTTTTGCGCGTGGTTTACCCGCGCGTACGCGGCGAGCCGCTACCGCTACCTGACAAAATCATTTTGCCATTATCAGTGGTCATCATGGCGCTGATACTCTCTGAGGTCATGGTTTATGCTGGCGTGTCAGTGACTCTACGCGAGCCTATTAATCGCTTTACTGAGATTGCCTCGTGGCTGGCTATTACTTGGTTGTTGCTGCGCATTGTCGATGTGCTATTCACCCGCGCGGTCAATCTAAGCTACAAAAAGAACTATATTGAGCGCGTGTCTATCTTAGGTCTTATGCGCAAAGTCACTAAGGCTCTATTATTGATATTTGCCGTCATCGTTATCTTCGGTAATTTAGGTTTTGACTTAACTACTGGTATTGCTGCGCTTGGGGTGGGTGGTTTAGCTTTAGCGCTTGGTGCGCAAAAAACTATCGAAAACTTAGTAGGTAGTGTGGTGGTAGTAGCAGACTCGCCGGTCAGAATAGGTGATTATTGTAAGTTTGGCACCTATGAAGGCACGGTTATCGATATCGGCATTCGCTCCTCACGAGTGCGTACTTTGAACCGTACTGTGGTGACCGTGCCCAATGGCGACTTCTCATCAATGCAAATTGAGAACTTTACTTCGCGCGATATGTTTCACTTTTTGCATAATCTGTATATCAAGCGCAGTGCTGATATTAATGTCATCTTTGCGATGGTTAATGACTTAGACACCTTATTAAAAGAGCATGAGCTGACTAATAAAGAGTGGAATCAGGCGAATATCTTAGAGCTGCGTCAAGACTGTTACGTCATCCAGCTGCGAGCCTATGTCAACTCTTTTGATGTGATAGAGTTTTATGATAAGCAAAATACACTGCTGGTAGATATATTAACCAAGGTCAAAGATTATGACGTTGAGCATGCGCTACCAACGCAGCAATTGATCGTCAATAAAGGACAGCTTGAGGCTCAGTCAGAAACCAATACACCAAAGACTCATCCTGCTAAAGAGACTGATTCTACGGCAGCTACCCCGGGTTTTGAGCCTAATGGTGATACTGATGTCGATACTGATGTCGATACTAATATCGCTATTAACAATAATACCGATATTGACAGCGGTGTTAACAGCAATTCTACTGTTGAGACAAAATTTACTGAGAAGCAAAATAATAGACTCAGTGATAATAAAGCGACTAAAGCCAAAAATGATAAGGTCATTAATCCTAATAGATCTAAACAAATCACAGCTCTTCGATTAGCTAAGCGCAAGTTTAAGCATAGTAAAAAGAGCTTTAATCTGTCGATATGGAATCAGCCATGGAATAAACCTTAGTAAAGTAATCTACTAAGAGTGTATATTTTATCAGACAGGTATAGCTTGTTTTTGGCGTAGCCAGCCGTAGTATGCCCACAATAATAAACTAGCAGCGCTACGATAAGGCGCCCAAGGCTGCGTAACTAATTGTAGCTGTTTTGGGGTAGGGCGTTCAGTTAGCGCTAATACTTGCATAGCGGCTACTCGAATGGCTAAATCATCAACGGCAAGTACATCGGCACGACCTAAAGAGAACAGCAAGTACATCTCAGCGGTCCAGCGGCCTATGCCAGTAACTGCCGTCAAAGTGGCGATGACCTCGATATCACTCATGGTCTCTAGAGCAGCGTAGTCAATATCATGCGCAGCTAAAGAGCGAATATAGCGGATTTTTTGCCTGGAGAGTCCCTGTAATTTTAAGTCTTCATCCTCTGCCTGCTTAATCGCTTGCGGTAAAGTCAATCCCGCAGCTTGCAACTTTTGCCAAATGCTACTAGCGGCAGCTACTGATAACTGCTGACCAATCACCGCCCGCATGAGTTGCTGAAATCCGCCTTTATTACGCCGTAAATCTGGCATGCCAACTTGCTTGTAGATGAGCGCAAACTTAGGCTCTATTGTTATTAGGGCTTGAATATGAGTGTTTAGCTCGGCTTTATTTTGGATAGTTTTTATACTCATAGACTTCTCTTTTAATCATAAAAAAGGACCGCGCCATGCAGTCCTTTCTTTCAAAATCTTATCCGTTACTCAGCATCAGCTTTAGGCTTTTTGAGCAGTACCAATACCGCGCCGTTGCCGCCATCTTTTGGCGGTGCTGAGCAGAATGCTAGTACTTCTGGCAGCTGACGTAACCAACCGTTGACGCAAGTTTTTAAGATCGCCTCGCTTCCTTTACCATGGACGATTTTTACTACTGTTTCGTTATTTCTTTTCGCTTGCACTAGTAGCTGCGTCATAGCAGTGCGCGCCTCCTCAATAGTACAGCCGTGGATATCGACCGCATCATACCAGCGCAGCTTACCTTGCTTTAATTGAGAAAAGACTTTGTTTTGTAGGGTAGGCTGCTTATAAGATAAGATAGCTTCGCTCGCTACAGGATTTAGTAGCGCCTGCATGTCAGAGAGACCAGTGCTTAGATCGCCATCTTCATTGCCTTGAGCGGCAGCGCGTTTGGATAAAGTGGTGGCGTCAGGTTTAGCCGCTTTATTGGCTTTTACTGGCGAGCGCACATTTTTGTCTTCTAGCTGCTCGACCCCATGCATCGCTTGCATAAACAGCACTTTGTCATCATCGACGTGTTCGCTACCGAGCTGCTTGACGGTTTTTTTGACTTGTTTTTGGGTGGGTAGCGAGACCGGCTCAGTAGGCTTTTGATTTTCGCCCTCTGGGCTATTAGTATCACGGCCTTTGCTAAGTTGGTCTTTTAGCTCTTTGAGCTGATCTTGCATTTCTTTAGAGAATAGAGAGTTTGCCATAAGAATTTACGTATTATTAATGAATGATGAAGTAAAAGTTGTATTGATTTACTAGCGCTTTTTAACGGTTATAGGAAGAGGATTATACTCTACCTT
>JARIDJ010000108.1 GCA_029267175.1 Psychrobacter sp. | reverse complement strand
CTGGAATGATAGTCTCGCCGATGATGACCGCTGCTAGACCGATGACGATAGTACCGATACCGATAGAGATATCCGCGCCGCCCTGAGTCTGTACAAACAGCGCGCCCGCTAAAGCGATCAAACCGTTAGAGATCGCCATACCGATGATCGTCATCTTCGAGGTATTAATCCCTTGCGCTTGCGCCATGCGCAAATTAGATCCTGTCGCGCGCATCGATAGACCGGACTCGGTACTATAAAACCAATCCAAAAACAGCTTCGCTAGTAACACTACCACACCAATAATGACGCAGCGCATCCAAAAGCCATTGTCATTGGTGACTAATGAGCTAAAGACCGTTGTTTCGCCTAATAGCGGCAAATTCGGTGCGCCCATGATACGCAAGTTGACCGAATACAGTGCGACCATCACCAAAATACTAGCCAGCAGCTGCAAGATACCAAGCTTGACATGGAGCCAAGCGGTGACGATACCGGCGACTGAGCCTGCTAGCATACCAAACGCGCAAGCTAGCCAAGGATTGACACCAGCGACGATGGAGACACCCGCAACCGCGCCGCCTAAGGGAAAACTACCATCAGCGGTTAGATCTGGAAAGTCTAAGGTTCGAAAGGAGATCAGTACCCCAAGGGCGACCAAACCATAGATTAGACCACTCTCAAGCGCACCAAAAAAAGCAATTAAGGACATAAGCAAATCAATAAGTCATAACCAAGCGCTACCGAGTAATCTATATAGCGGCTAAGCGGTGAATTTAACAGATTAGGCAATCTGCAGTTAGGGTAAACCAAAAGACGTTATAACCAACAATCATCATAAATAACTCTGTCAAATTTCGACATAAACTTTAGTACAGTCTAGCAGCTAGCAACTATCACTAAGCTTTAGCTAAACTAAAAAACAAGCCCAGTCTATTAAAGGATAGCTGGGCTATTTATTAACTTTACGAGCCGTATTATAACGTCAAAATAACAAAAAGTGGCTGCTGATACTGAGGAGTTAATAATAAATTTGCTTTTAGCATTTTATATTATGACTACCATTAGCCTATCGGCAGCGGCACTAATTATTCTACGACTTCTTTAGCTTTATCAATAACCGCTTGCGGTAGAGTAATTCCTTGTTCTTGAGCGTTTTTGGGGCTGACGTAGAGGTTTAGATTTTGCGGCGTATATACAGGAATAGCGCCTGGGTTTTCACCATTTAAGATACGCACAACGATTTTGCCGGTCTCGCGCCCTAAGCTGTAATAATCAACGCCTAAAGCAGCAATAGCACCGCGCTCAACTGAGCTAGTATCAGAGGCAATTAGTGGGATTTTGCTTTCTTTAGCCACTTGATAAAGCGCTTCATAAGCAGAAACGACGTTGTTGTCGGTTGAGGTATAGATCATATCGACTTTACCCTCAAGACTGCGAGCGGCCATAGCGATATCGTTACTGCGCGCTGCTGGCGCTTCTAGGACATTGATGCCCATTGGCGATAGTTTTTCTTTGAGGTTTTTGAGGGTGATAGTCGAGTTGACCTCGCCTGGGCTATAGACATAACCGACGTTCTTTAGGCTTGGGATGATTTGGCGCATCAGCTCGATTTGTGGCTCATAAGGAAGCGCGTCAGAACCTCCAGTGACGTTAGTACCAGAGCCATCAAGCTTGGAGACGAGCTTGGCTTCTACCGGATCTGTCACTGCTGAGAACACTAGCGGGATGCTGCTAGTGGCAGCGGCAACAGACTGCGCCGATGGGGTACCAATCGCAACAATCACGTCCGCTTCATCAGCGACGAATTGCTTGGCGATCTGACCGGCGGTCGCGGTATTGCCTTGCGCGCTTTGGAAGTTCAGCGTCAAGTTCTCACCTTCTTTAAAGCCTTGCTCTGCTAGCTCATCAACCACGCCT
Source organism: Psychrobacter sp. (assembly GCA_029267175.1). Classification (GTDB taxonomy): domain Bacteria; phylum Pseudomonadota; class Gammaproteobacteria; order Pseudomonadales; family Moraxellaceae; genus Psychrobacter. The sequence continues at coordinate 3,416 of JARIDJ010000108.1, read as the reverse complement.
TTACGCACATCATCAAGCGCAGGATGCTCAACGATAGCGGTGATTGAGACCGATTTGGTCTCCGTTGTCGTATCGCCTCCCGCTGCGCCGTCAATGGTATCAGGATCATCGGTTGGCGACTGATTACAGCCGGTCAAGATAGCGGTGCAAATGCCGCCTAGCATTAAGGCTTTGGTAAAGCTAAAACGACTAGCGCGATTTTGGTATAACATAGGTCTTACTCCTAAAGATATAAATGTGTCCATACAACTAGTATAGGAAAATAGGGGTCAATAATTGCGGTTGATCAAAGGGGTTATGGTGCGCTATCTATTATTTAGCATTTGAGCTATTGGCTATCGACATTGATGGCGTCTTTTAGCACCTCATCAGATATAGTCACGCCTTGCGCTTGCGCATGCTTGGGGCTAACGTATAGCGTCAAGTCGTTCATCACTTGCGGCTTGATTGTGCTTACCGCCTCATCGTTTAGCACCCGGTAAACCATCTGACCTGTCACCCGGCCAAAGTCATAATCGTTAACCCCAAGTGCGGCAGTTGCCCCGCGTCTGACACTAAATTCATCAGAGGCAATCACCGGAATTTTGAGCTCATTCGCTGCGCTTGCCATCGCCTCAAAGGCTGAGACAACATTATTATCAAGCGAGGTATAGATAACATCGGCGCGGCCACCAAGGCTACGAGTCGCCATCGCTACATCGGTTGGACGATTGGCCGTCAAATCTAGTATCTCAAGTCCCCGCGCAGGAGCCGCTTGCTTTAACTGGTTGAGCACCGTGACCGAGTTGGCTTCACCAGGGCTATAGACATAGCCGATAGTCTTAGCGTTTGGCGCAATTTTTTGGATAAGATCTAGCTGCGGCTCGATAGGCAATTGGCTAGATAGTCCGGTGACATTAGACTGAAAAGGCACGCCTTTATCATCGATAAGCTTTGCCGCTAACGGGTCTGAGATGGCCGTATAAATCACGGGTACGCTGGTAGTGGAGGAGACGATAGACTGCGCCGATGGGGTAGAGATGGCCACGATAGCATCAGGCAAGTCGCCTGCGAACTGCTTGGCGATCTGGCCGGCGGTAGCTAAGTTACCCTGTGCGCTTTGAAAATTAACGGTTAGATTTTCGCCTTCTACGTAGCCTTTATCCGCAAGCTCCTCTAATAGACCGCGTCTAATCTCATCTAATGAGGGATGCTCGACAATCTGGGTGATAGCGAGGGTCTTGGCTGGTTTGTCGGTACTAGTAGCCTCATCATCCGCCGCCGGAGTGGTAGAGTTTGAACAGCCTACTAGAGCAAACATACTAACAGCAGCAGCACATAGGCTTAAACGTAGAGGAGTAGCAATAGTCATTATCAAGTTAACTCTTTGGTTAGAGAATGCAAGTCAGCTCATTGTCCTCAGCACAGTTATGAGGGTTGCTTTGGCGACTGACTAAGATAAAATCGGTTTGTTATAACAATAAGTGGTTATATTATGACAGTAATGTAACGATTCGCAATAAAAAATTGAATGATATGAGTCATCAAATAATATAACCGCCCTAATAAGGTTTTTTTAAGCCCATAAATTAATGATAAAAAACACAGCGAGTCAAAAAAAGATGCCCCGTAGGACATCTAAATAATCACTGTTAATCAAAAATTCGCCAAAACCTACTCAATAGCCAAATAAGCATTCTAAAAGGGATCTCCAGCAGATCAGCATAGAACCACCAATCCCAAATGTTATAAGCCTCTAGGCTATTGTTACGGCGCTGACGCCTGACATCGGTAGTCAAGATAAATAGGAGTAGGCCAAAGATGCCAAAGACGATAGCCAACCATAGCGCGGTCGTATCTTTGGTTAAGTACCAATATACCCCTAAGCCTAATGCGACATAAAATAAAATATCAGCCAGAACTCTAAGCAGTGCCATTGGGTTGTCTCAAGATAAAGGGATAAGGACAGCTTGGCAAACATAGTGTCACTGTTTTACTATTTTTTACCCTAAGCCGAATAAGGCACCCGCGCGCCACTATTACCAAACCTAACCAAGCAAATCGCCCACCACACAATTATCAGGTAAGGTAACTACTGTCAGCTGAGTTTTAGGATTGCCAGTAGAAAGCACCATGCCTTCTGAGACGCCAAATTTCATTTTACGCGGGGCAAGATTAGTGACGCAGATGACTTTTTTGTCCATTAATTGCTCAGGCTCATAAAATTTACGGATACCGCTAAACACATTACGCGGCTTGTCTTCGCCGACATCGAGCGTGAACTGAAGCAGTTTGTCCGCGCCTTCGACATAATCACAGGCGATGACATGCGCCACTTTCATCTCAACCTTAGCAAAGTCTTCAATACCAATAAAATCAGTTTGCTCAGCGCTATCTTCAGCTTCACTAGTCGTGGTAGCTTCTTCACTTAGCCCAGCTTCTTGAGCGTCGCCTAAGGATGCTTTTGAGGCCTCGACCATCGCGTCGATATCTTTTTGTTCGATACGCTGCATAAGCGGTTTGAACTTATTGATCTGATGACCCAGTAGCCACTCATTACGGCTATGGAAGCTCAAATCATCAATATTCAAGAACGCTTTGGCATTGGCCGTCAGCTCAGGTAGCACTGGCGCTAGATATAACATCAACTGACGGAAGATATTAATGGCAACTGAGCAGACTTCTTGTACCTCTTGCTCAGTTCCTTCTTGCTTGGCAAGTGACCAAGGTTTTTTTTCATCGATATACTCATTGGCTTTATCCGCGCACTGCATGATCAGGCGCATAGCCCGCGCAAATTCACGATTTTCGTAAGCAGCGGCAATTTCATCGCCAGTTTTGGTAATGTCTTCTAGCAGTCTTGGCTCAGCGCAAACCTCAGTGAGCATGCCGTCGTATTTTTTGACGATAAAGCCGGCACTACGGCTAGCGATATTGACCACTTTACCGACTAAGTCTGAGTTGACCTTTTGCATAAAGTCTTCAAGATCAAGGTTAATATCTTCAACTTTATCCGACAGCTTACTAGCAAAGTAATAACGCAGATATTCAGGATGCAAGTGTTCCGCGTAAGTTTCAGCCTTGATAAAAGTGCCGCGCGACTTACTCATCTTCTCGCCATTAACCATCAAAAAGCCGTGCGCGAACACGCCAGTAGGGGTACGAAACTCACTACCGGCGAGCATCGCTGGCCAAAACAGCGCATGAAAATAAACGATGTCTTTACCAATGAAGTGATAAACCTCGGTTTTATGCTCGTTCTCCTGCGCCCAATAACGATCAAAATCTAGCGCGTTGTCCGTACCCGCAAGCTTATCGCAAAGGTTTTGAAAGCTTGCCATATAGCCGACAGGCGCATCTAGCCAAACATAAAAGTACTTGTCAGGCTCGCCCTCAGGGGTATCTGGGATCTTAAAACCAAAGTAGGGCGCATCCCT